>JAFXCZ010000010.1 GCA_017516445.1 Clostridia bacterium
GGCATCGGGTGTTGTGAAATAAGCTACTGCTGTATCCCACTTATATTCGGATAAATCCAAGCATTTTTTAACATTAACAGCTCTTATTATTACGTCGCCTGTATTACCGCCCGAAACACCTCTAACATTAATACTTATATCATTTTCAAGGCTTCTTGTAAGATAACGGAAGGTTAATTTGTAAGTTGTTTTTGCTGCCGGCTTGTAATCCACATACTGACCTGATACCTTTTCAGGATTGTAGATTTTGTGATAACGTACAGCATTATTATCAATACCGTTAATTTTAAGCGCGTTGCCGTTAGCACCGTCGGGTGTAGCCAAAGCCAAATTGGCATCCGTAGGTATCCAACCCGCTTCATCAAAGGTATTGGTTATGCTAACTGCTTTATTTTTAGCAAAAACCATGGGAACAGTGAATACTGTTGATAATACCAATAAAATTGATATTATCAAAGATATACTTTTTTTCATTTTTATCCTCCTAATCATGAAAATATGATTTTTTATCTGAGAGGCTTTATTGATATGCAACTCCAAAAGTGTAAAATTTTTGGGTTGCATATCATTTTTTAAATAGGATTATTTAAGCTTAGCATTAAGTGCTTTAACAGCACTGTCAAGCTCATTCTTTTTAGAATCGAGCAAGCCGTTAATTTGAGCCTTGCCGCTATCATCTACCATAATAAAGGTATTGGAATCCTTATTTAAGTATCCGCAAGCAGTATCATAGAAGCTATAGTTAATGCCTTCCTTTTCAATAAGTGGAACATAGGTGTTGTAGTAGAAATTCTTAACATCGTTGTTCTTGAATACCTTAACACCTGCATCCTCGTACTTGGAATAATCAAGGAACCATCTTAAGAAATATGCAGCAGCTGAGGGGTTCTTAGCATTCTTAGCTATACCGTATGCACGGTAAACACCAACCTGCTTACAAGGCTTGCCCTGATATGATGAAGGCATCGGAACAGCTGCGAGTGCGCTATCCTCAATGGTAGAGAAACGTCCGTTAAACTTAATAGAATATACGTTACCATCGTAAACGCCTACATTTCCGTTGTTGAAGTGGGTATACCACATACCGGTTTCCCAAATCTTTTCTTCCTTAATGGTTGCATAGAATTGATAACCTGCAAGCACGTTAGGTGCAGTTATATTGTTACTAAACTTAGTCTTCTTAGTATCATAAGAAATAATAGGAGTACCCATAGACGCTGCAACAAGGTCGGGCATGATAACGCCGCCGTAATTGCCCGAGATTTTGGTTATATCTCGCATACACTTGAGCGCATTTTCGTATGTCCATTGTCCGCGCTTATAATAATCTCCGGGAGACATAATAGAATTGGTTGCAAATAACTTTTTATTATAAACAATAAACTGATGACCTTGCCAGCAGCTCTTATTTGAGTTTACTTCGTATGTATTTCCCTTTATAGTGGAAATTTTAATGATGTTCGGATCCCAGAATGGATCTTTTATGTCTATAAGGTTTTGAATGGGCTGAAGTATTTCAATTTGGCTTGCAAAATTATAGCAGTCAACCAAAACATCGGGAGAGTTACCCGCAGCAATTTGCTGTGTAACGGTTGCAACGTAATTACTTTGGTCAACGTTGCGTACTTCTACCTTAATACCGGTCTTCTTTGTGAATTCTTGATATACCTTCTTATACTTGTCGTGACCTTCGTCACCCCAACAAGCAAAAACAACTGTAGAGCCCTTAAGACGCTTCGGAATATCTGCAAAGGGATCTTTAGTGTCGAATTCTACCTTATCCTCATCGGTAATGGATACACCTGAACCAAGAGGCTTTGTAGTACCGGAATTCCCTGAGTTACCTTTATCGCCCTTACCATCTTCAACATCGAAGCCTTCACCCTTTTCATCACCGAAATCAAGGAGCTCGCCGCCCTGAACTTCAGAAGAGGTTCCGCCGTCGTTGTTGTCTTTGCCGTTGTTACAGCCACCAAGTGTAAACACCATGGTAAGCACCAGCAATAAAGCTAAGATTCTTGAAATTTGCTTTTTCATAAATGTTTTCTCCTTTTTTACATTAAATTTTAAAGTAAGATTAACCTGTTATTCCAACGCGGTCTATACTCTTTACAAACTTCCTTTGAAGTATTAGATATAGAACCAACGGTATGGCTATAAATAAAAGACAAGATGCGAAAACTATTGTGTTAGCTATTGGTTGAGTTCCCAACCACAAGCCGTCTTGGTGGAGCGGCACTTCGATTTGGGATATCATAACCGAAAGCGGTCTTGTTTGATTTGTAAAACATAATGAAGCCAAAAAGTTTTCATTCCAATGCCATACAATCGACAAAACTGTAACTGTTACTATTACAACTGAAGATGAGGGTAACGCAATTTGTAAAAATGTTCTTAATGGCCCTGCACCGTCAACATAAGCTGCATCCTCAAGTTCTTTAGGTAAGCCCTTGAAAAACTGTATATAAATATATATAAGCATTCCGGCGCGGATTCCCACACCAAATAGCGAAGGCAACCAATAAACCAAATCGGTATCAAAAATATTAAGACGCAGGTCCACTCCCGTCAAACGGTCAAAAAGGCCTAAAATTCCAAGAAAGTCAAGCTGTCTAAAGTTAACCGAAAGGGATAAACTGTACATCGGCAGCGGAACCATTAACGACAACATCAAAAATGCTGTTGCTATACGCTTACCTCTAAACTCAAACCTTGAGAAGCCGTAAGCAATAGCAGCACATATAAACACCTCTATAAAAGCCGATACTATTTGCAACGAAAAAGTTCTGCCTAATGACGGCAAGAAATCGAGGTATTCAAACGCGGTTTTAAAATAATCAAACGAAATATGCCTTGGCACCCATATAAACCTTACGTCAAGAAGTGCCTCAAGCGGTTTTATAGAACCGCTTAACATATAGAACAGCGGATAAATAACTATGTAACCTATTACAATCAGCATTAAATAGCGAAATACGCTGACCCCGCCCGAAAGCAATCGCTTTTTTATTTTCACAGGGGAAGCCTTCATCATGCGCTTTCACCCCATTTCTTAACAAATACTCTTTGATAAATAAAGAATATTATTAGCATAACCGCCGCAACAAAAATGTAATAGAACCACAGCATTGCCGAGCCAACACCATATTCAATATCATTAAATTTTCGGTATGCTGCGGATATGATTCCATTTGTATTAGCGGCGCAAACCTCGATAATGGTAAATATTATTACCAATACCATTGTTCTTATAAGCTGTGGGAAGGTAACAAACCAAAATGTTTCCCAAGCGTTTGCTCCCTCTACACGGGCAACCTCGTAATGAAGGTCGGGTATAGACTGCAATCCCGCAATAATAAGTATAGTTTGTATACCGCTTTGCCACACAAGCATAAATATTTCACTTAAAGCGAGTGAAATATAATCCTCTAAAAACGATGGTAAGTTAAGTCCGCCGAGAACTGCGTCAAAATCAATTAAATTAAATCCCGCGGCATCTGAAACTGCGGCTTCGGTTGCATTAGTTGAGCCTGCGGTTAAAAACAACTGCAGCACCGAACCGCTTGCAATAATAACGGGTAAGAAGTAAAGACCTCTAAAAAATATTCTACCCTTATACTTACCGTTTAATAAGAGTGCTAACACCATACTTACAACCAAAATAAACGGTACCGAAATAAAGATATTCTTAAACGCATCTAAAACATTATCAAGATACTCGGGGTCGGTAACAAGTATTTTATAATAGTTTTCAGAACCAACAAACTCTGTTAAAACACCCTCAGTGCCAATGGTCAAATTGGCAAAGCTTAAGTAAATAGAATGAAATATTGGAAAAAGAAAGAAAATAATCATTCCTATTATCCACGGAGAGATAAACATAAACGCATAGCGTTCTTTTAAACGTTCAAGGCTTTTAGGCTTAACTTTACGAATCATTTCCTATCCCTCCAATACAATATAATCCTTGGCGGCAACCTTTTTACCTTGATAAGCGACATCCTTATCGCCGTAGTTTACAGCAATGGTAACGCCGTTATCAAACTTGGTTACGCGAAGTCCATTTTTATTTGCCCCGTGCCACAAAATAGCGGCATCGGAAGTCTTTTCCAAAATAGCGTTTACTTGGTTTACAGTTTGCACAATCTTTTCACGTTGACCGCTAAAATGCGAAACCGGAATAGCCGAAAACTTTGCAGAAGCAAAGCTGTTGTCGTAGGTATAGCTTAACGTAAAAGACGGCGCTATTCCCGATTCAATACATTTTAAAACAGCCGTTTTATAATCAACCGAGGTGTTTATCGAGGTGCTGCTCATAGGCACGTAGCCTCTAAGCACCATTTGATAAAACGGAACATCGCAGCTTGTTATATCAAACTGTGATGAAGTAATAGGTGTTTCGGTAACGTAATTTGAAGCGCCTACCGCATATATGTTTGAATTGCTGGTCAATACTGCGGTGTTTTTAGCGCAATTATTTAAAATGCTTGCTACGTCGGTAGAAAGTCCGCCCGAAACACCGGCACCAGTCTTTGAAAAATCGGAGTATGCTGTATTTGAAAGCGAGGACAACGAAACACCGCTAAAGCCGTATTCCTTTATAGTGTCTACCGCTTTGTTTGCAGCATCGCTAAGTCTTGCGCGGTTAAGCAGCATATATGAAGTCTGCGAGCCAGCGTTACGGGTAATATTGTTGTAAAAATCAAGATATACCGTTTGTCCGTCAAACGATTTTGCCGTATCGCTTGAGGTTGAAAAACCGTTACCGCTTTCATTAAAGCCTACTATATCAAAATCCATAAATAGCTTTGTATTGCTCTTTTTACAGTAGTTTATAAGTGATGATATGTCCGATTTACTGCCAAACTTTGATGCTATTTCAAAACCTGCACCTATCTCCCCAATATCAAGACCGCTTTTTCCAAAGCCAACTAGCGAGATAATAATGTCACTATTGATTTTATCATCAAAATATTTTGCAATTTCCTCAGCCTGGCTCACGGTAGTAAGTGCCGAAAGCTCGGTAGAAGGCATACCAAAATTATAGGTCTTCTGATTAATGCCGCCAAGTATTCTAATAGTGGCGCCAATCTGGTTTTGATTACTCTTCTTAATAAGACCGTTTTTCTCAAGGTAATTACGGTAGGTTTTGGCCATACCGCTGTAATTTGCATCCTTACCGCTGAGAGGATAATACGTAACAGCAAGTAATTCTTCGGTTATATATTCATCATAAAGGGGAATTTCGGCAAGACTCATTACAAATCCCGAAGGTCTTTTTACAATATCATAGCCCCTTATCCTAAAGAAAGGATAAATCGAAGAATACTTCTTTGCTGAAGAACCGATATCCCAATTTAAGTATGCACGCTCTGCCGAAGAAGTTATTATTCCTAGCACGGCGCTATCGCCCTGCTTTTTACCGAAAATAGGCATATTAACCTTTTCTGTAAAGGAGGTAAGTGTAAAATCATTTACAGTTATATCCTCACCGTAAACACGAGTACCGCCTTGACGACCTATGATATCAATAACCTGCGGCTCTATTATTGCGCCGCTGCCGTCAGGGATAAACAAGTAGCTTTCCTTGCTATCGTTTTTAAGAGAACATAAGAACGGAGCTACTGCAACCCCCGTCACAAAGGTTTTACCGTTATCGTAAATTTCTTTGGGGTCTACAGAAATTTCAAAGCTATCCTCGTTTAACTTATAAATTACCGAAACGGCAATCTCGTGAGAAGAGAAAACGTAGGTAACTTTAACACCATTATCAACTGCCTCGGCAAAAATCTCACCGCCGTCGATAGCATCAAGTGAACCGAAGGCATTTTTTTCCGAAAGAGTTTCTGGGTCGTAGTAATGAACAATGATCGGCGATTCTATTTGAACGTTATTCATTATTTCAAAGCCGTCGGAATCGTACTGCACCTTCATTGCATCGGTAGGCATTGTACTGTAGCGCGTACCATCCTTCTTATCCGTTACTACAACCTGCTTATATTCATCGTTCCAAGACATTGTGAAGCGATTGTTTTGACAAATTTCTCCACCTGTTATAGTGTTTTCTTTATATTGAAGCTTTGAAAAAGGCAAGGTTTTCGCATAAGATGCCTTTCCGTTTCCACTACAGCCTGTTAATAGGGATAACATACAAGAAAACACAAGGATTATTCCAATTATTTTAATAAATGTATTTTTCAAGTAGCATCACCCTCTATCTGTATCTAATTTCAATATAAACTGTGCTTACAAGGTTAAGAACCTGCTGTATCAACATAAAGGTAAGGAACAACAGGAAAACAATTATCACCATTCCGATTATTGTGACAATTGTGGTTGCAATAAATTTGCCAAACTCATAATCGTGAACACGCATAATACCAATTATCAGCATAAATAACGTATATAACAAGCACAACACTGCAAAAACGTTAAGGAAAGCCGCTTCATCAGGGATAAGAACGTGGGTAAGAACAATTCTTAATAACCTAAAAGCTACCATAGGAATTAAGCTATAGCAGGTTACTATAAAGATTTCCTTAAGCTTACCTATACCGCCCGCAAGCGTGCATATCAACCAGTTTGAAATGGTAAAAAGTAACACAAGACCTACTGTACTTAAAAGCACGTAAATCGCACTGTAATTTTCTGAATCAAATACAGTAAATGCAAAGCCGCCAGTTGTATCGTTAAGTACTGTGATAATGTAAAACAGTAGGAGTATTACTGCACCGATTATTACAGAGCCCTGTCCCTTTTCTTTTATAGTTTGAAAACTCTCAACAGGGTGTGCCACACTTGAAAGTGCAAGCTTTATTTGCTTATTCTTTATAAGCTTTACCTTGCGTTTTCCAAGTGTGAGCTTGTAAAAAATCGCAAGTGCCACTACAACGGCAATGCCAATAAAAATCCAGTGGAAGTTATTTTCTAAAAGCTCGGTACGCTGTACCTCAAAAGCTTTGGCATAGGTGTCACGGTCAACGCCCATTTTGGCATACTTCATAGCCGTTTTGTTATCACCCTTGTCGTAATAGGCTTTACCAAGACCTCTATACGCCAACTGACAGTTAGTATCTTGTGATATTACTGCTTCCCAGCCTTCAAGTGCTGCAGAAAAGTCACCCGAAAGGGTGGTAAGCTGTGCCGAACGAACGAGTGCGCCATACTCGGTAAGCTTGAATATTGTAAGTGTGTTTTTATATGAGTCAGTTACAAGCACGTCGGTGCCGTTTACCGCAATCGCAGACGGTAACGAAAACGTACCCTTTTGCTCACCCTGACCTGCGCTTCCGCCAAAAACTGAGAATAAATTACATTCACTGTCGTACCAGAATATTCTGCCGTAGGTTTTATCAAGGGTATATATCAATCCGTCAGAATCAACATCAAGGTTATTCATATTTTGAGAAAGTGTAGCAAAAAGATGATAACCAACCTTATAGTCGGCAAAATTTTTACCATCATCCGCAATAATGTTTTTACCACCCGGATTTAATACGCAAATTTGACCGGTTTGAACATTATTGTCTGTGCCTTTACCTGTAGAGGTATAAACAAAATCTGCAGGGCCGACAACAATATCGGTAAAAGCATACGGCAAAGAAATCTCATCCGCTGCACGCTTAATATCGTTAGAGGTTAACCTTTTCCAAAGGTTACTCAAAACATCTAGTGGTGTGGATTTTACCGTATTTGCACCAAAGAATCCTAAAAATTCCATTTTTGGCGAATAGAGTATTGCGCCGTAATAAGAGCCTTCGCTTGCAATATAGGTGTAACCCTTTGAGTCTACCGCAACCTTCACAGGGCGGTATTTAAACTCCGTTGGAATAAGCTCCGATTCGGGTAAAACAAGCATCTGCTCTACTTCACCTTTTTTATCAAAGCATATTACACGGGCATTTTCAGTATCGCACACGTAAATAATACCCTTTGCATCAACGTAAACGCCTTGCGCATCGGTAAAGGTTAGCGGCTTACCGCCGTATTTAATATTCTTGATAGTTGATATTAGTTTATAATTTGCATCAAGAACGTATATCCTTGAATTACCGCTGTCAAGCACGTAGGTTTTACCGTTAGAATCTATTGCAACATCATTAAGCTTGCTGTTTTCATCTGCACCTAACAGTGCCGCAGAAACGATTAAATCGGTTTTATACATTGGTTTAGAATATACCGGCATTTTTTCGCTTGTATTATAATCAACCCAATATGTATAGCTTTGATAAGGCACCTCGTTTGACTGTGCAGAGCCGGTTTTTTGCTGAACTGCCGATACGGTAAAAACGGATAATAGGCAAAGTATTAATATAAAGGATATAAAAGTTTTAAATATTTTCATCATAAACCCCCTATCCCTTAATTCCTGCGCTACCCATAGTTTCCTTAATACTGCTTTGAGAGATTAAGTAAACCAAGATAGGCGGTATCATCATAATTACCGAAACTGCCATTGAAGAACCTGTACGTGCAAGACCGCCGGTGGCTATAGTCGCCATTACGGTAGGTAGTGTTTTTAACTGTTCACTAAAAATTGTTCCGGCATTACCTACGTTCCATAGTCCCAAAAATGTAAACAAAGTGAGTGTTAACATACAAGGCCTTATAATCGGCACAATGATTTTACCAAATATTTGGAACCAATCCGCACCGTCGATATGAGCGGCTTCAATAAGCGCATCAGGAACATAACCATCCATATACTGCTTCATCAGAAATACGCCCATCGATGATGCAAGTGTCGGTAAAAGATAAACAAAATATGTATTTATTACACCTAATGTAGAGTAAATAATATACTGCGGTATTGCCAAGGTGTAGCTGTTAAACAAAAGCGCAAACTGAATTACAGTAAATATTATTCCCTTATGCTTAATATCGGTTTTAGAAAGTACAAATGCTGACATAGCCGAGAATATAACACAAAGTACCGTTCCCACAACTGCAATAAAAATACTGTTAAAAACATAACGAGAAAGCGGAACTGATAAGCTTGAAATTAAGTCCGGCAATGCTAAAAAGTTGTTAAGCGTTGGTCTTTTAACCGTGAAAAGTGTTGGTGGGAATACCAATAACTCATCTAAAGGCTTAAAGGATGTAACCACACAGTATATCATCGGTAGAAGCGAAAACACACCTGCCGCAAACAAAAAGAAGAAATAGAAGAAATTTCCTACCTTGCTTCTGGTATAGCGTTTTGCTTCGTTAACCCTTGGAAGATGTAATAATTGTCTTAATTTTTTCATATTATCACCTTCCAGTCTTATTTATTAGCTTGTTGGTAAGCCAACGCGTACCTACCATAAGTAAGAAAAGAATAACTGACAATGCCGAAGCATAGCCCATTTCGTACTTAACCGTACCTACATCGTGCAAATAAGAAACTATAGTATCTGCCGCATAACCCACTGTAGGATAGCCTGCCAATTGAGTTATTATATTGCTTATTGAGAAAGCAGAGGCTATTTGCATAACCGCACTAAACAATAGCATATGCTTCATACCGGGAAGCGTTATGTACCACAATTCCTGCCAACGATTTCTAATACCGTCAATAGCACCCGCCTCATAAAGCTCGGTATTAATATTTTGCAAGCCCGAAATATTTGAAAGGAAGGAAATACCAAGGCTCGACCAAAGCTGTACCACTACCACAATAGGTACTATATATGACGAATTTGACAGCCACGCAATAGGCTCGGTTGTGAGTCCTAACGACATTAAAAAGCTGTTAATATAACCGTAAGAGTCACTTGAGAAAAGTATTTGCCAAATATATACCGCATGACCCGCCAAAGACGGAGCATAGAACATAAAGGAAAATAACGTTCTCGGTCCCCTACCGAATTCGTTTATAAACCAAGCTAGTACAAATGAAAGCAAGAAACCTGTAGGACCTGTGAGTATTGCCAAAAGTATTGTGTTCTTTAAAACGATTGGGAAAATATCATCGTGTAAGAACATACGAACGTAGTTATCAAGACCTGCAAAGGTAGGTGTTGATACCATATCGAAATTGAAAAAGCTTAATACCATCGATGCCAAAACCGGCAAAACTATCATAAGGGAGAATATTGTAAGAAAAGGAGCAAGCAATACATATAATTGCCAACGACTACCACTTAACATCGACTTTTTTCTTTGTTTAGCCATATACGTTTTCTCCTTTTTTAATATTTTTTGTTAGCATATTCTGCTATTTTTCTTTCAATTTCCTTATCAGAAGTTCTTGACCAGTCGGTAATAGCCTCTTTTTCGGTAGCTTCACCGTTATACACCGCCCAGAAAGCCTGATCAATTGAACGGGATACATAATAGCTACCGGGAACTTCCTCAATTTCATTTACGTTTTCCCATTGCTTTAAAATGGTGTTAAGACTTTCTTTATCCCAAGAAAGGCGACTTAAAGCCTCAACATTAGCTGTAGCAGTTCTGCCCGATTGACCAAGTATTGTTTCACAGTTAAATGAGTACGCATACTGCGTATCGGCAGAAACCCACCACTTTAAAAATTCCCAGGCGGCTTTTTTATTTTTGCTGGAGTTCATAATTGCGCAGCCTGTACCCGAGCCCGCACTTGAGCGGTCAATTGTACCATCAGCCTTTTTAACACCGGGTAATTGGTGAACAGACCATTTACCTGCTATTTCAGGTGCAGCTACAGTAAATGTTAAATAATTCGAATAGGAAGCTATTCCAAGAGGTATTGTTCCTACCCTGAATCGTTGATAGAAATTAGCATCAGGATTTAATTTATATTTAGTGTAGAAATCAGTCCAGAATTTAAAGCTTTTAACAGATGTAGGTGAAGCTAAATTTGTAGCATTAAGTTCGTCGTTGTAAAGACTCTCACCGTTTTGCATTAGCATTGTCGGGAAAATTGACAGTCCGCCAGCGCCTGTATTAACAGTTGTTGCCGCTAAAATACGTATGTGCGGTAAGTAGGTGTTCATATTTTTTCTTTGCAAAATTGAAGTAGCGGATAGAAAATCTTCCCAAGTTTCAGGAGCGGCTATTCCCAATTCACCTAAAATATCATCACGCACAAACATTACGTTGAAGCCCTGTGTATCAGGTAAAGCGTAGGTCTTATCTTTATATATGTAAGGCTTTTCAGCGCCCTTTTGGAAGTTCTTTAATACTTCCTCATAATCCTCAAACGAAGATAAATCGTAAAGAACACCACGCATTGCAAGGTTTACGGGCTCGGTTCGTGCAAGGTGCAGATATAAGTCGGGAGAATTATTTGAAATAATACCCTGAACCAAGCTTGCGTTTACCTGTTCAACCTTAACGTTTATTCCCGTTTTGGTTGAAAAAGATTCCTGTATAAGTGTATTTAAAACCTTTACTTGGTCACGACCCCAGTTAACCCAAAGCTTAATGGTAGGAGCGTCCTTATTTGCAGAAGATTCTACGGCATAGTCACCCACAAAAGAAAGGAAAAAACGCTTAAAGCCAAAGGCTAAACGCTCAAAGAAGCCGGCTTCACCCGAATCTGTTTCCTTATTAGGTGCGGATATTATTATTTTATCAAGGCTTAAAGCCATATTCTTAATATCGTAAAGCCAAGATGACAAGGTTTGATAGTATGAATAGTATGTATCTAAATACAAGTGTGACTCGTAGCGGTTATCGTGCATTTGCTTTGACACACGAGCCATATTTTTAACCGCGCCGTCTAATTGACCGTTAATATCTTTTCTGGTATTCAGTTCTTCAGACAATGCAGTAAGCCTGTCGTAAAAGCTTTTTAAATTCTTTTCAAAATCGGGGATTTGCTTATATAACTCGTAATCTCGGTTGGCATCAGGAGTTTCACCTGTAATCATTACGATATCTAAATACATATCGCCTATTTCTGAGGAAATTTTATTAAGTCTATCGTAAATATCAGCTACACCCGCTAAGGTAACACTTAAAGATAATTGACGTTTTCCTTTTTGTAAATAGAAAAGGTACGCTTCGCCATTTTCGTCAGCTAAATCCTTATACTGCCAAGAGGTTTTATAATCAAAGCCTATTTTAGTAGCTTCGAGGAAAGGAGTTTTACCGTCAATTTTAAGCCAGCGGTAAGCATTACCGTCAATAATAGAGTTTTGCTTAAAATTAAAGCCTATTTTATAAAGTCCATCCTCAGGAACATCAATTTCCCAAGTAAGCTCTTGAAAAGGAGCGCTCCAAGTAGAACCTCCAATATAATTGATTATAGAATTACTTGCACTTTTAGGGCTTATATCCACACTGCCGTTATCGCCTTTTGCGGTAAGCGAATAGTCGTTTCTGTATAACGGCTTTTCAGCCTCAAGCTCAATTTGCTTGCCGTCATACTTCTTATATTGCGAATATTCTGCCATTACTTCCTTATAGCTTTTAATATCCTCGGGTTTTCCTAATACGATTTTAGAAAATATAAAGGTGTCTCCCAAATTTTGAACGGTTACAGTATGCTCGCCTTTGGTTAAATTAACCCTATACGGCATAACGTTAACGCCCGTTTTATCGTAAAGCTTGGAGTTAAAATACCCATTCTTCACCTTTTGCGAGGGGGCTATTTGATCCCCGTTTGATAAAGTTCTGATATCACCATCATCTTCATAGATTATCGGCGCTTCCAAAAGCTCGGCACCCAAAAACGGATATTCCCCGTCTATTTTAACTGCATATTCTATTTTTTGGGTGTTACTCTCTACCGCTTTGAAAACGATTGATAGCTCATATTCACCATCAGTCGCTACGCTGATTTTCTGGTTTGTAATTTTACCCGTGTTTAGTGTTACCGCCTTTTCTTGCGGCACTACTTGTGCTGATACACCAAGCGCCATTGTTAACACTTGTAAAATCACCATAATTGCAGCTATAAGCTTTAAAGTCCTTAGCAATTGGTTCACCGTTCCTTTCAAGGTTGGATAATAAAATAATATATTATTAAAAGTTTTTATTCTATCGGTAAATGTTGGGTATTGTCTTTAAAGATTTGTAAATGAAGTGCCGTTTAAAGCAATATCTTCAACGTGATTAAAAATCGTGTTGTTTATAGGTCTTCCCCAGGTAGCCCCATGCTCCTTATAATTTGGAAGTTGCTCGTCGGAAACCTTTTCAAACGTACAGTTACATATTTTAATATTTTTAATTACGTTTTCCGTTCTTCCCTTAAAATAAGGGAATTCAAGACCGCGTGCGTGTATACCATTAAAAAACAAATTTCTTATCGCTTTGCATTTTGTCGCCTTGCAATCTGCAATTTCAACCGCTATGGGTGTAGAGTATATTTCATCCATAATAATATTGTTAAAGGATAAGTTCTCAATAAGGGTTTCTTCCCTGCCGCGATCGACAAGGTAAAGCGGAAGGTCTTGTGGACAATTACCCGGCTCATATTCTTTTTCACCGCCGTAAGGCAGTTTTATTGCAATACCAACGTTGGTATCAGTCATAACAATATTTGAGAATGTGCAGTTTCGGATAACACCATCATTTAGCCAACCAATTCTAATACCACTGGCATAGCTTGTTAAATTGCAGTTTGTAACAACAACCCTTTCACAAACCTTGTTTTCAGAAAGTGAAGCACTATTTGCTCTTACAACTATGCAATCATCACCGCAAACGATCGAGCAGTTTGATATAGTGACGTTACTGCAACAATTGATATGTATTCCGTCGTTATTCGGATACTGGACATCGGCGATTACTTTAACACGGTCAAATGAAACAAAATCGCAGTCGTGTATCCAATAACCCCAACCTGCAGGCTGATTAACCATTGTAACATCCTTAACGTTAACGTTTTTACAGCCTGTAAAGAAGACCGCTCTTGGTGGTGTAGGCGCAGCTATTCGTTTATAGCGCCATCCGCCTGTATAATTTTCAACTTCTTCAACAAAGGATAACCCGTTACAGTCAATTTTTCCCATACCTGTTATTGATATATTTTCACATTCCTCTGCAAAAATAAGACAAGCATTTCTTCTGCGGGGAAGCATTACACTGTTAACGTGTTTAACGTCAGTTCTTTCGGGGTAATCATCACAATCGGGCGAGCCTAAAAGCACACCGCTTTCCTCTATGTGTAAATTAACGTTACTCTTAAGGGTTATGGTGCCCGTAGTATATACACCATCACGAATAATTACCCTGCCCCCGCCTGCTGCCGCACAGTCATCAATTGCAGCCTGAACAGCCTTGGTGTATAACTTCTCTCCTTCAAGTAAATGCGCATAATCTATAACATTAAAATCCATAAAACACACTTCTCCACATTTATATTTATTGTACAATATTCACAAACCGTAATTCAATGCACTACACAATTTATTTTAATACAATATCGCACTATCGCAAATATCGCTATTGAATTTTAATTTTCCAACTGATATAATACTCTCGAGAGGTGATAGTATGATTGTAGACCTTGATAAGCCGGTTAATATTAAAATGTTCGGTAAAGTCACCCAACAAAACGGCTTTTGGATAGACCAAAAAAACCAACCGCAAGACCGTCAATCAATCTCTTCTAACTTGCTGCTATATGTTACAAGCGGCTCCTTTAATATGCGTATAGATAACGAAATTTACAACGTTGTCGAAGGTGACGTGCTTGTTATCCCAGCAAAAACCGTTTACCAACCAATGGAGACCGACGGTTGCTCCTATTATTTTGTGCATTTTTCCGCCACTGTTCTTGAGCACACCTCACCCTCTACCATAGATCAGTCTTTGCTTAGATATCAAGATGCTACAGATACCGGATATGCATATAATTACTACGGAAAACAATACACCTCAATCATAAGCTTGCCAATTCACGCCAAACAAAACACCATAAACACGTATTATCCATTTCATAATGTTATCGAACGTGCCACAAAGCTTAACATTTGGCGAAATAATTACGAAAAGCTTCTTCTTGATAACATAATTCGTGAGCTTTTGATACTTATTTCAACCGAGCTTGCAACCTATAAAACCTCAAATAACACGCTTCAAAAAATATTGCACTATATCAATAAAAATTATGCCACCCCCATAACACTCACCTCTATCGCCGAAGTTTTTGGTTTTTCCACCTCGTATATCACAAAGCTTTTTCACAATTTTTTAGGCAAAGGCACGGTGGATTATATAAACGATTTGCGGCTTTCTTACGCCTGCGAATATCTTATTTCCTCAACCCATGCAATCGGAGAAATATCAAATAAAGTAGGCTTTTCAAACCAATACTACTTCAACCGCTTATTTAAAAGAAAATACGGCGTCACTCCCAAAGAATTTAGAAAAAGCAATGATATCAACTATACCTAAAACCTAATTAAAATGAACAATAAAAAACGCTTCATATTGAGTAGTTTGTGAAACTACAGTATGAAGCGTTTTCTACTATCGCATATCGTTCAAAAAGCAACTACAACTCACTAATAACCTACTTATTGTTTTTCTAGTTTTCACACTAAAAAGCACTCATTAAGACCATAAAAGTCAGCCTAACTGCTTCGTTTATATATTTAAAAATCATAAAGCACTGACAAAATAACGTTGTATATACCTTATCTTACGGTGCTTTTTTATTATTTTTTAAAAAAATAATAAAAGACCATTTTTCTGGTAAAAATTGGTCTTTTTATGCTTGTTTTATTGTTGTTTGTGAATAGCACCACAGGCTACAATTAAGGAAAGCAAGTAATCCTTGCTCCCTAACGGACTATAACGCATAATAATCAACTGAACAATATTTCTTTTACTTTTTCAAAAAGCAAATCATTGCCGAAGCGTTTCATATGAACGTCGTCAAAACGCCATTTTTCTGTAGGAATACCTCTGAACAGTTCTTCGGTTACAACCGTTTGGGCGCCGTATTTTTGAGAAACCTCAATCATAATATTGTTATATTTAGCTTGGTTTTCATCCCAGTCTTTTTGAGAGGTGTACTTTACCCCGTTTGTAAGTCCCGTATATAAAGCAGACGGAGGTATAGTAACCGTAATCAGCTTACATTCAGGGAAGCGTGCTTTCATTGCTTTAAAAAAGATTTCAAGATTTTCCCTATATTCCTCAGGCGAATAATAAAGAACATCATTTCCGCCAAAAATCAGCACCAAGGCATCGGGTGAAAAGGCAGCAACCCTTTGTTCAAAATGGAAATTTATAAATTTAGCTGTGCGGCAGCCCTGACCGGTTACAACAGAATATCTTGGCTCAACGCTTAATCCCGCAATTGTAACCATAGGCTTATCATCGGCGTATTCAAATTGGGATAGAACTATCTCGTGCTGCTTTTTATTTTTATCACAGGCAAGCTCAACAGGTAAAACGCTCCACCCTCTATAAAAAGAGTTATCGCCATAGGTGTCGATTCTTTCATTATGGCAAATACCGTCCACCGAAATACTGAATCGGCAGTAGTTTCTTGGTCGTTTTTGAAGATATAATACTATTTTTCCGTTATCCGATTCAGCCTCAAAACGAATTTTATCGTCTTTCGGAATTACTGTTCTTACTCTTTCGCCGAAAACAGAATCCATAGGGTCGAATTCTTCCCCTATTCCCGAAATTGCTTGCTCGTTAAAATTCAATTCATCCGCATACTTAAATCCTTTTGCAGTGCTTAAAAACAAATTACGCAATCTAAAGCTCCAAGACCCCATACCGTTAGGACAATCCCACGCATTTGTACGAGGCTCATCCAAATAATCATATCTGTTATAAGACAGACTGTCACCCGTTATAACAAGACTCTTCATAATTACACCCCACATAACTTTAAACTATATGTCATTGTAGCATGGATATTTTTGAATAGCAATATAAAAATATTGCCCAATATTCCAAAAACGCTTGAAAATTAAAAGTAAAACAGTATAATGAAAAGCAGAATGCTTAAAGGAGATGTTGCTATGAATGTACTTATTATTGCCGGCATTGATGGTGCTTGGGGTGTCGATAACATTGCGATGCTTGACAAGGCTGCCAATAAAGAAGGATATATGACTGCTTGCAAGAATATGATGAAGGATATAAACGCAGCAGTGGAAGGCTTTTTTGACGGTGGTGCCGAAAAGGTTTATGTTTTAGATGAGGAAAACCACTTTGTAGACGGTATGATTGATAAAAGAGCTACTTTATTAAACAATGATGACTGGGAAAAGGTTGTTAAAGAAAAAAAGGTTGATGTTTTTGCAGAGGTTTGTACCCACGCAAAGGCCGGCACCGAAAAAGCTTTTAGCGACCGCACTAAAGATGAGCTTCGTTGGTTTGATTTCTCTATAAACGGATATATCTGCGGCGAAATGTTCATTCACGCGGCTTTTATGGGCAAATACGATATTCCGCTTGTTATGGTTTCGGGCGATAATGCCGCTTGCATAGAAGCCACTTCGGTTTTCGGGGATGTTGCAGTCGCACCCGTAAAAAGAGCCCTTGGCAGAAACACTGCTATTTCCATTCCTGAAGACGAGGCAAGAAAACTCATATACGATGCTGCAAGAAGAGGCATAACCCTTAAGGATGAAATAATGCCGATTAGCGTACATACTCCGGCTGAGATTGTTCTTACTTACACCCGTGCAGATTATTGCGAGCTCGCTTTGCCGAACAGAAAATTAGATAGACTAGATGTGAGAACACTTAGAAAGTATATCGACAGTTTCGATTCTTGCAACGATTTTACAGATATGTTTTAGAGGGTAATTAAAATGAATGTACTTATAATGACTGACCTTGAAGGAATTACTAATGTTGACAGCTACTATGCCGTTTGGCCCCAAACCGAAGAGCAAAAGGAAGAAGCTTATAGAGCGCGCCAAGATTTAATGCGCGACGTTAATGCCGCCGTGGCAGGCTTTATTGATGCCGGCGTAGACCACGTTTACGTTGCTGACGGACATTATGCCGGAAAGAACTTTATTCACGAAATGCTTGATGAAAGGGCTGAATTTTTGAGCCGTGATGTTTGGGAAAGCTATGTAACCGAGAGAAAGGTAGATATACACGCCGAAATAGGAAGTCATTCCATGGCGGGAACATTAAACGGCTTTTTGGACCATTCTCAAAGCAGTAACGCATGGTTTGATTTTAAATTTAACGGAAAATCATACGGCGAAATTTTTCACAGTGCCGCTTTTGTTGGCGCTTACGATATTCCTATTGTAATGGTTTCAGGTGATGTAACCGCTTGCGAACAGGCAAGACAGGTTTTAGGTGATATCGAAACAGCGGTTGTTAAAAGAGGTATTGGAAGAAATAAAGCTGTATCCGTACCCTCCGAGGAAGCAAGAAGACGCATATACGAAGCGGCAAAGCGCTCGGTTAAATTAAAGGATAAAATAAAGCCTTTAAAGGTGCATCTTCCTGCAGTAGTTACCGTAACCTATATGCGTACCGATTTTTGTGACGAAGCAATTTTGAGTGATAAAATTCATAGAATCGGACCACGCACAGTAGAAAAATATATAGATAAAATTGAAAATTTTGAAGATATGCTTAGAATGAATGCTCCAAGGTAAAGAGTATTTATGCCTTAGCAAAGGTTATCTAAAAAATATCCACTTGCGAGTGGATATTTTTTGCTTTTCTTTTAAATTAAGATGTAGTATAATGACCTAAAAGGAGTGGTAAATGTGAAAATTTCAGGTTTATCTACACCGTGTTTAATTGCGGATATAAATATTTTAAAAGCTAATGCGGATGCAATGAAGGGCATCCTTAAAGACAGCCCTCTGCAGCTTCGCCCACATTACAAATCTCATAAATGCGCCACCATTGCAAAATGGCAAATAGAAAACGGCGCTATAGGTATGACCTGTGCCAAGCTTAGCGAAGCGGAAGATTTATGCGATGCGGGTATTGAAGATATTTTAATTGCAAATCAGATAGTCGACCCTGTAAAAATCAGAAGACTTGCAGACCTTGCAAACAATTGTCGCCTTACAGTTTGTGTGGATAATATCGAAAATATTAACGCGCTTTCCCTTGCCGCACAAAGCTGTGGTTCCACAATAGGCTGCCTTATCGAATACGATATAGGTATGAATAGGTGCGGAGTTATAGAAAAGGAAGAAGTGCTCACCCTTGCGAAACATATTTCAACTTGTAAAAACCTTGTATTTGCGGGTATTCAAGCCTATGCCGGACATATTTCGCATATAGAAAGCCTTGGCGAAAGAAAGCAAAGCACTGCCGCCAATTACAAAAAGCTAAAAACGTTACTTTCTTACTTAAAGGAACAAGGAATTGAAGTAAAAAACGTTTCAGGCGGAAGTACTGGTACTGCAGAAATTAAGGCGGCAGATGGGCTTTACACCGAGCTTCAGGCAGGAAGCTATTTGTTTATGGACGCAACCTACCGTCTTTTATCCCTACCCTTTAAAAACTCACTATTTCTGCTTACTACAGTTGTAAGCCAAAGAGACGGGCTTACAGTTGTTGATGCAGGTGTTAAAACCTGTGGCACAGACCAGGGTATGCCAGTTCTCTACAACGGTACTGCAAAAGAAATAATAGCAAGTGAAGAACATTTCCAAATTCACAACTATACCCAAAATACAACAGTTGGTGAAAAGCTTTTGCTTGTTCCCGCACACTGCTGTTCAACAATAAATCTGCACGATAAAATTTATCTTGTAGACGGCGATAAAGTTGTAGACCGCATTTTAATAACTGCAAAAGGAATTGGAAAGTAAAAATATTTAAGAGGTATGATTATGAAAACTAAGCTTGGACCGCGTTTTTGGACAGCACTCACAATTTTCAGCCTTATGGGACAAATCGCATGGGTTGTAGAGAATATGTATTTCAACGTATTTATCTATAAAATGTTCGGTGCAACTGCGGCTGATATTGGTAATATGGTAACCGCTTCAGCAATCACCGCCACCCTTACGACTGTGTTTATGGGTGCACTTTCAGATAAAATAGGCAAACGCAAGCTTTTTATTTGCTTAGGCTATATCCTCTGGGGTGTTTCAATTTTCAGCTTTATTTTTCTTCGCAAGGATATAATAAGCAGCACCCTTGGTATGACCGTTTCAGCCGCTACAGTAGGCGTAAGCCTTACTATTATACTCGACTGTGTTATGACCTTTTTCGGCTCTACCGCGAATGATGCCGCCTTTAACGCTTGGCTTACCGATTCTACCGATTCCCACAACCGCGGCTCTGCGGAGGGTATAAACGCAATGATGCCGCTTGTAAGTATTTTAGTGGTTTTCGGCGGTTTTATGTTCTTTGATTTGGAAAAGGCTGAAAGCTGGAGTCTTATATTTACAATAATCGGTATTTTGACAACACTAATAGGTGTAATAGGGTTCTTTATTATTAAAGAGCCTACAGTTGAGCCTGTAAAGGAATCCTACATAGGCGGTATTATTTACGGCTTTAAGCCCTCAACTGTGCGTAATAATCCCAGACTTTATATTTCGCTTTTAGCTTTTATCATATTCAATATTTCCATTCAGATTTTTATGCCTTATCTCATTATCTACTACGAAGTATCGCTTAAAATGACAAATTATGTGCTGATAATGGCGCCCGCGATTATAATTGCCTCTGTAGCTACTGCGCTTTGGGGTAAGGTTTATGATAAAAAGGGCTTTGAATTTTCGGGCATTATAGCGGTATGCGGTCTGATTTTGGGATATGTAATACTTTTCCTCACCAAAACCACACTGCCTGTTTTTATCGGCTCACTTCTTATGATGAGCGGATATCTTTGCGGTATGGCGGTTTTCGGTGCAGTCATACGCGATAATACTCCCACAGGCTTTTCGGGAAGACTGCAAGGTGTACGCATCTTCTCACAAGTATTGGTGCCCGGTGTTATAGGACCCGCGATTGCAAAAAAGGTGCTTGAAAACGCTGATGTTATAGTGAATAATGACGGTACAACCTCATTTGTACCTAACCAAAATATTTTCTTAGCGGCTCTTATTACCGTCTTACTTGTTCTGCCGTTTTTCTTTATAAAAAAACAGTATACAAGGAGACCTATATGATTTACACCGTAACACTTAACCCATCTCTTGACTATGTAGCTTTTACTGATACCTTTGATTTTTGCAAAACCAACCGTACAAGCAACGAATATATTGTTCCCGGAGGTAAGGGACTTAATGTTTCTATACTGCTTTCGCGCCTTGGTACTGCTAGCGCCGCATTAGGCTTTTCCGGTGGTTTTACAGGTGACGAGTTAGAACGCCTTTTACAAAAGGAAGGCATAAATTGCGACTTTGTAAGGGTTGAAGACAATACCCGTATAAATGTTAAGCTAAGCTCGGGTGGGATTACCGAGTTTAACGCAAGCGGAATTTCGCTCAATTGTGATAAAATAAATACACTTAAAGAAAAAATCAAATGCCTTAAATCAGGAGATTGGCTTTGCCTTTCGGGCAGTATTCCAAAGGGAGCCGATACCAATATATACAAAGACTTATCCCAAGCCGCACCGCAAGGTGTCAAGGTGGTTATTGATGCTATAGGCGAACCTTTGAAGGCGGCACTTTGCACAGAACCGTTTCTCATAAAGCCTAACCGCGACGAGCTTTGCGACCTTTTCAATACTGAAATTAAAACACTTAAAAACATAGAAGCTTATGCTAAAAAGCTTAAAGCAATGGGCGCACAAAACGTGCTAGTATCATTAGGAAGTGACGGTGCTTTACTGCTTGATAAGGACGGAAAAACCCACCTACAAAAAGCACCAAAGGGTACGGCCTTAAATACCGTAGCGTCGGGTGACTCTATGATAGCAGGCTTTATACACCGCTATACAGAAACTGCCGATTTTGCAGATTCGCTTAAATTTGCCTGTAGTGCCGGAAGTGCCACCGCTTTTTCAAAATGGATAGCCGAAAAAGAGCTTGTTTACCAATTATTTGAGACATTATAAAAGACAGGGTTTCCCCTGTCTTTTCTCATTTTATAAGCTCAAATCTTTTAAAGGTTTTATTATCACGCGTGACCAAGCTACAGAAATCTGCCTTAGACCTTACCCAAATTTTTCCATCACCGTAAAGTGCTTTATAAATAACCAATTCCTCTAAGGTTTCACAATCTAAACCGATTTCGATAACCTCATATTCGTTTCCCTTAAAGTGACGGTAAATTCCGTTTTTTACTACTTCCATTTTATATTCTCCTTAAATTTTAGTAAAGCTAAATACATCCTCACTAAAACTGCATAAAACCCTATCACCACTTACAAATTCATTAGCCAAAATTTTCTCGCTGAAGGCGTCCTCAATTTTGTTCTGAATTTCACGACGTAGCGGTCTTGCACCGTAAACCGCATCAAAGCCCTTTTCTGCCAAAGCAGTTTTTACTGACGGGTGGAATTCCAATTCAATACCGATATTTTTCACTCTATAGCTTAAATTTTCGAGCATTTTTTCGGCTATTTCCTCAATCTCAGCTTTGGAAAGCTTGCTAAAAACGATTATATCATCAACGCGGTTTATAAATTCAGGGCGGAAGGTGTTTTTAAGCTCGCCTAAAACCAATTCCTTAACGTCGCGGTTGCTGTCGTCATTTTCGGTAAAACCGAAGCTTACCTTTTTTTCGGTGATAAGACGAGCGCCAACGTTTGACGTCATAATAATTACTGTGTTCTTAAAATCTACCTTTCTGCCTTGGCTGTCGGTTAAAATACCGTCTTCAAGAATCTGCAAAAGCATATTGAAAACATCCGGATGTGCTTTTTCAATCTCATCAAAGAGCACTACAGAATAGGGATTTCTTCTCACCTTTTCGGTAAGCTGACCGCCCTCCTCAAAGCCAACATACCCAGGGGGCGAGCCGACAAGACGGGACACCGTATGCTTTTCCATATATTCTGACATATCGAGGCGTATCATCATATTTTCGTCCCCGAACATAGATACCGCCAACGCTTTACAAAGCTCGGTTTTACCTACACCTGTAGGACCTAAGAATATGAACGAGCCTATCGGTCTTTTGGGGTCTTTAAGCCCTACTCTGCCGCGGCGGATTGCCTTAGCCACAGCAGTAACCGCCTCATTCTGACCGACAATTCTTCCGTGAAGCTCTTCTTCAAGATTTAAAAGCCTTTCACTTTCCTCGCGTGTTAATTGAACTACGGGCACACCTGTCCAGCTTGAAACAATCTGAGCTATATCCTCTGCAGTAACCTTGCCGTTAGAATGTGAATTTTCGTTTTGCCATTTTTCCTTTTCGGCTTCGTACTTTTTCTTTACTGTTGACAGCTTATCGCGAAGTGAAGCCGCTTTTTCAAATTCCTGCGAGCTTATAGCCTCATCCTTTTCGCTCTCAATATTTTCTATTTGATTTTCCAAAGCCTTTAAGCCCTCGGGGATTTCACAGTTTGCAAGGCGCACTCTTGAGCCTGCCTCGTCGATAAGGTCAATCGCTTTATCGGGTAAAAACCTATCGCTTATATATCTTGCAGAAAGCTTAACCGCACTTTCAATCGCAGAATCTGTAATCTCTACCTTGTGATGCGCTTCATACTTATCCTTAAGACCTTTAAGTATAAGTATCGCATCTTCTTCAGTGGGCTCAGACACGGTAACAGGCTGAAAACGTCTTTCAAGCGCAGAATCCTTTTCAATATTTTTGCGGTATTCGTTTATTGTGGTAGCACCGATTAGCTGAAATTCACCGCGCGCAAGCGAGGGCTTTAATATGTTAGCGGCATCGGTAGAGCCCTCTGCAGAGCCGGCACCTATGATTGTATGCACCTCGTCAATAAAAAGTATTATATCCTTAGACTTTACAACCTCTTCAATAACCGATTTTATACGTTCTTCAAAATCACCGCGGTATTTTGTCCCCGCAACCATACCTGTGAGGTCAAGGGTGAAAAGGCGCTTATTCTGTAAAATTTCAGGAACATTTTTGCTTACTATCCTTTGTGCCAAGCCTTCAATAATTGCCGTTTTGCCGACACCCGGCTCGCCTATAAGGCAGGGGTTATTCTTTGTTCTTCTGCAAAGAATTTGTATAATTCTTTCTATTTCCTTTTCTCTGCCTATTACAGGGTCTATTTTGCCGTTACGAGCGTTTTCTATTAAATCTATACCGTACTTTGCAAGGGTTGGTGTCTGGCTGTTGCTCGCTTTATGGCTTTCAGGCTTAGAGCCCGAGTTTAAATCCATACCCAAAGCCTTTAAAACACCATTTGTAAGCGAAGCTACATCTACACCTAAATCATTAAGAAAACGTATTGCGTAGTTATCACCGTCGGATAAAATACCCAAAAGCAAATGCTCTGTGCCGACAAACTTTTTACCCGCACTGTTGCAGCCGCTCATTGCAGATTCTATAACCCTTTTAGCACGGGGTGTAAAATAATCAGGTGAAAGCTTTGTAGGTGTACCGCAGCCGATTTGGGCGCGTATAAGCTCCTCAATTTTCTCGGCGGTTACATCCGCTTTACCGAGCACAACTGCCGCAACCCCTCCGCCAATACGCAAAAGTCCTAAAAGCAGATGCTCACTGCCGACATAGGTGTGCCCTAAAAGCTCGGCAGAATTTATTGCCTGATTTAATGCCTCGTTAGCCTTAGCAGTAAATCCGTTAAAATTATATTTCATAGTTTCTCCTTTACTGACCGAGAGCCTCCCGTATCATATTAGCTCTGTAAATATCTCGGTCCTTTGGCTCTAAAATTCCATATTTTTGCATAAGCATAAACGGTTGTGCCTCTATCAAAACCTTTATAGGCGAAGCCTTTATATCAAGTATGCCCATACTTTTACCGAGTTTAACACGGGAGAGCAAATTCATCATTTCGTTACTTGTAAGAATTCTACAGCTTTGTAAGGTGCCTAATGCACGGTAGCAAATATCCTCAAGCTCTAAGGTTTTAAGCTCTTTTCGGCTTTGAAGCTCCTTATCTATAAGCTGTGTTGTTATAATTTTTAAGTTATCGAGGGCGTTGTTTTCACTTAGTCCCAAGGTAATCTGATTAGAAACCTGATAAAGCGATGCCGCCGATTTTGAGCCCTCTCCATACATACCCCTGACCGTAAAGCCTATTTTTCCGATAGAACGGCTTAAGGCTTCAATCTCACCGCTGTTTTCAAGCGCGGGCAAATGAAGCATTACCGAAGCACGAAGTCCCGTACCTAAATTGGTAGGACATTCGGTTAAAAAACCTAGCTTGCTGTCAAAAGCAAACTGCAAGGATGCGTGTAGCAGTGAATCTATTCGCTCCGCAATATCATAAGCCTCGCTTAACTGAAGTCCCGCAAGAATTACCTGTATTCTCACATGGTCCTCTTCGCCTATCATAATACTTATGCTCTCGTCACCTGAGAGTATGATAGCAGTCGGCTCATTTTTATTGGCAAACTCTGGGCTTATGATATGCCGCTCCACCATAGCGTATTTCTGTGCTTCGGGAACATCGCGCATATCAATATACTTAAGACTTTTAGCAAAGGGTGTATTGCTGTTTAAAATTGCATCCCTTACCTTGCGGTTTAGCTCTATTCTCTGCTCGGTTGTCATTCTTGACGGAAATGGGATACCCTTTAAATTACGCGCAAGTCTTATTCTGCTGCTTACCGCAATGTCATCAGACGGGCCGCTGTTTTTATACCAACTACTCATTACCCTTTGCCTCCATTTCCTTAATTTTATCCCTTATAACTGCCGCCTGTTCATAGTTTTCTTCTGCTATAAGACGGCTAAGCTTATTGCGCAAATCCTCTACTGTTTCGGTTTCACGCTTAACCATAAGCGGTGCGCTGTTAGGAATTTTACCCACATGATTTGTACTTCCGTGAACGCGCTTTAGGTAAGGTAAAAGCTCGTCATAAAAGGTGGTATAGCATTCACTGCAGCCCACCTTACCGCTTTTGGCAATATCCGAAAAGTAAGCACCGCAAACCGAACACCTTGTTTTCTGCGCAGGGCTTTCATACTTTGAAATATCACCAAACATTGAAGCTAACATTCCTGTAAGCGAATTTGTAGCGTATCCGCTTTCAGCGGCGCACTGAGAACACAGATTGTATTCTCTCGCAATACCGTTAACTACTGTTTTAATATGTGTTGTAGCATGATTTTTTCCACATTTTTCACAAAGCATAGCTATGCCTCCTTAAATTAATGATAAAAGCATTTGTTTTAAGAGCGCCGCGCGTAGAGAATCCCTTAAAACCGTCGGCACTGACTGCATTACTGTATTTGAAACTGCGGCATACATTAAATCGGCCTGTTTTTTATTTATAAACTCAGCCTGTAAGCAGTTTTCTATAACTATTCTGGTGCTTAGCGCATCAATACGCTCACCTATTGAATTTATAATATGCATTAAAGCCGAAGTATGCTTTAGCATTACCCTTTTTATCCTTATATATCCCCCGCCTCCGCGTCGGCTTTCAATAATATACCCGTGTTCAGGTGTAAACCGCGAGGACAGCACATAATTTATCTGACTGGGTGCACAGCCCATAAGGCTTGCAAATTCGTTACGCTGAATTTCGGCGGTATTTAACTCCGATTCATTAAGCATTCGTATAATTTCCTTTGTAATCAAATCACTCAGTCGCATATTTTTCTCCTTTTTTGACCTTCTCTGACTTTTATTATACACGAAAGTCAGGAAAAGTCAAATACTTTTTTCTGTAACACCAAAAAAATTTTTGCATAGTATGTGATGAAGACAAAAAAGGAGGTCTTTCTAAATGTGTAATAATAACGGTTGTACTTGGATTATAATCTTAATCCTCATCCTCTTCTGCTGCGGCGGTTGGGGCGGCAACAACGGCGGTTGCGGCTGCGGTTGCGAAAACAACTGCAACACCTGTTGCTAATTCATAAAAAGAGACACTTCCAAAAGAAGTGTCTCTTTTACTTTTAGAAACTTACTCGTACCAATAAACCTTGGAATTTGGCTCTAACTTAGCAAATTCCGTTAAAGTTTCTGTGGAATTAGTCGCTACGTTATCAATTTTCGTCCCATTGTACCAACAAAAATCCAAGGTTAAAATATCGGTATTTCGCATACTTTGTTTAATATAATAGGTATTATTTTTTCTTTCAAAGGCGTTATATTCATCTTCGTAATGGCAATTTTTATTAAAAATATATTCGCCCGGACAATCAATAATATTATTGTTCCAGGTCATATTTTTAATATTATGGTCTCTAATTTGTCCTACATGAACACCCTGTATACCACGGCTTCCTTCTTCCTTACGGGTTCCCCAACCAAGAGAATTAAACCTATGAATATTGCCATCCATTTTCCAATTATAGAATTGCGAAACATTTTGACCCGACATATTGGCACCTGCTTCCCAAAACTCAATATCGCCATTATTATATTCAAAAAGGTTTTCACAAATAGAAACATTATAAAAATCACAGGTGGCGTGCCCTGCAGCACCATGTGGCGCTATAGCAGTATCAAAAACTTGATATAGCCAGTTATTATTAAAGTTTAAATCGTGGCCACCACACCAAGTTTGAATGCCATTACCGTAACGTGTACCAACACTCATCATTGTACCGCCTATAAACCCAATTTCACAATTGGTAACAGTAATAAAATGGTTATCGTATTCTGCCGAAATACCAAACGTACCCATATACTTTAAACACAGGTCATCTATCGTTACATTTTCAACCCTGGGTGCCATTCTTATATGTACACCGGCCTGTGAAAACTCAATATTATTCCAAACGTCAGAGGGATTGCCTTTATCACAATACAAATAAATCAACGCATTATCCTTATCGTAATAGAAATCCATATTCTTATAAAGCGCACGAATTGAAGATTTCATAATACCGATTTCTTTGCCGTCATTAAAGAAACCGCCGGCAATGTCGTTTTCACTTGTATAGTTAACTTTCCATACATTTTGCTTTTGTGAGGGAATCCAAATTCCATCGGCAAAATTATACTGGGACCCTAAAAACATAGGTTTTTCGCCCGTTCCGTATGAACCATAGGTAACACCTGCAACGCAGTCAAACGTTTCCTTCAAACGAAAGACCGAGCCACATTCAAAAAATACCGCATCGCCCGCTTTGAGAGTCGGAATATCTTCAAGAGATTTTAGAGGTTCGCTTGAAGAACCTAATCCCATACTATCGGGTCTAATTGTCGAAACGAAATATGCATTACCCGCGATATTGCATCTTTCTTCTGTAGAGTCTACGGTTAAAATCTTATTAAGCAAAGTATTTCGTTCGTTTTCGGCATAACCCTTGTAGCTAAAATCAGGTGTGGTATGATACTCGGTATTTGTTAATAATTCTATACGAATAATTGAAATGTCTTTTGTATCAATAACGTTATCCTTATTCTTTTCGGCAACGCTGTTGAAACTCTCCTGAGTAAAATCAACACCTATAAGTCCATTCGCAAATACAAGGTCACAAATATCATAATCCTTAACCCCGTTTATATCATTAAAAGCCTTATCCCACCACTCAGAGTCATCAGGATTAGAGAGGGAAACTAACGCTTGTATTAACCCCGTGTCATAATACACCGTTTTTAATACTTGAACTCCGTTACTCCAAAAAGTAACCCCGCCTCCACCTCGGTCACCTGTATAAATATTGCCCCAAAAATCACTACCTAATTTTATGCCGTCAAGCCCCTTTTGTAGCTTTTGGTTTTCCACTATTCTATCTGATTTGTTGCTATCATTCTTCTTATAAAACGTACGGTCGAATATAACACCCTCAGAATAATCCTGCAGCGTAACTCCTATAAGTCCACTTTTTTTATCACAACTATTGGGTATTGTAATTTCCGTTTTTATTTTATAAAAATTATTAATTTTTTCTTTAGTAGTGTTTTCAAAAGTAATTTCAGACCCACTAACATCCACAAATAATTCCATACTGTCAAAATTGTTACAATATGTGCTAAATTCATAACAATATGTTGTACCTGCTTCAATATAAACTTGGCTTGATAACTTGCGTACATCGCCCGACGTATAGAAATAAAGCATCCGTTTAAGATAATCAATATTTCCGTCCTTTGACTTTACTTCCAATTCATACTCTCCCGCAGGAACTATAAGTTCGCCATTTTGTACTTCATATCTTGTACCATCTTGAGCAATAGCAATAACCTGATACTTTTCGGCATCAACTTTGAATTTTCCCTTTGTATCAGTAAAAGTAACAACATCCTTTATTCCCGTGTTGTTATTGATAATATAAACAGGCACATTTGCTAAAGCAGTTTTTAATTTTTCCTCAAAATCCAATCTATCACAAGTTGAATTAATAATTTGCAGGGCTGCATCTTTACCGAATTCATATCTAATATTTCCAGTTTCCAAATCAATCCCATTTGATTGCCTAAAATCCAAATTAATATTTTTATTATAATAAGCTGTGCCTGATGACACAGTACCAAATCTTATTTTTTGGTAGTGAGGCGCATCAAAGGTTAAATTTAAATCAGCATTGTAGGTGGTTGAGGCAGCACCACCCAAAGAAAAATACGTAATATTTTTTTGGCCCTTATCGGCATATTTAACGTTTACCGGATTACTCAAAATTTTCGCTGTAGCACCTGCACCGATAGAAAAATATGTGCATGCGCTGGCAGGACTCAAATCAGGCAAAACCACATTTGCGTTATCGCCAATCGTAAAATCATTACCGTTAAGATATATTTCATCTTCTTTGAGCATTTGCAAATCAACATTTTCTAAAGTTATAGGACCACAAATATCCACATTCACTTTAGAACTATGACCTAATATAGCACCACTTGTATTAGATGAAATATTAAGATTAAAATTAAACTCTATACCCGAAATATCACTATAAATAACCGGTGTTTCATCCAAAACCTTAAAATAAACCGTACTTTCAGAAGTATTATAATTTCCTTCATCAGCTTTTTTAACAGCATTTTCAAGGGCTTCTCCAACCGTTTTAAAAGGTGATGTTTCAGACCCGTCGCCGTTTAAGGAAGCATTAGCGCTTATATAATAACAAATTTCCTTTATGAAATCGTTATATGATATTTCAGTATTTGCATATGTTACAAAATTAACTGAACAACAGGATAAAATAATAGCAATAGCCATTACTGCGCAAAGACATTTGAAAATCTTATTTTTCATAACCTCGCCTCCAAAAATTATTGATTAACTCAAAAATCAACACTTTTATTATATCACGCATTTTTCACAAAAACAAGTTTTATAAAAATTGACTTTTTTATTATGTTTTAATATAATTAATTGCTTTTTAAACAAAATAGTAGTATATTAAAATTATAAAATGCAAGGAGGTTATTATGAAACTGAATTACAAACGTGTACTGCTTGTCGGTATGGCATTTTTCCTTATAAGTGCTTTTTGGCAGGCGTATGATTCTATTATTCCGCTAATACTTACCAACCATTTCGGTCTTCCGCAGTCGGCATCGGGCGCTATTATGTCCATAGACAATGTGCTTGCAGTGTTTATGCTGCCAATCTTTGGCGCACTGTCAGACAAGGTAAATACCCGTTTCGGCAAGCGTACTCCATTTATTTTCTTTGGCACAATTGCGGCAGTTATCGCATTTATTTGCCTTTCGTTAATAGACAATGTTCAGCTTGCGCGAGTTATTGCGGCTGATATACCAAATCTTGCTTCCGCAGATGATTTTATACAAAAAACCACCCTTGAATTAACACTTAAAAACCCGTTACCACTTGTGGGCTTTATAGCAACACTTCTTGTAGCTTTAATTGCAATGGCAACCTTCCGCTCCCCCGCAGTAGCGCTTATGCCCGATGTAACCGTAAAGCCACTTCGTTCAAAGGCAAATGCCGTAATTAACCTTACAGGCACCGCAGGCGGTATTCTTGTGTTAGCACTCGGCATTGTTTTTGCAACCTCGAAAAACCATTATATGCAGTATACCGGATACTTTTTAGCTGTTACCGCAATAATGCTTGTAGGCTTTATTATTTTTCTGCTTTGCGTTAAAGAAAACAAATGGGCTGATGAAATGAAAGCGGAATCGGAACGATTAGGCCTTGAAGAAACCGCAGAAGCCGAAGCCCAAGGCGGCAAGCTGTCTTCAGCACAGCTACGCTCTCTTATGCTTATATTGGCTTCAGTAGCACTTTGGTTTATTGGCTACAACTCTATTACAAGCAAATACTCGGTTTATGCTACAAATATACTCGGTTTTGACTTTAACCTTACACTAATTATAGCTCAGGCAGCGGCAATAGTTTCGTATATACCCGTTGGTATTATTGCTTCAAAGCTAGGCAGAAAAAAGACTATACTTACAGGTGTTATTATACTTGCTACAGCCTTCGGCTTAGGCAACTTTGTTACTTCAAGCACACCCGAATTTATAATGTTCCCAATTTTTATACTTGCAGGTATTGGCTGGGCTACCATAAACGTAAACTCTTTCCCAATGGTAGTAGAGCTTGCAAAATCGGGTAATGTAGGTAAATATACAGGCTATTACTACACCGCTTCAATGTCGGCTCAGATAGTAGCACCTATACTCTCAGGCTTTTTATATGACCTTTTGGGTATGCGGTACGTATTCTTTGCTTTCGGTACTTTGTTTGTTGCGCTTTCGTTTATTACTATGCTGTTTGTACGCCACGGCGATGCTAAGCCTGTTAAGGCTAAAAGTACACTTGAAAATCTGGATGTTGACTGATTATGATAGCTGTTTTTATAGTTTTAACCATAATAATTTTGCTTATTTTGCTGTACCTTTTTGTGTTTACACGCCCTTGCACAAACAAACCTTATAACAAAATATTATTACGCGACTATGCCCACCGCGGTCTGCACGGGGAGAAAGTTCCCGAAAATTCGCTTTCCGCTTTTGAACTGGCTTGCAGAAACAATTTTGGTATAGAATTGGATGTTCAGCTTTCAAAGGACGGCACTGTTATGGTCTTTCACGACTATTCGCTTTTAAGAATGACCGGCACCGACTGTAAGCTTTCGTCGCTTGATTATAGTAAGCTTAGCCAGATGGAGCTTTTAAATACCAAAGAAACAATCCCCTCTTTTAAAGAGGTGTTAGAGCTTGTAAACGGAAGGGTGCACATACTCGTTGAGCTTAAGGGTGAATCTCTTGACGCTTCACTTTGCCCAAAGGTAGCCGAGCTTTTGAAAGAATACAAGGGTGAATACTGTATAGAGTCGTTTAACCCGTTTCTTATAAAGGAAATGCGAAAATATCTTCCAACTGCTTTTTACGGTCAGCTTTATACCAATGTGTGCCGTGATAAGAAAAAATACAGTATTCTTAATATACTGCTTACGGGTATGGTGTTTAATTTCCTTTCCCGTCCCGATTTTATTGCCTACAACAAGCTTGACAGAAATTCACCTGTTGTAAGGTTTATTACAAAGGTTTACCGCATACCGAAATTTGTCTGGACAGCCAAGGGCAAATCTGAGATAGAAGATGCTCACACCTACAGTGAATATGCAATATTTGAAATGAAATAAGAAAAAGCTTTGGAATATCCAAAGCTTTTTCTTTTAGCCGTTCTTTAAATCTCTAATACTTCTTTTTATAGGTTTATCATTTTCAATATACTGCGCGGCTTCCTGCGGATTACCTACACAAGCATAAATTTCTCTGCAAACCTCATTTATAAAGCCCTCTTGCATAGAATACTCCATAAACTCCTCAAGCTTGTCGTAATATCCGTCAATATCATAAATAGCTATCGGCTTTGTGTGCCTGCCAAGCTGTTTTAAGGTTAAAACCTCATAAAACTCTTCAAAAGTACCTATTCCGCCGGGGACAATTATAAACGCATCTGCTAAATCTTCCATTTTCGCCTTGCGCTCTGACATAGTTTCGGTATAAATCAACTCATCACACTCGGTATAAATAACCTCTACACATTCTTCCCTGAAAAATGTTGGTATAACGCCATAAATTTTACCGCCCTTACGCTTAAAACCGCGAGCCGCTGCACCCATAAGTCCGTTAGCACCCGCACCAAAAACAAGCGAATGACCGTTTTCAGCTAAATATTCGCCCAATTTTTCAACCTCGTCTATATATTTCTGGTTTATTTTGTTGCTTGCTGCACCGAAAATACATATCTTCATAAAATCATCCTCTCCGTACTTATTATTATATTTACAAAAATATTATATCATACCTCTTTATAGTTTGTAAATAAAAAAAAGCAGAACCAGCAGGTTCTGCTTTTAATAATGTAAGGCTATTATGCCAATTCAACAGTAGCGCCAACTTCAGCAAGCTTAGCTTTGATTTCTTCAGCTTCTTCTTTAGCTGCTGCTTCCTTAAGGGTCTTAGGAGCGCCGTCAACGATTGCCTTAGCTTCAGCAAGGCCAAGACCGGTAACTTCGCGAACAACCTTAATAACCTTAATCTTTTCAGCGCCAACTTCTTTGAGTACTACGTCAAATTCAGTCTTTTCTTCAGCTGCTGCTGCGCCGCCTGCTGCGGGAGCTGCTACTGCTACAGCTGCTGCTGCAGATACGCCAAATTCTTCTTCTACTGCTTTTACAAGTTCAGAAAGCTCTAAAACTGTAAGGGTTTTTAATTCTTCAATCATTGCTGTAATCTTTTCAGATGCCATTTTTAATTCCTCCAATAAATAAATGTGTTTTAAATTTTAATTATTCTGCTGACTCTTTGTCAACAATTGCCTGTACGGCACGAGCGAATGCTGCGATAGGTGCCTGGAAAGCATTGCAAACAGTTGCAAGAAGTACTTCCTTGGTGGGAAGGTTACCGAGAGCCTTGATAGTATCAACATCTACTACCTTGCCGTCTAAGAAACCTGTCTTAACCTTGAAATTATCGTGACTGTCTGCGAATTTGCAAAGAATTCTTGCGGCTGCTGTGTAATCTTCGTCAGAAATAGCGATAGCAGTTGTTCCTTCAAGTGCGAAAGACATATCTGCCAAATCTGTACCGTCAATAGCACGGCCTAAAATTGTGTTCTTAACAACGAAGTAATTAACACCGTTTTCACGAAGCTCTTTACGGAGAGCAGTATCATCAGCAACTGTTATACCTTTATAGTCAACAACTACACCTGTAACTGCCTTGGAAAGCTTTTCGGAAAGCTCTGCAACCTGTTTTTGTTTTTGTTCTAAAACCGCTGCGTTGGGCATGCGTTTCACCTCCGGAATGGAGTGGTAGAAAACAATCCAAATTTGTTTTAAAATGAATAATTTTCGTTCACTCTTTGTTAAAATACTCGTAAATCCTTAGGATTTACTGCGTTTTGTGTCGCGATTGAACGAAAATTCTCTTATTTAAAATCTATGACCTCAAAGCGAGTTGATTTTGAGTGATTTTCATTCGAAAAGGACGCATCAAGGCGAGTGCCTTGAAAGGAGGAGTCGGATGAAAAGTGCCAAAATAAACCGCCTTGAGGCTAATTTGGGTTGCTTTCTCCCACTCCAAAAATAAATGCTTGCCCAAAGACTACGGACAAGCATAAAAAAATAAAGTAAACTTCAAATTTTTAATCGCTCAACCTCGGTAGGCGATAAAACTTACGGCTTGCGCCACCTACTGTCTTTGGAATGCAACATTGGTATTATATAACCTTTTAGTCGGTTTGTCAAGCATTTTTTTAAAAATAAAAAAGTCTTAGCATTGACATTTTTAATTTGTTAGTGTAATATATGTTAAGTGACCATTTTCACTTGCCCCCTTAGTTAAATGGATATAATAAGATCCTCCTAAGATTTAGTTGTGCGTTCGATTCGCGCAGGGGGCGCCAAAAGGGCGAGGTTCCCTCGCCAAGATAAGAGATAATAAATAATAGTGAATAGATAAAACATACTTTACAATTTATTATCACTTTAACTATTATCTAAAAATCACTCAGTCAAAGGACTGGGTGATTTTTATTATACCAAATAATATTGCCTTGCTAGTATTTGTACTCTTACGTAAAAAAACATTGACAAAGACAATACTTCGTGTTACGATGTATTGTGCAACAGGAGGTATGCTATGGATATTCAGTTAAAACGCGGGCTTTTAGACGTTTGTGTGTTAGCGGCAATTAAAGACGAGGATTCCTACGGCTACAAAATTATTAAAGATATGAAGCCGTATATAGAGCTTTCCGAATCCACCCTATACACAATTCTTAAACGCTTGGAAACAGCAAATATGCTGACCGTTCGCACTGCAGAGCACTGCGGCAGACTTCGGAAATATTATCATATTACCGCCGATGGACTCAAACGAATTGAGGATTTTAAGGATGAATGGAAAGAAATTTTATCTATATATAAATTTGTAACCAAGGAGGATAAGCGATATGAATAAACAAGAGTTTCTCGCACAGCTGCGAAAAGGATTATCAGGCTTGCCGCAAAGTGATATAGAAGAACGCTTGGTATTTTATAGCGAAATGATTGACGACCAAATAGAAGACGGTCTAACAGAGGAAGAATCCATTTTGCAGATAGGTTCCGTTGACGAGATAATTTCACAGATAATAAAAGACACTCCTCTCACAAAAATTGCAAAAGAAAGAATAAAACCTAAAAGACGGCTAAAAGTGTGGGAAATTATACTGCTGATACTTGGTAGTCCTATATGGCTTTCGTTGGGCATCGCTATGGTCGCTGTAATTCTCTCGCTTTATATTTCATTATGGTCTGTAATAATTTCCTTATGGGCTGTTTTAGGTGCATTAATTGGCTGTTCGTTTGGCGGTATTATAACAGGAATTTTCTTTGCTTGTAACGGCAATCTGCTTACAGGCATTGCTATAATTGGCGCAGGAATTGTCTTAGCAGGACTTTCGATTTTTGCATTTTACGGTTGTCGGGTAATAACAAAAGGTATTGTGCTACTCACAAAAAAGCTTGCAGTATGGATTAAAAACTGCTTTATTAAAAAGGAGGAAGCGTAATGAGTAGAAAAACTAAAATATGGCTTATTATGGCAGTTTTCCTTATGCTTATTGGATGTATAATTTTTGGAGGTGCTATGACTGTGCTTAAATGGGATTTCAAAAAATTGTCAACTGTTAAATACGAAACAAATACTTATGAGATTAACGAAGATTATAAAAAAATATCAATTATAACCGATACTGACGATATCTTATTTGTACCCTCTGAAAACGCAAAAAGCACGGTTATTTGCCACGAGCAGAAAAACACAAAACATTCGGTTAAGGTGAGCGACGGCACACTTTTAATTGAAGCGGTCGATACGCGAAAGTGGTATGAACATATCGGCATAAATTTAGGTTCTACCAAAATAACAGTTCATCTTCCAAAAGAAGAGTATTCTTCCCTCTTAATAAACGAAAGCACTGGAAACATCAAAATACCAAAGGATTTTAAATTTGGGGATGTTAATATAACGCTCAGTACAGGCGATGTCTACTTTTCAGCCGAAGCTTCAAAGCCGGTTAAAATTAAAACAAGCACAGGAAATATCTGTGCCGAAAATGCATCTGTACAGGCGCTTGAGCTTTCTGCTACAACGGGCAGAATCACCGTTTCAAATGTAATTTGTAACGAAGATATTCGCCTCGAGATTTCTACGGGCAAAACCAATTTAAAAAACATTCAATGTAAAAATCTTATATCAAACGGAAGTACAGGCGACATTTCATTAAATAGTGTTATTGCTATCGAAAAATTTACAATTAAGAGAAGTACGGGCGACGTGAACTTCAACTGCTCAGATGCTACTGAAATTTCAGTAGATACAGATACGGGGGATGTTACGGGCAGTTTGCTTACAGAAAAGGTTTTCATCACCCAAACCGACACAGGCAATATAGATGTTCCAAAAACTGTAAACGGCGGAAAATGTGAGATTAGCACCGACACAGGTGATATAAAAATCACTTTAGAGAAAAATTAAAACTTACGGGAGAGGCTAAAACCCCTCCCGTAAAATATAGACAGTAAACATTTATAAGGATAATCCTTTACATATTCCAACCGTATTTCTTTAAATCAACCGTTCCGTCCTCCCTAAAAACTATGCCCTCGCGTTCTAACAGCTCGCGTTGAGCATTACCGCCGCCGAAAACAAAGGCTTCTGCCACTCTGCCCTCGCGGTTTACTACCCTGTGACACGGAATAACCATAGGCGCGGGATTATTGTGAAGTGCATACCCTACAACCCTTGCCCAACGCGGATTACCCGCTAGAAGTGCCACATAGCCATAGGTTGCAACCTTGCCCTTGGGTATTCTTTTTACTACCTCGTAAATTTTCTCAAAAACTGACATTTAAAAACGCCTCTGCTATAATATTTTTCTTACTAATTTTATAATATCCAAAAATCATTGTCAATGCGAAAATTATTATCGACAAACTTAAAGTTTTGTGATAAATTATATTAATAAAGGGGGAATTGCAATGATAAAAGCCACAAAAGAATTTTTAGCAGAAACCGACGCGCTTTTTGAAAAAAGAAAAACGGCAATCCGAAATACTGCTGACGCACTTGCAATTAAAGGCGATATTTACTATGTGAGCAACAGCGGTGACGACAGTAACGACGGTAAAACCCCCCTTACCTCTTGGAAAACACTCAAAAAAGTATCAAGCGCCAATTTAAAATACGGTGACGGCGTGCTTTTTAAACGCGGCGACCTTTTCAGAGGAAGCTTTTACACCAAAGACGGTGTATCATACGGCGCATACGGAAGCGGCGAAAAGCCTAAATTTTACTCGCACAATAAATCCCTTTGCGATGCTGCACTTTGGGAAGAGTTTGATAAAGAACGGCATATATGGAAGCTGAAAGAAAAGATTTCAGACGTGGGCACACTCGTATTCAATGAGGGCGAATACCACTCAAGAAAGCTGATACCAAGCTACCGCAATCTACAGTTTGTTTGCAGGGATAACGAACAAAAAGCTTTTGATATGAAAGAAGAAATGACAAAGGACCTTGACGTTTTTTGCCATTACGATACCTTTCTTTCAAGAGAGCCCTCAAAGAATGAGGATTTCCCCATTCCTACTTTCCTCGAAAACAGCGTAGGCGACCTATACTTACGCTGCGATAAAGGAAACCCCGCCGAAGCTTTTAATTCAATTGAAGCGTTAGCAAGGGTACATTTAATAAAAACCGCCGGCAAAAATGACGTAACAATAGACAACCTTTGCATTAAATATGTGGGTATGCACGCCGTTTCGGCAGGCGGTGTAAAAAACCTTACCGTAACCAACTGTGAATTTGGTTGGATTGGCGGCTGTATACAGCATTACTGCGGAACAGACCCAAACTACCCCAAGGGCCGACGCGGAAGCGTAACCCGCTTTGGCAACGCGGTTGAGGTTTACGGTGACTGCGACGGATATACCGTAGAAAACAACTATATCTATGAAGTATATGATGCCGCAATAACCCATCAGGTTACAACAAGCAAAAAAATGCTTTTAAACAATATACACTACACCGGTAACCTTATAGAAAAATGCGTGTACGGAATAGAATACTTTCTCGAACAGCTTGACGGCGAGCGCCAAAGCTGTATGGAAAACGTATTAATGAAAGATAATTTTATAAGGCTTTCGGGCTACGGTTGGGGACAGCAGCGCCACAATACCGATACCCCCGCCCTTATAAAAGGCTGGAGCTATACTAACACCGCACGCAACAACATAATAGAAAACAATATTTTTGACCGCTCAGCTTACAGGATGCTTCACTTAGTAGCCTTAAAGGATGAATTCTGCCCCGAAATGCGAGGTAATACCTACATTCAGCATTTGGGCGGAGCGCTCGGTCAATACGGCGCAAATGAAACCGCCCAGCCGCCCATTCTCCCCTTTAACCAAAACGCAAAGGAAAACATTAATACAGTATTCGGCGACAAAACCGCAAAGGTTTACTATATAGAATAGCACAAAAAACGTCACTTCAAAAAGAAGTGACGTTTTGTTTTTATTCTGCTTCAAATTTGGGGTCAAATTTCTTACTGTGGAAGCAAACCCAGGAATTACCCTGATTTACTTCTAAGGGTGTGCCGTCCTCTAAAGTGAATTTAAGAGAGCTTGAGGAGCTTCCCTTTGCCCACTTTATAGGTGTATAGGTGCCGTTTACACAGTAATAGCCCTTACCTTTTGAAAGGTCAACCTTTTTATGCTTGCCGTCGGGATAATAATTTATAGAGGTTTCGAGTACGAATATATTTTTAAAATATTCGCTCTCATCTGTATAATAATCCTTACGCTTGGTATCCTTGAAATATCTTACGTATTTTCCGCTCTCGGCATCATATTTAAATACCGAAATATAAGAGCCTGAGAATTTAACCGTAACCTTATTGGCAATTGCTTCGGGATATGAAACTACAGTATCCTTATCAGCAAACTTCTGCCAATTTTCAACCTCTTTTAACTTGGTATCATACTTTTTGTGGTCCTCAAACCATTTCCAAATCTTATCGCCGTAACCGTAAAGAGTGTGTTCACTTGCAAGACCGTTTCTTACACGTGTACCCGCATTATTGGTACCGAGAATAAAGGTTTGTGTATCGCGAAGATGGGGCTTTGCATAATTATTGTCTTGTCCGTGGTGAACATAAATGGCATCATGGCCCATTGACAAATCTATGTACGGATAACGTGCAGAGCGCACTGTGCCGATTTTTTCAACCTTAGAAATATCCTTAAACACTGCCATCAGACGAGTGATACCGCCCTCAACCTCAGTTTCGTAAACGATATCTGCCTTAGCAAGACCTGTCTGCACCTTTTGAGCAATTGAAATATTATTAACCATAACCGCAACAGGACGTCTTGAATATACTTCCTCATCTGTTATGCTGTCTTCACCCGTAAGATTGTTTGTGTAATACACAATCTTAGGCTCTTCAGGAACTGAAACCGCCAAGCTGCTGCTATCTACATCACCCTTTGATTTGCAACCTACAAGCGCAAACATCAAAAGGCAAACAATTAACGCTAAAATTTTCCTATACATTGTAGAAACCTCCAAAAAATATTCTTTTGTCTACAATATATACTATACTACATATTGCAACACTTTTCAACCAAAAATAATAAAACTCTGCAAAAAATTGCAGAGTTTTATACTTAGTCTTCCTCTTCTTCTACGGGTAACTCCTCAACGGCTATACGCTCAATACGTAAACCGTCGGTTTTAAGCACCGTAATCTCTAAATTTTCCCATTTAAAGCTGTCGCCCTCTTGAGCTTCGCCGTCAAGCATTGTTTGTGTCCAACCGCCAACGGTTGCTGTATCGGCTTCAAAATCCTCATCCTCGTCGATATCGATATCAAACTCGTCAAAGAAGTCATACACACGCATATCGCCGTCAGCCTCAAAATGAGTATCATCAATTGCTATGAATTCACGCTCAATCTCATCAGATTCGTCGAAAATTTCACCGACCAACTGCTCAAGAACGTCCTCCATTGTGAGAATACCCATTGTTCCGCCGTACTCATCAAGCACCACAACCATATGGCACTTGTTTTCCTTCATTTTTTCAAGCACGTCAGGTAACGGCATTGTTTTATGCACAAAGCTTACAGGCAACAATAATTCTCTTATATTAACCTTGCCCTTTTCAACATAGGTTTTATAGAAATGATTAAGATGTAAAATTCCGATAATATTATCGGTTGTATCCTCGTAAACGGGAAGTCTTGAATATGTACTTTCCTCGCATTTGCGAAGATTCACTTCATACGGGTCGCGTATATCAAGCGCATCCATATCTACCCTGTGGGTAATGATTTCATACGCTAAAACCTCGTCAAAATCGAGTGCGTTCTGTAAAAGGTCGCACTGCTCCTCGTCAAGCACACCCTCGTCTTCAACGATGTCGATAATATTTTCAAAATCGTCTTCCGAAACCGCTTCGCTGTCATCTGCGCTGTTTTGCCAAATCCTTGAAACCAGATTAACAAAACCCATTATTACAAAGTTTATCGGTTTGAAGATAACCGACAAGGCATACATCGGTATCGAGGCAAAGCAACAAAAAAGCTCAGGAAACTGCTTTGCTAAAACCTTTGGTATTATTTCGCCAAAGATAAGTACTAATAAGGTCATAATAACCGTAGATGCCCAGGCATAGCTTTCTCCCCACCAACCGATAATAACAACGGTTGCTATTGAGGATGACGCCATATTTGCAATATTGTTACCGATTAAAATACTGCTGAGCAGATTATCATAATCATCAAGAATTTTAACCGCCAAGAGTCGCGAAATCGTTTCCTTTTCCTTTTTAAGATTCTTAAGCCTTAATGCATTAACAGAAGAAAACGCAATCTCAGTAGCAGAGAAAAAAGCTGAAACCAAAATCAAAAGAAAAATTGCTACAAACCTAAGGGTACTAATCATCTAAAGCACCCCCTATATCATTTTCATCGTAAATCTCGCCTACAAGCTCTTCAAGAATATCCTCAACCGTAAGTATTCCCAACACTGTACCTTCAGAATCTTTAACAAAGCTTAAATTTCTGCGGTGGTTGCTCATTTCGGTGAGAACATCATCAATCGGCATATCGTCATTAACATAGTAAGGATAATCTATAATGCTTGCTATGATAACATTATTTTTATTCTTCATATATGCCTTTAAGAACTTTCTTATCTGCAAAATACCTTTAATATTGCCTTTTCGGTCGGTTACAGGTATACGCGAATGTACCGAATTTTTTACGATTTTAAGAATTTCGGGTGTTTTGAGCGCCACCGAAATAACCTCAGTTTGCTCCCAAGGTGTCATAATATCGCGCGCGGTAGAGTTGGAAAAATGCAGCGCCGATTTCACAAGCTCACCCTTTTCCTCATCAAAGCCGTCCTCAGTAGAAATATTTTCTACAATATCATTAAGCTCCTCCTCAGTCATAGTAACCTGACTGTCGGCATGCTTTTTGAACGGACGCGAAACAAGGGATGAAATTGCTGTAAAGGTAACCGATAACGGTTTTAAAATTTTCATTAAAGCTATAAGCGGTAATGATGCAATCTCTGCAAACTTTTCATTACAAGCTCTTGCAAAGCACTTGGGCAAAATCTCCCCAAAAATAAAAATAACCACAGTTGCAACAATAGTAGCCACCGTAACCCATTTTGCGCCGAATGGCACAGTAATGGCAGTAGCAAGCGTTGCACAACCGATATTCACTATGTTGTTACCTATAAGTAACACCGACAAAGCCTCATCAAAGTTATCAAGAACCCAAAGCACACGCTCAGCGCTCTTCTCCCCTTTTGAAGCTTTACTTATCATATGAATACGGTTAACTGAAGCTAAAGAAATCTCGGTTCCAGAAAAGTAACCGCTTAAAATTATTAAAATGACAAATAAAATTATACTGCCCGCCGGACCGTCGTCCAAGAATATCATCTCCTAATTAGTGAATTAAACATATATTACAACATAATTTAATATTTGTCAATCGGTTATTTTGTTAACTATTGCCTTTTTACAAATTTTAGTATATAATATATATTGAATTTTTATGTGCGGAGGGAAAATTTTGGATATAAATATCGGTGACAAGCTTTTAATGAAGAAAAAACACCCTTGCGGAAGCGACACATTTACCGTTATGCGTATCGGTATGGATTTTCGTCTTCGCTGTGACGGGTGCAGTCATGAAATTATGATATCCCGTCAAAAAGCCGAAAAGGGCTTAAAAAAAATAATCAAGGCAAATGGTGACAGTAATGTTTGATAAGTTAGAAACAGTTGTAAACCGCTATGAGCAAATCGGTATAGAGCTTACCCGCCCCGATGTTGCTTCCAACAATGAAATGTTCCGTAAGCTTATGAAGGAACATAGCGAGCTTACGCCAATAGTAGAAAAATACCGCGAATACACTTCTGCTAAAGCGGCAGAAAAGGATGCTTTGGAAATTCTGGCGGAGCCTAATCTAGATAAGGATTTTAAAGAGCTTGCCGAAGAAGAACTGAAAACTGCTAAAGAGAATATTGAGCTTTTCGGGAACGAATTAAAACTTTTACTTCTCCCCAAAGACCCCAATGACGATAAAAACGTTATTATAGAAATACGCGGCGGTGCCGGCGGTGAGGAGGCAGCTCTCTTTGCGGGCTCACTTTACCGTATGTATACAATGTATGCCGAGGCTAATCGTTGGCAGGTAGAGGTTATGAGCGCCAACGAAACCGAGCTTGGCGGTTATAAGGAAATATGCTTTATGATAGAGGGTAACGGCGCTTATTCACGCTTTAAATACGAAAGCGGCGTTCACCGCGTTCAGCGTGTGCCCGACACCGAAACACAAGGCCGTATTCACACCTCAACCGTTACAGTTGCGGTTTTACCCGAGGCTGACGATGTTGAGCTTGAAATCAACCCCGCAGACCTTAAAATTGATACTTTCCGTTCCTCAGGTGCGGGCGGTCAGCATATTAACAAAACCTCATCTGCTATCCGCGTAACCCACATACCTACAGGTACTGTGGTTGAATGTCAAGACGAACGAAGCCAGTTTAAAAACAAGGATAAGGCATTAAAAATTCTGCGTTCGCGCCTTTTAGACGAAGAACAAAGAAAGCACGATGAAGCTATTGCATCCGACCGTAAAAATCAGGTTGGTACGGGTGACCGCAGTGAGCGTATTCGCACCTATAACTATCCTCAGGGCAGAGTTACCGACCACAGAATCGGTCTTACCCTTTATAAATTGGACCAGATTTTGAACGGCGATATGGCCGAGGTTGTAGATGCACTCATCACACACTACCGTACGGAAGCATTAAAGGCTGAGGAAGAAGCTTAAAATGAAAACACAAAGGCTTACCACCGATAAAAGCGGAATTATTAAGGCTTGTGAAATTTTAAAGGACGGCGGCATTGTGGCAATCCCTACCGAAACGGTTTACGGACTTGCAGCAAACGCCTATAACCCAAACGCCATCTCTAAAATTTTCAAAGCCAAGGGCAGACCGCAGGATAATCCGCTTATAGTCCATATTGCGAATATCAATTCGCTAAACGAAATAGCAACAGATATACCAAAAAGCGTTTACCGTCTTGCCGAAAAATTTTGGCCGGGACCGCTTACAATAGTTTTAAATAAAACCGATAATATTCCCCCGTGCGTATCTGCAGGGCTTTCTACCGTTGCGGTAAGAATGCCCTCAAACCCCGTAGCACAAGAGGTTATTTCGGTAAGCGGACTCCCCCTTGCTGCACCGTCGGCAAATCTTTCGGGCAGTCCCAGTCCTACAACCGCCACCCACGTAATAAATGATTTAGACGGCAAAATTGATGCGGTAATTATGGGTGAAGACTGTAATGTAGGTGTTGAATCTACCGTAATTTCTCTTACAGGCGAGCACCCCGTGCTTTTAAGACCGGGCGGTGTCACACTTGAAGAGCTTCGCGAAATTTTACCCGATATAAAGGTTGATAAGGCTGTCCTGTCGGAGCTTAAATCGGGCGAGAAAGCCTCTTCACCGGGAATGAAATACAAGCACTACGCACCTAAAACCGAAACCTTTCTTGTAGAAGGTGACGCCTTTGCCGAATTTGTTAACACTAAAGAAAACGCTGTTGCCGTATGCTTTTTAGAAGAAATCGAGAATATTAAAATCCCAAAAATCGTGTACGGAAGCGGTGCTACCCCCGAAAGCCTTGCCCAAAATATTTTTGCAACACTGCGCGAGGTTGATTCTATGGGTGCAAACGCAGTTTATATACACGCCCCCGAAAAAAACGGAATCGGTCTTGCGGTTTATAACCGATTAATTCGCGCGGCGGCATTTAAGGTGATAAAATTATGAACATTATAATAGGCCTCACAGGTCCCACAGGCTCGGGAAAAAGCAGTGCGAGCAAGGCTTGCTTAGAGCTTGGACTAAAGCTTGTCGATTGTGATAAAATTGCAAGGATTGCGGTAGAAAAAGACAGCGACGGACTAAAAGCCGTAGTTTCCGCTTTCGGCAAGGGTATTTTAAATACCGACGGGACACTCAACCGAAAAGCGCTTGCAAAAATTGCATTTTCTTCAAAAGAGAAAACCGCACTTTTAAATGATACTATTTTTCCTTTTATAAAAGAACTTGTACTAAATGAAACAAAACAAGGCAAAATTTTATTAGATGCCCCTACACTTTTTGAAAGCGGAATTAACGAAATCTGCTTTAAAACCATAGCCGTTTTAAGCGATAAGCAAAACCGCCTTGAAAGAATAATTAAAAGGGACAGTATAACTAAAGAAGAAGCGCTTTTGCGTATGTCTGCAGGCAAAGATGATGATTTTTATTTAAAAAATGCAGACTATATAATATACAACAACCATTCCGAAGACATTTTTTTAAGTGAATTTAAACACCTTATTTCAGAAATTTTAGGAGAAGATTTATGAGTGATATCAAAACTTTAAAGGAAGAATTATTTTACAGCAGAAAAAACGGCAGACAAATTTCTAAAGAAGAGGTTTTAGAGAAAGCCGATGCATACTGCAAGGATTATAAAAAGTTTTTGGATAATGCAAAAACCGAACGCGAGGCAGTGAAAATTGCGGTTGATATGGCAAAGCAAAAAGGTTTTGTCCCCTTCGAGATCGGCAAAAAATATAACGTCGGCGATAAGGTGTATTTCAATAACCGCGGTAAAACAATTGCCCTTGCGGTAATTGGTAAAGAAACTATAGAAAACGGCGCTAATATCACCGCCGCACATATCGATTCACCCCGTCTTGATTTAAAACCCAACCCATTATATGAAGAAATTGAACTGGCTCTTTTTAAAACCCACTACTACGGCGGTATAAGAAAATACCAATGGACTGCTATACCCTTAGCGCTTCACGGTGTTTTTGCGTTGAAGAACGGCACAGTTAAAGAAGTATGTATCGGTGAAAATGAGGATGAGCCTAAGTTTGTCATAAACGACCTTCTCCCCCACCTTGCTACCGAGCAAAACAAACGCACCTTAGCCGAGGGTATTAAGGGTGAGGAGCTTAACGTGCTTATCGGAAGCCATCCTTTTAAGGCTGATGAGGGCAGTGAGCTTGTAAAGCTTAATATATTAAAGCTTTTAAACGAAAAATACGGTATAAAGGAAGAGGATTTCCTCTCGGCAGAGCTTGAAATGGTGCCTGCCTTTAAGGCTTGCGACATCGGCTTTGACCGTTCGCTAATTGGTGCCTACGGTCAGGATGACCGCGTTTGTGCCTACCCCGCCCTTACCGCAATTTTAGCGGTTGAGGCTCCCGTGAAAACCGCCATTGCTATACTTGCTGACAAGGAAGAAATCGGCTCAATGGGAAATACAGGCCTTGAATCAGATTTCTTGCGTTTCGTAATCGGCGATATTGCAAAAATGCAAAATGCTGACCATACAGTAGCACTCCGCAATTCAAAATGCCTTTCGGCTGACGTTAATGCAGGGCTTGACCCCACGTTTCAGGATGTTTCGGAACGCCGTAATGCCTCAATGCTAAACTACGGCGTTGTGGTTACAAAATACACGGGCGCACGCGGCAAATCGAGTACATCTGATGCCTCAGCCGAATACGTAGCTTACGTACGCAATATGCTCGATAAGGCAGGTATAATCTGGCAAACGGGCGAGCTTGGCAAGGTAGATGCAGGCGGCGGTGGAACAGTGGCTATGTATATTGCAAATATGGGTGTTGACGTTGTGGATTTGGGTGTCCCTGTACTTTCAATGCACGCCCCCTTTGAAACCACCGCAAAATTTGACGTTTATATGTGCTACCGCGCTATGTATGAATTTATGAAGTAATTAACACCTGTCCTACTTTCACATATAATAGTATTGACCTTGAGTCAAAATTTAAAAGGGTGTGGAAGTATGTTAGATAACAGAAGTGCAACTTTGTCAAACAGTAATTGTTCCTGTCAGGCACGTGCCTGCGTTAATAAAATTCTCGCCGTTTTGGCTATTGCTTTAGCGCTGGTTGTCGGCGGAATACTCGGCGCACAGTTCGTCACAACGGTTATAGAGGCAATTATTCCTTTGGCAATTTTTGCTATCGGTCTTTTGTTGGCAATTATCCTTATTTACTTTTTTGCGCGTTGCAAATGCAGATTAGATGATTAAAAAATCCGTCCTTTCGGACGGATTTTTTAATTATTTCAACTGGAGAAGCAAATCTCTTACTTTATTCTTTTTTTCTTCATCAAGATTGCGGAAAATCGTTACAATATTCTTTTCCTCATTTGTAATCGTAAAATTACCCGTTTCGTATGTAATGGTAATTTTCGGTCCTTCCGATAAAAAAGGATTTTCTTTGAATGGGTCATTAACTGTAATTATCGTTGGCTCTACCGGTGAAAAATCTAATTTCTTTTCGCCGTAAAAAATAAGGTCAGGGTCGATATCCATCTCTTTTGCCAAAGCCTTAACTTCGCCAACAGTAAATTTACCCTTGCCCTCCTTTGCGGAATAGGCGTTGCGCTTAAGACCAAGAATTGCCCCTGCTTCTTCCTGTGTCATTTTTGCTTTTTCACGGTATTCACGTATCCGCTTGTTAATAATTTCATCCATTATTAATCACCTTTCAATTTTCACTTGACGGTTAAGCCAAATATTGATATAATAATTAAGTATGCTGGAGTGGCTCAGTTGGTAGAGCAGCTGATTCGTAATCAGCAGGTCGTGGGTTCGAGTCCCATCTTCAGCTCCAAATCTCTGGCTTGTGTTACAAGTCAGAGATTTTTGCACAGTAATTTTACCACGTTTAGCCAAAATTGTCAACATTTTTTTGCAATAAATTCACGATTTTGACAAATACTCCCATTTTTCGACATAAGCCCTAAAGCTTTTACGCTTTAGGGCTTTTTTAAGATTCCATCTGCCGACCTAAAAACGAAGCAGCTACAGTCGCCAATTTTATATCCGTATCGGTTGAGCTTTCACCCTTTTCACCCGAAAGCATTACCACCGCTCCGCCAATGTCGCCCGAAATTATTATTGGTGCCGCAACACATATATTGCGCTCAACACCCTCAAGCGCCAAAAATCTTTTATCGTCAAAATTTTCAATCTTGCGGTTTTCCATAATTTGCTCTAAATCGGGCGTTATGCGTCTTTCAAGTGTCTCTTTTTTTGAAATTCCTGCCGCCGCAACACAATGGTCGCGGTCGCAAATTATTACGGGAAGCGCAGTCGAAACCGCCAACGCCTCAGCATATTGCGAAGCAAATACCGACAATTCGCCTATCGGCGAATATTTTTTAAAAATCACTTCCCCACCCGCACTGGTATAAATTTCCAACGGATCTCCCTCACGAATCCGCATAGTCCTTCTAATTTCTTTAGGAATCACCACACGACCTAAGTCATCTATTCTACGAACTATACCTGTTGCCTTCATATATTTACTCCTTTTCTCTACTCTAAAATGTGCCAAAAGCCCAGTATTTATGCGGGTTTTCGGGTTTTTAATTTTGCGAAAAACAAGCACCTGATTTTTTGTGTTTTTGTATCAAAATTTTCCGCGATACAAAAACACAAAGAGAAAAAATTGCAAAAAAGTCAGTGTTTATGCGGGTTTTCGGCGTTTTTGCAGTAACAACCCGTCCCAA
>JAFXCZ010000011.1 GCA_017516445.1 Clostridia bacterium
AAATACAATAAAGGTCTCTTTTGAAAAACCACTATTATCAACATCGTTTCAAAATATGTAGGGGTTCGAACACATAGGTCAAAAAATCAAAGGGGTTCGAATTTGTGCTCCCTTTCCAAAAAAGAGAGTAACAACCCTTGTGGTTGGTGCTCTCTTTTTCCGTTTGAAAGGGATTCGAACAAGGAGGGAGCGAAGCGGAAGAAAACAACCTAAATGGTTGTTTTCGCCGACGTGGCAACGAGCGCAGCGAGGCGATAGGCGCGGGAGCGCCGGGACAAAATCCCTTCGGGCGGGCCAAAATCGACAAGTTTCGACAGGAACTTGTCGATTTTACTTTTTCACTATTAACTCTTCACTTTTCACTATTCTCTTTCGAAAATTGTCGATTAAGTAATAAGTAATAGTGAAGAATGAAAAAGCTGATGTGTGCCTTTGGCACGAACAGATAACTCGAAAACGCAAAAATTAGGATTCTAACAAAGAGAGCACTAAGCGTTAGGTGAAAATATTTTTACACAGTATTAACAATTTGTTTATTGAATTATTAAACCCAATAAGATATAATTAAGAAAAACAAGGAGGAATTAATTATGAACGCAAAAGTACATGAACTGCTTAATCAGCAAATTAATAAAGAATTTTATTCTGCATATCTGTATCTCGAATTTTCAAACTATTTTGAAGACGCAGGCTTAGACGGTTTTGCAAATTGGTATATGATACAGGCACAGGAAGAAAGAGACCACGCAATGCTTTTTTATACCTACCTTCAAAACGAAAACCAAAAGGTTACACTTGAAGCAATTGCTAAGCCCGATAAGGTGCTAAACAGCCACATGGATGTATTAAAAGCCGGCCTTGAGCACGAGGAATATGTCACTTCCCTTATAAACGATATTTATGCCGCTGCTTACGAGGTTAAGGACTTCCGAACAATGCAGTTCCTTGACTGGTTTGTAAAGGAGCAGGGCGAAGAGGAAACTAACGCTAACGATTTGATTACCAAAATGGAATTGTTCGGCACTGACCCGAAAAGCCTTTATATGCTTAACCAAGAGCTTGCAGGCAGAGTTTACTCTGCTCCCTCTCTCGTTTTATAAATTTAAGAATATAAGAGCAAAACAGCATTCGTTGGCCTTTACAGCTTCGGATGCTGTAATTTTATATTTTAACTACTCTTTATGATAAAATAATTGAAAAATTTTACAAATGGGTATATAATAAGTGTAATAATAATTAGGATGGGAATTTATGTCCACAAAAAAGAAGAACTTACGCTTTATAACCACTGCGGCTTTTATTGCTGCAGTTTATGCCGCTCTCACATTTTTCGGTAACTTTTTCGGTCTTTCTTACGGACCTATACAGGTGCGTTTTTCAGAAGCGTTGACCGTTTTGCCGCTTTTTACCCCTGCCGCAATACCCGGTCTTACGATAGGCTGCTTTATTGCAAATATAGGCTCGTTTAATTTATTGGATATGGTTTTCGGCACACTTGCCACCTTTATTGCGGCAGTGCTTACCTATCTTTTACGCGATATTAAATTTAAAAAGCTTCCGCTTTTGGCTATTTTACCACCCGTTGTGATAAATGCCGTAATAATAGGCTTGGAAATCGCATTTTTCTTCTTGCCAGAGGGCTTTACATTGTACGGGTTTATAATTTCGGCACTGCAGGTAGGTTTGGGACAGCTGATTGCCTGCTACGGATTAGGGGTTCCGCTTTATTTAACCCTCAAAAGCAAGAATTTTTCTTTTGAAAACATTTTTAAGGTTTAGGATGTGAAAAGCTTTGAACAATCTAATTAACTTCCGCAAAACAGTAATGCGTTTGATAAAGATACTTATTATAGCATCTATTACCTTTTCTTTTATACAAACATGGGTAACAAACTATACCTCTTCATTGTTCAGCCGTAACGGTAACTATGTTGTTATCTTCTCTTTCGTGTTTATTCTTTTTATTTTCTGCTCGCTTTACGGCGCATTCAAAATTGGCATTTACCGCATACATGAGCTTATTTACAGCTTTTCGCTTTCGATACTGCTGACAAACTTTTTGATGTACTTGGAGCTAAGCCTTATCGCACGTGAAATGGTTGCAGTGCCCCCACTGCTTATAAATGTTATTTTTCAGATTATTATCGCCTTTATAGGCTGTGCGTGTGCAAACACGGTTTACTTTAAGCTCTACCCTGCAAGACGTCTTGTTGCGGTTTTCGGCGATGATGCCACAGGCTTTAAGCTTATAAACCGTATGAGCCATATTCCCGAACGCTTTAAAATAGAGCGTGGCATAAACGCAAATTCCACCTCTATAGAGGATATTAAAAAAGCAATCTTTCCTTATGACGGGGTTATAATCTGCGATATTGATAAAAACATTGAAAAACAGATTTATGCTTACTGCTACGCCAACCAGAAACGAATTTATATGCTGCCTGCTATAACCGATATTATTATAAACCACAGCTATGAAATCCAGATTGGCGACACCCCCGTTATTATGAGCCGCAACCGCGGACTAACTACCGAACAGCTTATACTAAAACGGGTAATGGATATTATAATCTCGGCGTTAGCGCTTCTTATAACCAGTCCTTTTATGCTTATAGCTGCAATTGCAATTAAGCTTGACGACGGCGGTCCGATTTTCTTTAAGCAAAACCGCATTACAAAGGACGGAAAGATATTTAACGTGCTGAAATTCCGCTCGATGATAGTTGATGCCGATAAGGACGGCGCAAAAAAAGCTGAAGTGGGCGACAACCGCATAACAAAGGTGGGCAAGGTTATCCGTGCTTGCCGTCTGGACGAATTGCCGCAGCTTATAAATGTGCTTAAGGGCGATATGTCGCTTGTAGGTCCGCGTCCCGAAAGAATTGAAAACGTTTATGAATATTCCAATGCTTACCCCGAATTTGAGCTTCGCCATAAAGTAAAGGGCGGTATTACAGGCTACGCGCAGTTGTACGGAAAGTATAACACAAGCCCTAAGGATAAGCTTAATATGGACCTTATCTATATAGAAACCTACTCTATTATACAAGATATCAAGCTACTGATTCTTACCATTAAAATTCTATTTATGAAAGAAAGCACCGAGGGCTTCGATGCTTCTGCAAATGCCAATGTAAAGGCACCAAAAACACACTCTACACAGGAGAGCGATTATGGAACTGAACAGTAAAAATATTAAAAAAATACTTATACTGGTATTTTTCTCTGCAATTATTGTCTGCGGTGTTTTCAATATGTCAAGCGTGTTTGGATTTGTTTCAAAGCTTTATTCCTTTATAAGCCCGATTATCGCCGCATTCTGTATTGCGTTTGTATTCAACGTTTTGCTTAATGCACTTGAAAATAAAGTATTCTTTTTTATGGACAAGGCAAAGCGGAAATTTGTGCAAAAAATGAAGCGTCCCGTATGCTTGATTCTTACCTATGTTCTCGCATTCGGTCTTATTTCACTTTTAGTTTTGGTAATAATACCCGATATTATTGACACAGTGTTTTACCTTGTTAAAAATCTGCCCGCCTTTCTTGAAAGTGCACGCGAATGGCTCGTAGATTTTGCCGCAAGATTTAATATTCCCGAAAGCAAAGTGCCCACCATAAACCTTGATTTTGCCGCGCTTACAGGCGCTTTACAGGAAATTTTCTCGGCTTATTCAAACAACATTGTCGACGGCGCTATAGATATTACCTCCTCGGTTGTAGGCGGTGTTTACGACACCCTTTTCAGTATCATTATCTCAATCTATATCTTAGCCCAAAAGGAACGCATTGGCGGTTTTGTGAAAAGTGTTATAAATTCATTTTTACCCAACAAAACCGCAAACGGCATTTATCATTTAGCATCCCACGCTTCAAATTCTTTTTCAAGATTTATTGGCGGTCAGCTTACCGAAGCGGTTATTTTAGGTGTTCTTTGCTATATAGGTATGCTTATCTTCCGCTTCCCCAATGCGCCGATTATCTCGGTTTTAATTGCTGTAACCTCGTTAGTTCCCGTTGTGGGCGCATTTACAGGTGTTGCAATCGGCTTCTTGTTAATCCTTATCACAAACCCGATAAAAGCCCTTTTCTTCATCGTCTTTATATTAGTGCTTCAGCAAATTGAGGGTAACCTTATCTATCCGCGCGTTGTAGGTAAAGCGGTAGGACTTCCTGCCGTAATTGTTATAAGCGCAGTGCTTGTAGGCGGTAATGTGGGCGGAATACTGGGCGCACTCATCGGTGTTCCCGTTTCGGCACTTTTGTACACCCTCTTAAAAGAGGCTATACAAAACCGTAAAAGCAAAACAATAAAGGCTGAATAATTTTAAGGCTGTCTTACCGCTTGTAAGACAGCCTTTTTCATAATATTATTAACTTTTTCGAACTTTTAGTAAAATTCTCATAACCGCTGTCGGTCACCAGTACCATATCTTCAATCCTTACGCCAAACTCACTTTCTAAATAAATACCGGGTTCAACCGTCATAACCGTACCGCTTTTCAAAACCGAGGTGTCCCGCGTATTAAAGGCAGGGTTTTCGTGAATTTCAAGTCCTAAGCTATGTCCAAGCCCGTGGCCGAAGCAGTTTTCAAAGCCCGAATTATCAATAAAGTCACGCGCTGCAGCATCAATATCCTTACATACCGCACCTGCCTTTATCTTTTTAAAGGCTAATTGTTGTGCCTTTAGAACAGTTTCGTAAACCTTGCGCTGTTTGTCGGTAACTTCCCCCACAGCAACGGTGCGCGTCATATCCGAGCAATAGCCGTTCACCCTCGCGCCGAAATCCATTGTTATAAAATCACCGTTTTGTATTTGCTTATCGGTAGGCACGCCGTGCGGCAGGGACGAATTTTTACCCGAAACCACTATAAAATCAAAGGCAACCCCGTCACTACCGTTTTTACGTGCAAAAAACTCCATATCGAGCGCTATTTCCCTTTCGGTTTTGCCTACCTTTATTTTATCTAGAATATAACTAAAGGTTTTATCAGTAATTTCCTGTGCGGCTTTTATGCTTTCAAGCTCATTTTCCTCTTTAATAGAACGCAGCAGATTAATACTATTTTGTATTTTACTGTTGGTTGAGATTGTAATCTCCTCTAGCCTTTCTTTAAGCCTCTCATAAACCGACAGATTGATTGTTTCGGTTTCTAAAAATAACTCTTTTATATTCTCTTTATTCAAGATTTCTGCCATTTGCTTATAGCTGTCGGTAGCAAGATGTACCTCCATATCGCAAACCACCTTTTTCGCCTTTTCGAAATAGCGAAAATCTATAAGAAAAAATGCATTTTGGGGTGTTATTATTACAATTCCTGCCGAAGAGCGAAAGCCTGTAAAATAAAATCGGTTAAAGCTATCGAAAATGATAGCCGCTTCACCCGACTTTAAGCTTTCCCTTAAGGCTTGTATTCTTTGCTTCATTTTGTTCTCCTTTTAAAACCGAAATTGCAGGCCGTGAGAGCATTAAGACTGCAAAAACGTTTATTATTAACATTATTCCGTTAAAAAATTCTGCCAAGCGGAAGGCGTAATCCACCCGCGCTACCGCGCCGATAACACAAAAAAACGGATATATAACCGTAAACACTCTTTTGCCTTTATTACCGAACAAAAACTCAGCACAGCTTATACCGTATGCCGCCCAACCAATAACGCTTGAAACTGCAAAAAGGCTTAGCATTACCGCAAGCACCACAGGCGCAAAGCCGCCGTAAAGGGTGGAAAGTGCTTTGCTTACAAGACCGCTTGATGCAACACTCTCATAATCTATAATAACTCCGCTGCAAAGAATTGTCAATGCTGTGAGAGTGCAGATAAGTATTGTATCAACAAACACTTCAAATATACCGAAAAAGCCTTGCGTTTCAGCCTTGGCGTCCTGTGCGGCGGTGTGCGCCAGCCCTGCCGTGCCAAGCCCCGCCTCGTTTGAGAAAATACCCTTTTGCGCACCCGTTATAACCGTACAGTAGACCGAGCCCACCGCACCGCCTGTTACCGAGTGCGGTGAAAAAGCACCCTTTAAAATGCTCAAAAGCGCGTCATCTATAACCCTATAATTTTTTATAATCACACCAAAGCAAAAAATAATATACAAAACCGCCATTAAGGGAAGCACCGCAGTTGTAAATGCGGTGATTTTTTTGGCACCACCCGATATAATCACCGCTACGGCTATAAAAAAGCATAAGCCAATTATCACTTTTATAAAATCGCCTTGCCCTATTACCGAAACACAGGCATTAATCTGGGTAATATTGCCTGTAGTGAATGCCGAAAAAATACCCGCAATACAAAAAATCACTGCCAACACGCCAAAGCCTTTGCCTAAGCCGTCCCTTATATAATACATCGGTCCGCCTTTGTATTCGTTTTCTTTTCGGTAAAGAAGCGCTACAACTATTTCTACCGCCTTTACCACCATACTGACAAGCGCGCTTATCCACATCCAGAAAACCGCTCCCGCACCGCCTATGGAGATTGCCGCCGCAACCCCCGCAATATTGCCTGTACCCACCGTAGCCGCAAGAGAGTTGCAAACCGCACCAAAGGAGGAAATTCCGTCACCTCTTTTGTCTTTTTGACTTAGCGAAAATTTTATTGCCGTAAAAAACTTTCTGATTTGCACACCGCGGGTTTTAAACGTAAAATAAACCCCTGCAACAACCAAAAAAGTGAATGGGAGCATTCCCGAAATAATAGCCTCAAGCTTTAAAAATATATTATCCATACCGCAAATCCTTATTTGTTTTATTTATTGATACTCATTTTAAAAAATATTTATGATACTTATTGAAATTTTTTACTCGGTATAGTATAATTTTTTATGTATATACGGAACGGGGTGGAACAATATAGTTTATCTTGATAACAGTGCAACCACTAAACCTTGTGGTAAAGCAATTGAATATATGAACAACGCGCTTGAAAGTAACTGGGGCAACCCCTCCTCCTTGCATATTTTGGGTATGAATGCCGAAATTGCGGTAAATGAGGCGCGCGAATGTATTGCAAAAACGGTAAACGCTTCACCTAAGGAGATTATTTTCACCTCTTGCGGAACTGAGGCGAATAACACTGCTATAATGTCGGCTTTGCACCGCAAAAACCGCGGGAACCGAATTATTACTACAGCTATAGAGCACCCCTCGGTTTTAAAGGCGGCAGAGAGCCTTAAAGAATTTGGGTTTGAGGTTGTTTTATTAAAGCCCGACAGTAACGGCGTTATTTCACTTTCCGAGCTTGAAAAAGCACTTAACGATAAAACCGTGCTTGTAAGCATTATGCTTGTTAATAATGAAACGGGCGCTATTGAGCCTGTAAAGCGAGCCGCAGAGCTTACACATAAGCTCGCAAAAAATGCCTTTTTCCACTGTGACGCGGTGCAAGCCTTTGGCAAAATGCCTATAAACGTTAAGGCTTTGGGTGTAGATATGCTAACCGCCAGCGGTCACAAAATCCACGCGCCTAAGGGTGTTGGCTTTTTGTACTGTTCTGAGCGCACACATATAGCCCCTTTGCTTATAGGCGGTGGTCAGGAAAACGGTATGCGCTCTGGCACTGAATGTGTTCCGCTTATCTGTGCCTTACACGGCGCTGTGGCAGATTTGCCCGACCTTCAAAACCAGCTCGATATTCAGCGCGAGCTTTATGATTACACTATAGAAAAACTTCTTGAAAACAATTTAGCCACCATCAACTCATCCACAGAAAGCTTGCCGTACGTTTTAAACATTTCGGTTAACGGCTACCGTTCTGAAACATTGCTCCACTTTTTAGAAAGCAAAAATATTTTTGTATCAAGCGGAAGTGCCTGCTCTAAAGGTAACGTGAGCTATGTTTTAAAGGAAATGGGAAAAAGTAATAAAGAAATTGACTCGGCACTTCGTATCAGCTTTTCACGCTTTAACACAAAGCAGGATATTGACACCCTTGTGACCGAGCTTATAAACGCTACAAAAAAACTCAGAAAGGCTTAAAATGAAAGAAATAATACTTATTAAAAACGGCGAGCTTGCCCTTAAAGGTCTTAACCGCTGTAACTTTGAAGATATTTTAATTAAAAACATTCGCAGAAGACTTAAAAGCTTAGGCGAAGTAACAATAAAAAAAGCACAGTCTGCTATTTATATAGAGCCTAAAGAGGACGACTTTGATTTTACCGAGGCCTTAAACCGCGTAAAGCTGATTTTCGGTATAGCAGGCTTCAGCCGTGCGTGTGTATGCGAAAAGGATATGGAGGATATCCTCACAAAATCGGTTGAATATTTAAGAGAGCCTTTAGAAAAGGTGAAAACCTTTAAGGTAGAGGCCAAGCGCGCGGACAAGCGCTTCCCGCTCACCTCTCCCGAAATCTGCCGCGAGGTTGGCGGTATGCTTTTATCAAAATACCATCACCTTAAAGTAGATGTTCATAATCCCGATATCACAGTTTTTGTTGAGATACGCGATACCAATGCCTATGTACGCGCAGAGCAAATACAGGGCGCAGGCGGTCTTCCGGTCGGTACTGCAGGCACCGCATCCATTTTAATTTCGGGCGGTATTGACAGCCCTGTTGCCGCTTGGACTATGGCAAAGCGCGGTCTTAGACTTAATGCTATACATTTTGCAAGTCCGCCATACACAAGCCCCCGTGCAGAGCTTAAGGTAAGAACACTGCTTTCAAAGGTTGCGCGCTACAGCGGTTGTATAAATCTTGCAATTGTCCCCTTTACCGAAATTCAGGATATGATTGCTGAGCATTGCCCCGAGGACTATTTCACACTCATTATGCGCCGTATGATGATGCGCATTGCCGAGAGGATAGCTAAAAATTCGGGCAGCCTTGCACTTATCACAGGCGAAAGCTTAGGTCAGGTTGCAAGCCAGACCTTGCCCGCCCTTGTCACCACCGACTATGTGACAACTATGCCGGTGCTTCGCCCACTTATTGGTATGGATAAGGAAGAAATTGTGACCATTTCACGCAATATAGACACCTTTGAAACCTCAATACTGCCTTATGAGGATTGTTGTACGGTCTTCACCCCCAAGCATCCTAAAACCCGTCCCACGCTGGAATCCTGTGCCGAGGCGGAAAGTACGCTTAATATTGAAGAGCTTATTGAAAAAGCAATAAGTCAGACCGAATACAGCTATATAGAATAAGAGGTTTAAAAGCTTGAATACCGAAATTTTAAAATCGGCTGAGGAATTAGTAAGCCGACTCAAAGCAAATCGCTTAAAAATCGCCACAGCAGAATCCTGCACAGGCGGTATGCTCTCATCATATATTACTGCCGTTTCGGGCGCTTCAAGGGTTTTTGAAATGGGCATAACCTCCTATTCAAACCGAATTAAGAATAGTATTCTAAAGGTCGATGCCGAAACCCTAAAAACGCACGGTGCCGTAAGCCAACAAACCGCCGCACAGATGGCAGAAAATGTTCGCAGTATTTCTAGCGCGGATATCGGCGTTTCGGTTACAGGCGTTGCCGGCCCTGACGGACAGGACGGCTATAGCGCGGGTGTAGTATTTGTGGGTATAAGCTACCAAAACCACACTGCTGTGCATAAGCTCGAAATTGAGCCGCGAGACCGTAACTTTGTCCGCGAGAGCGCAGTTTTAGAATTACTTAATCTTGTAATAACACTTTTAAAATAAGGAGAACCGATATGTTTGAAAACTTCAAGTCAGACATTATTTACTACAACACAAACGCCGATTTTGAGTTGGAATTCAACCTTTGCGGCTGTTACAGAAAAATGCGTCTTCTGCACGACAAATGCTCCGACAAGAAAACCCTTTTGCTTTCTCTTTCGCGTGCAGTATCGCGAAGCCGTATTATTATAATAACCGCGCCGCTGTTTTCTGACGAAAGAATAATAAATACCGTTGCCGCCGCTATTGGCAGCAGTGTTGAAATAATTGATAACGCGGCATACAATATAAACAGCGATATCGAGATTGAGGTTATAAAGGACTCCGTTCCCCTTGTTACAAGTGACGGTATTTTCGGCGGCTGCATAATAGAAAGCGGTCCGCAAACCCTTATACTGCTTACCGATAACAAGAATGTTCGCAAAACCATTATGAACGACCTTATTCACCCTTATGTAGAGGAATTTGCAGGCGTACAAAAAGAGGCTAATGATGAAGAACAAGCTCCCGAGCAACCCCAAGAGCCCGAGGAACCCGAAGAAATAATAACCGAAACCGAGGAGGAATCTGAGGACGAGCTTTACGAAACCGAGGACCAAGAGCTTATAATTGATACCGAGCCCGAAGAAAACGAAGACGGCTACGGCACACCTGAGGTTATAGACCTTTATACCGAGCCCCAAACCGAAAATCCTACCGAGCTTGAGGAAGACGACACCGACGACTATGATACTGACTTTGGATACGGTGCTGACTATTTTACCGAAGAAGAGGATGAGGAGGAAACCTCACCGCTTAGTATCTGGTTGCTTATCATTTCGGTAATTCTGCTTTTGGCAATTGCAGTTTTATGCTTCTGCATTTTCTATGTTCCCACAAAAGCAGGAATCGAGCCTGCAGCATACCTTAAGGATGTTTTTGATACTATGTTTAAATAGAAAAAAGGACTTGAAGAAAAATTTTTTCTTCAAGTCCTTTTAAATTAAGCCTTAAGTGTTCTTTCAAGCCATACAAACCCAACATCGAGCGCTTCAAACATAGTATTCTTTGTGCTTTCCTTAACTATACGGTCCTTATCGCTAAGCTCGGTATTGCTTTTTAAAAGCTTAATGTTAATTTTGTTTGGCTCATCAGTCTGGGCATCTTTTGAAAGGATAGTGAATTTCACTACGTGGCTGTCGCTCATATCACCGTAGTAAATTTCATCCCCGCTTCTTACAAGCGGCTTTCCCTTATACTCTAAAAACTTATCTGCCATTTCTTACTCCTTTTCGGGCACTTCGCCATAAAGATTAAATCTGAAAAGCAAAGTTTCGTCTTGGGGATTAGCGCAACGTAAGGTAGCCTCTGCAACCTCAGTATTGCTGAGAATGGTGCTAAGACCAATCATCTGACAAAGCTTGGATTTTAAATTCAAAACATCTCCGTCGGCGGTTTCAAGATAAACATCGCCCTTACATTCTTCAACAGTCTTGATTAAATCGTCAAAATCAACATTGTGAAGCTTAATATATCTTTTATCCATACTTCTACACCTCCGTAAATTCTATTATTAAAGTATAAACTATATAATAAAATATGTCAAGTATTGACTTTCATGGAATTTTTTAATATTATATTATTTGTAGAAATTTGACTTTTAAGCGTCATAAAGGAGAAATTGTCTTGGAAAACTCACAAAAAAGTATGGAAACAATTGTAGCGTTAGCGAAAGGACGCGGATTTGTATACGCAGGCAGCGAAATTTACGGCGGTCTTGCAAATAGCTGGGACTACGGCCCGCTTGGTGTTGAGCTTAAAAACAACATTAAAAAGGCTTGGTGGAAAAAGTTTGTTCAGGAATGTCCCTACAACGTAGGTCTTGACAGCGCAATTATTATGAATCCTGAAACTTGGGTAGCATCAGGTCACTTGGGCGGCTTTTCGGATCCGCTTATGGACTGCAAAAACTGCAAAACCCGTCACAGAGCAGATAAGCTTATAGAGGATTATGTAGCACAAAACGGCCTTTCGGATAACCCCGCCGCTATGAGCGACAGCGAAATGGCTGAATATATTAAGGAACACGGCATTGCCTGCCCTGACTGCGGCTCGCACGATTTTACCGATATCCGTAAGTTTAACCTTATGTTTAAAACCTTCCAGGGCGTTACTGAGGACAGCACTTCAACCCTCTATCTTCGCCCCGAAACCGCACAGGGTATTTTCGTAAACTTTAAGAACATTGCCCGTACCTCACGTAAAAAGGTGCCCTTCGGCGTAGCGCAGATTGGTAAATCCTTCCGTAATGAGATTACCCCAGGTAACTTCATTTTCCGCACACGCGAGTTTGAACAGATGGAGCTTGAGTTCTTCTGCAAGCCCGGTACCGACCTTGAGTGGTTTGACTTCTGGCGCGGCTACTGCCGTGATTGGCTTTTAAATCTCGGTATGGATAAGGACAGCCTGCGTCTTCGCGACCATGACAAAGACGAGCTTTGCTTCTATTCTAAAGCCACTACCGACTTTGAATTTTTATTCCCATTCGGTTGGGGTGAATTGTGGGGCGTTGCTGACCGTACAGACTATGACTTAACACAGCACGCTAACCATTCGGGCGAAAGTATGGAATACTTCGACCCCGAAACCAACGAAAAATATGTTCCTTATGTTATTGAGCCGTCATTAGGCGCAGACCGTGTGCTTTTGGCATTCCTCTGCAACGCTTATGATGAGGAAACCGACGAAAACGGAAACATTCGCGTAGTTATGCACCTGCACCCTGCGTTAGCTCCCTTTAAGGCAGCAGTGCTTCCGCTTTCTAAAAAGCTTAGCGAAAAAGCAGGTGAAGTTTACTCCTCACTCGCAAAACACTTCAATGTTGACTTTGATGACGCAGGCTCTATCGGTAAGCGTTATCGCCGCCAGGATGAAATCGGTACACCGTTCTCTATCTGCTACGATTTTGAGTCTGAAGAAGACGGCTGTGTAACCGTACGCAACCGCGACACTATGGAATCTGTCCGTATGCCGATTGCCGAGGTTAAGGATTATATTGAAAAAGCTTTGGAATTTTAATTTTAATATTCCTATGGTTAATTTTTAGGAGATAAAGAGATATGGAAATTTTAACCGGAATGATTGTCCCCCTGCTTTTAGGTCTTACATTTTTCCTTTTCGGCATGAATGTAATGTCAGGCGGACTTGAAACAATGGCAGGCGGCGGTCTTGAACGCACAATGAAAAAGGTAACCGCCAATGACTTTTTGGGCTTCTTTTTAGGTGCAGGTATTACGGTTGCAATTCAGTCCTCGTCCGCTATGACTGTTATGCTTGTAGGTCTTGTAAACTCTGGACTTCTAGACTTTGGCAATACCTTCGGTATGATAATGGGCTCAAACGTGGGTACCACCCTTACTGCTTGGCTTTTGAGCCTTGCCGGTCTTGAGGGTAAATGGTATATCGAAATTCTTAACCCCAGCGTTTTCGCTCCTATTCTTGCATTTTTTGGTATTGCTATGCAAATGTTCTCAAAAAAGGACAAGAAAAAGGATTTGGGCAATATCTTCATCGGTTTTGCTATTTTAATCTGCGGTATGGACCTTATGAGCGACTCAATGCTGAGTGTACGTACTCTCCCCGGCTTTGACAGCTTTCTTGCTACCCTCAAAAGCCCGATTATAGCATTACTTATTTCTACTGCTTTTACAGGTGTTATCCAGTCCTCTGCCGCAACAATTGGTATTGTTCAGGCGTTGGCGCTTTCGGGTGGTATCACTTGGGAAATGGCAATTCCGCTGGTACTCGGTGCTAATATTGGTACCTGTGTTACCGCATTAATCGGCAGTATCGGCACAAACAAAAACGCTAAACGCGTTGTTATTATGCACTTCTCGGTTAATTTTTTCGGCTCCTTAGTATGTATGATTATAATGTATATCCTCAAAGCCTTCGGCGTTGGTATTCTCTCTGCCGAAATTGCTATGGTGGGCGTTGCTATTGTTCATACATTATTCAATGCAATCAACACTGTATTACTTCTACCTATTAAAAAGCTGCTTATTAAGTTCTGCGAGTTTGTCGTTCCCGATAAGGAAGAACAAACTCATACCGTTTTCTTGGACGAGCGTATATTCAACAACTCGCCCCTTGCAATTTCAGAATGCCGCCGTCTTACCAACGAAATGGCAGAGCTTACACGCACTTCACTTAAAAAATCGCTTGATTTAATCTTCAATTATCAGCAGTACACTGTTGACGCTATACGCGAGGAAGAAACTCTTAGCGATAAGTACGAGGATAAGCTCGGTACATATTTAGTAAGGCTTAGCAATAATAAGCTTTCGGAAAACGAATCCCACCAGACCGCTCGCCTACTTCACAGTATAGGTGACTTTGAGCGTATCGGCGACCACGCGCTTAATATTTGTAAGCTCGCAGAGGAAATGCATATTAAAAACATTTCCTTCTCAGAAGACGGCAAAAAAGAAATCGGTATTATTTCCGACGCCGTAAAGGAAATTGTCAATATAACTATTGATTCGTTTATTGACGATAATGCCGAAGTCGCTTCCCACGTTGAACCGCTCGAGCAGGTTGTGGACAAGCTTAAAAAACAGCTTAAAGCACTCCACATTTCAAGACTTCAGAATAATGAGTGCACAATTGAGCTCGGCTTTATCTTTACCGACCTTTTAACCAATTTCGAGCGTGTTTCCGACCACTGCTCAAACATCGCGGTTTACACTATGCAGCTGCCAAGCGATATGCTCGATACACATAAATATCTTAACAAAATCAAATCCTCTTCCAACAGCTCTTTCGTGGAAGATTACGAAATGTATAAAACAAAATACAGACTTGATTAATAATAAGCGGAGGCAAATCGCCTCCGCTTATTTACATTTATGTATATTAAATTATAAAAACGTCACGCGTATTATATTGTCAAAACGGTATCTTTTTTATTCCTTATATATAGAAACTTATATATGAGGTGAAATTATGTACATTTGTCTTGAATGTAATACTGTATTTGAAAACCCAAAACCGCTGACCGAAACCCACGGGCTTACTTCCCCACCCTACGAGGTTTTATATGTCTGCCCCGCCTGTAAAGGCACAAATTATAAACCGCAGGAAATTAAATACTGTCACTGCTGTGGCGCACGGCTTAATGCTTCTCGGAAAAGATACTGCAGTACCGCCTGCGAAAACAAAGGAGAAAAACTTAGGCGTCAGGAACAAAAACGTTATAAATTCTTACGCGAGAGCTATATATATAAGGTAGTGCGAGAGGTTGAAGAGTACAACCGCCGTAATAACACCCGTCTTAGCTACGGGCAGTATGTGGCGCTTGTAATGAATGTTAAAAAGGGGAAGCGTAAAAATGTCAAAGGATAAAAAGCAATTTTTAAAATCATACCTCTTACAGCAATCAAAAATCGACCGCCTTAATGAAATGATTGACATCAACCCCAAAAAAAAAGACCTCTACCTACAGCAGATTGCCGAATGTGAGGCTGTGCGCAGTGAAATCGAAGAAAAAATCTCCCTTATCGACGACGAACTCCTAAAAGAACTCCTTATACAAAAATATATCTTCGGAAAAACACTTGAGGAAATAGGCCTTATTCTCAACTACAGCAAACGCCACGCCGAAAGATTGCACATTCGCGCCTTAAAAAACCTAAAAATTTAGCACATATATTAACTTGAACAAAAAATTTGGAAAAATTTAAGTCAAATTAACAACAAAAATAAATCGAAAATCTATTGACTTTGATTTTGAATTTTTGTATAATGAATAAAACAATGGTAGAATACGCGAAAACTCTCTGCGTTAAAAAAATGTTTTAGGAGGAATCTCACAATGAAAAAAGTATTAGCCATTATTTTAAGCATCGCTATGTTGTTCGGCGTGCTTGCAATGAACACTTTCGCAGAAACAACAAAACAACCTACTGTTACTGTTAACAGTATCGAAGTGGAACTAAAAAAAGATAGTGACTTCACTATCACACTCGGCAATTTTGCTGAAGTTGCAGGTATGGATGTTACAATCACTACTGAAGATGATGTTGTATTCAAATCAGTTGCAGCAAACACAGGTCGTGAGTTAGTGCTAGGTACCAACTATACTATTTCTGAAGCCAAGGACGAAATCCACATTGTTGAATTAGTAACCGAAGGTACAGAATCAATCACATTAACAGTTAATGCTACTATAAACGAAGAAGCTACAATCGCTGTTAAGGGTGAATTTGCAGACGACGGTAAAACCTTGTTTGATGTTGTTAACACAACAGGTTCTATTACCGAACTTGCATTAGAACCCGTTGTAGAAGTAAAAGATCAAGCAGCAACAAGTACTACAATTGCTACACCTAATAAATACTTCATCCCCTATGGTTCACTTTATAATAAAGTAGGCGATGAGTATACATATCCTGAAAAGGATGCCAACGGTAACTTCTCAGTTGTTGCCGGCACAGAGTATTCATACACCCAGTACTTAATCCCTGAAAGCAAGATTATGACCTTTGGTGTAAGTGATTCTAAAGTTGACGAATCACCTGCTCTCCAATTTGGTACTTACTGTGGTGCCGATACAACAAACCGTGGTACATTACTTATCGCTGGTGACGTTGCTGAACTCAAACAGAAATACACTGATGATGCAACATTGATTGCTAAAGTCAATAAGTTGCATGACAAATACAATCCAATAGTTGATGGTAAGTACACTTATACAACTATTAAAATGAATTTCACTTATAACGAAGAAAATTATACTGTTAGAGTTTATAAGGTTGCTCAAACTAAGTTCATGTGGCAAGGTAATGGTGCTATAGAGTACGCTGTTCGTGCATACAACTTAGCTGATAATGAAGATTATGCTGCTGTTGGTTATTTCACAAAAGATGAAGTGACCACCTTTGCTGATACTCTTAAAGTTAATTATTAATGAGGTGATTTAAATGAATAATAAATTTACAGAACCTACCGCTGAACTTATGCAATTCCTTTGCGAAGGTTTAGTTGGCGATACTGATGATTCAAATATGGGTCCTGGCACATCATCATACACTACACCTGATAATGATCCAGATGGCCTTTAATCAAGAATTTTAAGAGATTATTTGTATGAAAAATAAAGTAATTATAATTGCTGTTTCTGTTTTAGTTGTTGTTGTAATCGCAATAGTGGCTATTGTTGCTATTGGAAAATCAGACGATAATCCAAAAACACCATCGTCTCCTGTTGTAAGCCAGGAGCAAGGTGTCGATGAAATTGTTATCGGTGGTGAGAATGAAGATAGTATCACTGTTGATCTTGATACAGGAAGTGTTATTGAAAAAACCGAAGTTAATTCCTCAAAGAATGATACTTCTTCTGATAAAGTAACTGTTTCAGAAGCTGGTAGTTCTACTACTAATACTTCAAGTGACGCTTCAACTGCCACTTCTCAAAACAATTCTGATAGTAGTTCGACAGACAACAACTCAGACAACAGCAGCTCTGAAGAAACAGATAATTCTTCAGAAAGCACATCAAGTGTTGACCCCAACAAAGAATCTATGGACGGTTGGTCACCTTGGAGATAATTTAAAACTAAGACCGCAAAATTTATTGCGGTCTTAATTTTTGAAAAAACATATACTTAGAAAGCGAGGTAAGCAAATGATATGCCGTATAGCAGATTTTAATATTGAGTTTAAAAATTTATCTCAATTTGCTTCAAAACGCTTTTTACCTTTTAAATCCGATTCTTCACCTATGGTTTCGTTTTCAGTATCAAAAAAAGAAATCGCCACTCATAAAAAACTCATCTCTAATATCCATAATGAAAATGTTTTAGAGTTCACTCTTTTTCAAAATAAAGTTTCGGAATGGTTGCCGCTTAATAATACTATTTATCTCCACGCGGCACTTATCGATATTGAAGGCACAGGCGTTGCTTTTGCCGCTCTTAGTGGTACTGGCAAAACCACACACATACTTTTATGGCAAAAGCTATTAGGCGACAAGCTGATAATTGTAAATGGTGATAGACCATTTATACGCTTTTTTGAAAATGAAAAATACCCTTACGGCTACGGCACCCCATGGTGCGGAAAAGAAAACTTTGGTACAACAGGCAGAGTACCCCTAAAACACCTTTGTTTTATTGAACGTGGCGAGAAAAACACCTGCATACCGCTAAAACCATCAGAAGTACTTGAAGACATTTTAAAACAAGCATATATTCCACGTAATGACCCACAAGCCGCTTTTAATGCCGTGACTCTTATAAATAAAATGCTCAACACCTGCAATCTGTGGAAAATAACCTGCAATATGGATCTTGAAGCTGCAGAAGTGGCGTATAACACAATTTTTAAGGAGCAAAACAATGAAGCTTAAATATGATTTCATAATCAATGATATTGCAGGACAAAAGGTTGCGATTGCTGTAAGCGATAACGTTAAATATTACAGCCGTTTTATCAAAATAAACGACACCGGTGCGTATATTATGGAAAAGCTTAAAGATGATACCACTGTTAAAGATATCGTTAAAGCTATTAAAACCGATTTTGAGGTTTCTGCCGACCAAAATATAGAGCAGATGGTTAATAATTTCATTGAAAAGCTAAAGGAAGCCGATGTGTTGGAATGTTAGAAAATGATTTTAAATTAGCGGCGGAGGTTTTTAAGGATAAGGATGAAATCCAAGGTCTTACGGTTGGCAAAAGTATGCTGCCAATCTTCCGCGATAATAAGGATATTGCAGTTGTCAAAAAAATAACCGCACCGCTTAAAGAAAACGATGTGCTGTTATACAGAAAAAAAGGCAAAACAGACGAATATGTTCTGCACCGCCTTTTAAAAATAACCGACAACGGCTATTTAATACGCGGTGACAATACCTATTACAATGAAACAAATATAACAAATGACGATATCGTGGGTGTGCTTAAAGGCTTTTATAGAAACGGAAAATATTATGACTGTCAAAAAAGCTTCACCTATAAGCTTTATGTTGTATATATCCGTTTAAGCTACCCTATAAGACATTTTACTTTAAGAGCAATACGAAAACTAAAAAGAATGCTTGGAGTTTAATCCAAGCATTCTTTTTTTATTCTTCTTCAGTTTTTGTTAAAGGCTCTGTTTCTAAAATAAACTTTTTCATTTCCTCAGCAGCTTTATCAATATCATAAACATAGCACCAAGCGCCACGTATCATTTGACCTCTGCCTTTAACATTATCATTAGGAATACTTATATTCTCAATCTCAGGGTTTGATGCAACTGCCCAAAGTCCCATATTCATAATATCATTAGTAGAAAGCGAGGTTTGGCACTCCGAAAGCACCATTTCAGCCACCTTTGGAAGCTTGGTAACATTCATCTTCTTTACCTTTTTGAACATTGCCATAAGCACTTCTTTTTGGCGGTTTCCGCGTTCAATGTCACCGTCTATTTTACGTATACGCGCATAGCAAAGCGCCTGTGTGCCTGTGAGTGTTTGTTCCCCTGTGCTTGAAATAGAATCACATTTAAGACTTGTTTGCTTGCGAAGTTTAGGGATTATATAGCTGTTAAGATGGTCTTTTTCCTTTTTATTAACGTCAACCTTTACGCCACCGATATAATCAATAATACGAGAAAACTCAAAAAAGTTTACCGTCACATAATCAGTAATCTCGAGCCCGAAATTCTTATTCAAGGCTTTTACTAACAGCGTAGATTTGCCATAAGCATACGCGTGGGTTATCTTGTCCTGACCGTGACCGTCGATTTTAACATAGCTATCGCGCGCAATCGAAATCAGCTTAATTTTATCGTGCTTTTTATCAATACTAAGCACCAAAACCGCATCCGACCTGCCCGAAGTATTATCCTGTCGAGAATCTATTCCCAAAAGGGCGATATTCTTAACACCGCTGTAGGTGCTTGTAACAATATTAAGCTCCTCAAGCTCTTCAGTTTCAAGCGGTGCGCGCTCCACCTTATTAATAACCGAATAGGCGTAGCTATAAACCGCAACACCCACTGCAGACAAGCAAATAAGCAGTATGCATATAATAGCGATTACTTTCGATTTTTTCTTACGCTTTTTACGCTTGCGCGGTTTGCTTGTAGAAGAGATATCCTCATATCTGGTTGAGCTGTATATATCTATACTGTCTTTATCACTATCAAATTCATTCGTATAACGCATATAATTCTCCTAAAAATTTAACATACTAACAGTATACGACAAAATCTTTAAAATGTCTATACTATTCTTCCCCTTTTTATTGAAGAATTTCCAAACTTCTGTCTAACCTTATAAACCGAGTCCTCCACCCGCTGATTTTCGATTTCCTGTTCACTGTCACCGAAAATATCCTGTTGAACGGCGGTCATATCATCCTTCAAGCCTATAGCACGAAGCCCTACAGAGCGCAACGGCTCAGCAAAATTATAATTTTTACAAAAAAGCTCAAACCCGCGTTTCGCCAATGTAAGCGTAGAATTAGTTGAGGTTTTATAGGTAAGGCTAAATTCCCTCACCACAAGCGATGAGGTGCGTATATGCACCTGCACACCATTAGCGTAAAGCTTATGCCGTCTTAAAGTATCGCTTATAGTTTCAGCAAACTCTAAAAACGCTCTCCATACCTCGTCATTATTGGTAAAATCCTTACCGCAGGTGACAGATTTTCCCACACTTTTAGGCTTACTATCGGCAGTGACAGACACTACGGGCGAATTATCCTCACCCAAAGCGTGCCTTTTAATATCCACACCGTTTTTACCAAGCAATCTTTTAAGGGTTTGCTCATCACAAAGAGTAATATCACCAATAGTTTTAATGCCAATTGAATTAAGCTTTTGGGCGGTGTTCTTACCTACAAAAAGCAAATCGCTTATCGGCAATCCCCACAGCTTTTGCTTAAAATTCTCCCTTGTAATAACGGTCACAGCATCAGGCTTTTTAAGGTCGGAGCCAAGCTTCGCAAAAACCTTATTAAAGCTTACCCCCACCGAAATTGTAATACCCAATTCCATCTTTATATCTCTTCTTATTTTATGGGCAATTTCTTCTCCGCTTCCAAAAAGCAAAGTACTGCCTGTAACATCAAGCCAGCATTCGTCTATGCCGAAAGGCTCAATTAAATCGGTATACCGCGCATAAATTTCCTGCGCTTTTTTAGAATAACTCTCATATTCCTCATATATAGGCGGAAGAATTACAAGCTCTCTACATTTACGCTGGGCTTCAAAAATAGGCTCTGCCGTTTTAACGTTAAATTTCTTTGCCAACTCATTTTTAGCGAGTACAATACCGTGACGGTTTTCCGTATCACCACAAACCGCAACCGGCAAGTCCGAAAGTGTGGGATTAAACAAAAGCGAAACCGACGCAAAAAAATTGTTAAGGTCACAATGAAGTATTATTCTTTCGCCCAATCAAACCACCCTTTCTGAACATTTGTTCCTATTAATTGTACCATCTTTGCCCCAAAATGTAAATATACAATTTTTTCATAAAAAATGGCACGGTCAAACCGTGCCATAATTCTATTTTCGCCACACCATTTTATCAACCACTCCTGTATAGCTTTGAATAAGCTTTACAACCTTAGTTGATACATTTTCGTCAATATAATCAGGTACGGGGATTCCGTAATCACCCTCAAGGTTTGCTGTCACCGCCGTATCAACCGCCTGCAAAAGTGACTTTTCATCAATACCTGCAAGCACAAAGCAGGCTTTATCAAGTGCCTCAGGGCGCTCAGTAGAAGTACGGATACAAACCGCAGGGAAAGGCTTACCTACGCTTGTAAAGAAACTGCTTTCCTCAGGCAAAGTGCCGCTGTCTGAAACCACCGCAAAAGCGTTCATTTGTAAACAGTTATAATCGTGGAAGCCTAACGGCTCATGCTGAATAACACGGCGGTCAAGCTGGAAGCCGCTCTCTGAAAGCCGTTTTTTAGAACGCGGATGGCAGGAATAAAGAATTGGCATATCATACTTTTCTGCCAACTTATTTATCGCGCCAAACAAGGACAAAAAGTTCTTCTCGGTATCAATATTTTCTTCCCTATGCGCCGAAAGCAAAATATACTTACCTTTCTCAAGCCCTAATTTATTATGAATATCAGAAGCCTCAATATCCGCTAAATTATTGCGCAAAACCTCCGCCATAGGCGAGCCTGTTACGTAAACACGCTCTTTGGGAAGTCCGCACTCGTGAAGATATTTTCGCGCGTGCTCGCTGTATGCCAAATTCACGTCACTTATAATATCCACTATTCTGCGGTTGGTTTCTTCGGGTAAACATTCATCCTTGCAACGATTGCCTGCTTCCATATGGAAAATAGGAATATGCAGTCTTTTTGCCGCAATCGCTGAAAGGCAGGAGTTAGTGTCGCCCAAAATCAGCAATGCATCAGGCTTGATTTGTGCCATAAGCTTATATGAGCAGTTAATGATATTACCAACAGTAGCACCTAAATCATCGCCTACAGCGTCCATATAAACCTCAGGGTCAGAAAGCTTTAAATCCTTAAAGAAAACACCGTTTAGATTATAATCATAATTTTGTCCCGTGTGAGCAAGCACACAGTCGAAATACTTGCGGCACTTATTTATAACAGCGGCAAGTCTTATAATCTCAGGGCGGGTACCCACAATAATAAGTAATTTGAGCTTGCCGTTATCTTTAAAACTAATATTACTATAATCAGTTTTCATATAAATCACACTTCCTCAAAAAAAGTATCGGGCCTACTCGGGTCAAAGCTTTCATTAGCCCACATAACCGTTACCAAATTTTCTGTTTCGGAAAGATTAATAATATTGTGGGTGTAACCCGGAAGCATATGCACTGCCTCAATTTTCTCGCCCGAAACCTTAAATTCAAGCACCTCGTCAGTGCCGATTTTTCGTTGCTGTATAAGACCTTTACCCGAAACCACAATGAAAAATTCCCACTTAGTGTTGTGCCAGTGCTGTCCTTTGGTGATGCCGGGTTTAGAAATATTCACACTGAACTGACCGCATTTTTCGGTTTTTAATAGCTCTGTAAAGCTGCCGCGGTCATCAATATTCATTTTAAGCGGAAAGCTCACCTTTTCGCGCGGCAGATACGAAAGATATGTAGAATACAGCTTTTTCTCAAAGCTTCCACGCGGTATCTCAGGCATAACCAAGCTTTTAGGCTGATTTTTAAAGGAATATATCAAATCAACAATCTCACCAAGTGTGATTTTATGCTCTACGGGTACCTTGCAGTATTCACCGTCATAATTTTCCTCGCCCGAAAGTGCCCTTATAAGCTCGTCCACAACGTCGTCAATATAAACAAGCGTCATATTCACACTGCGGTCGTTCACCTGTATAGGCAAATCGTTCGCAATATTGTTGCAAAATGTCGCAACAGCGCTGTTATAATTAGGGCGGCACCATTTACCGAAAACATTAGGCAAGCGGTACACAAGCGCTCTTGCGCCCGTTTCATTTGCATAAGAAAACAGTAACTCCTCCCCCGCTTTCTTAGAAAGACCGTAAGGGTTTTCAAGCGCTGCTTGAATTGAAGAAGAAATCATAACAGGACATCTATTATTATGCTTTTTAAGAGTATTAAGCAACTCGGAAGTAAATCCGAAGTTGCCCTCCATAAACTCCGACTGCTCTTTAGGTCTATTCACACCGGCGAGATGAAAAACAAAATCACACTCGGCGCAATACTCGTCAAGCAAAGCAATATCGGTGTCGATATCATACTCAAACACTTTTGTGATTTCAATATTTCTTGTGCGGTCCTTACCGCTTTTGATGTTATTCAGTGCCGCAACAAGATTTTTACCCACAAAACCTTTCGCACCTGTAACAAGTATGTTCATTTATTTTTTCTCCAAGGCGTTAATTTCATCGCGGATATACTGAAGCGATAAAAGCTTTTCTTTAACCTGCTCAACATTCAGTAAATCGGTATTATTTGAATTAAATTCAGTAAGCGGATTACGCTCAACATCGCCGTCTTTAAAATACTTATCATAATTAAGACCGCGGTTATCGCAAGGCACACGGTAGAAGTTACCCATATCTGTAGCGTTTGCACATTCTTCGTTAGTTAGCAAGGTTTCGTACATTTTCTCACCGTGACGAATACCGATTACCTTAATCTGAGTATCAGGATTAAATAACTCAGTTACCGCCTTTGCCAAGGTTTCAATGGTACAAGCGGGTGCCTTTTGAACTAAAATATCACCCGAAAGTCCGTTTTCGAAAGCAAACAGCACAAGGTCAACCGCCTCATCCAGCGACATAATAAATCTTGTCATTGTAGGCTCAGTAATAGTGATTTCCTTACCTGCCTTAATCTGGTCAATCCAAAGCGGAATAACGCTACCGCGACTGCACATAACGTTGCCGTAACGGGTGCAGCAGATTTTAGTTTTGTCCGGACTTACTGTACGCGACTTTGCAACAATAACCTTTTCCATCATAGCCTTGCTTGTACCCATAGCGTTTACAGGGTAAGCCGCCTTATCGGTAGAAAGACAAACTATATTCTTTACCCCTGCTTCAATTGCGGCAGTGAGCACATTTTCAGTACCAATTACATTGGTTTTTACCGCTTCTATCGGAAAAAACTCGCAAGATGGCACCTGCTTTAATGCGGCGGCGTGGAATATGTAATCAACACCGTGCATAGCGTTTTTGACCGATGCTAAATCTCGCACATCGCCGATGTAAAACTTGATTTTTTCAGCAACCTCGGGCATTTTTGCCTGAAACTCATGGCGCATATCATCCTGCTTTTTTTCATCGCGCGAAAAAATACGTATTTCTCCTATATCGGTCTGCAAAAAACGGTTGAGTACCGCATTACCGAAAGAGCCTGTACCACCCGTAATCATCAAAGTTTTATTTGCAAATAAAGACATTGCTTTTTCCTCCAATTATTAAAGCTTAAGACCTACAAATTCAAGCGCCATGCGAAATTCTTCAACCTCGCCCGAATCCAAGCCCTTAACTTCATTAAAATTCTTTTTCACGTTTCCACTTCTGAAAAGCACCGCCGAAACACCTCTTACAACCCACATAACAGGCAAAAGGAACGGCAATTTTTTCAAGAAAGGATATTTTAAACACATATATTTATACGGCAGAAATACAAGCCAAAGTGTTTTTGAACGCTTCGCAGAGTCAACATTCTGTGTAGCCTTGCTGCGCTTTACAGCGTCCGAAAGCAGTGCGCGGCTATGCACACCGTAAGCACCACTACCGAAAATAACAGTAGTAATAAGGTCTGTGACGCTGTCAGATTTTCCGCCGTCAAACCAAACCCTTAGCGTTTTGAAAATATTGAGATAAAACTCATAAAGCCCTAACTTTTTAAGCTCGGCAGCAATATAATCGAAATCCATTTCGATTTTAACCTTAGAGTACACCCACAAGTCTGCCATGTGCTTAATACCTATGCCACCGCTTCGATAATGACGGGTAAAATGCGCAAAAACAAATATAAAATGGTCTTCATCCGAAAGCTCATATCGGCTATTATCGGGCGAAACACGCTTCGCGCGTTCCCAACCCGTGCCGAAATAGGAATAAAAATCCTCATCACTCGGCGGAATTAAGGACTTATGCAGCTCTGCGTGCAAGCCCCACGGCTTGTTCCATATAAGCTCGCAAAGGCTTTCGGGCCCCTCGTCATAGCCCAAGCTCTGCATTATGGGTTTAATTTTATCGTACTGCTCAACCTTTATTAAAATGTCCGCATCGCTCATATAACGAAGTTCCGGCTTTTTGTACCACGATTTTATAAGCGTACCCTTTACAGGAAGATAATCAACGCCGTTTTCTTCAAAAGCCTTGCACAGCTTTTCAATTTCAAGCATCTGATTGTTACTCTGCATAACCTGCATACAAACACGGCTGAAAAGCTTTTGCATCGGCTCACTGTCGGCAGGAATACCGCAATTCACCGCACCGTAATACGCCAATGTTTCTATCCTGTGCGCCTCTATAAGCGGTAATGCATCACTTATTGAAAAATCTTCGGGTAACTCAAACCGCTCCCCACTCAAAGCACTGTATATAATTTTAATGATTGCGTTTTTCAACACGTTCATATACTATAATTATCCTTTCGAACTACAAAATGCTTTGCTTTAACGCTTTAGAATTTTTTTAATAGTATTTTTGAATATAATTTTTAGCTTGCTAAATCTTTTAGGCAAGTAGTCGTTGATTGCCGACAACCCAATTTTCTGATATGTATCCAAAAAAATTTTTCTATTTATGTTAAATTCTTCAGTATAATTAGGCTTTTTTATGTTGTAAACCGCTTTTTCAAGTTCTAAGTTTTCAAACTCGAATTTTTCTTTTACAATATTAAAAAGTTTCTCAGCTTTATTAGAATTTATTATTACCAAAGACAAGCCATTACCTTTTTGTAAACTAGAAAATTTTCGATAAAGCCAAAAATCAGCCAAAATTATGTCTGCATAATGGTTATCAGCAAAGCGACAAGTAAGGCAATTTTCTCTAACTGTATAATGCTTGTGTATAAAACCAACAAAAAATGGATCTAATAAAGAAAGAGAATTATATTCCCTACCATTTTCAAACTCAACTTTTATAGCATAAGTTTCCCAACCATAAGTTTTAGGTCTGAAATTCACAAATCCCACTTTCGAGTTAAATTTATTTTCGAGTTCATCAAGATAATCATTATAAATTTTATGTGATGGTAACCCCCCACAACTAAAATCGCAAGTTATTAAATTGTCATAATCTTTTTCTAAAAATCTTTTTAACCCCGCAACCTGACAAGGGCATCCGCAAAACAATACAAGTCTTGAATTATCAAGTTGTTGTTTTACTCTAATAAAAGAATCTCCAACTTCACTTTCAACATACTTACTCCTAATCAACTTATCTAAAGGCACTTCATCTGTACTTTTAATTTCTACATAACGAGAATTCTCATTAAAAGCAGCACCAAAAACAATTCCGTTATTTGACAATACATATTCCGCAAAAACAGAAAAAGCACCGCCTGAAGAACTTTTTTTAACCATAGTTGAATTCTTACTGAAACCACCTATAGCAGAAATAATCGACTGATGTTTCTCAGGAGTATTTATTGGACAAACTGTTATACATTTTCCGCAACCGATACACTTGTCCGAATCAACCTTTAACTCATAAAATAACCCATTGCCTATGACATCTATAGCATTTGTGGGACAAATATTATAACACGCCCCACAATTTGCACACTCACTAAAAACCGAGATATTATTTTTCAAATTCAAGCTCCTTTGTCAAAAAATTCAAACTTTTTTCTTTTTCTAATCTCATGTTTTCATTAATCAACTCATAATCAAAAACCATATCACTTAACTCATCGATGGAAATTATTGGAACCGATAACATTTCAAAAAGATTTCGTATTCTCGAAGGAAGCTTAGGATTTACAACTGCGGAATACTTTTTATTGAATATCGTCGAAAAAGCAACTCCGTGGAAAGATGACGTTATTACATATTCTGCATGGTCTATCAACCACAAAAACTCATCAACGCCTACATCATACAACTTTTTATGTGCAAATACCTTGTCTAACCCAGCAGAAATTGAAATAACTCTTAATCCTGTTTCGCGAGATAATTTTTTTACTTCTTTGTTCAGTTTTTCATCCCAATAAATTGAATATACCAATATGTATCGATATTTTATCGAATATTCTTTTTCATATCTGCGCCACTCTTCTTTAGTAATTAAAAAGGTGGGGTCAATATTAACTGCTATTTCTTTATCCGTATAAGTGGATATTACATTGGCATTATCCTCTTCCCTTACTGAAATAGCATCAAAATTTTTTATAAGCCGTGCAAACTCACTTTTCTTTTCGAGAGAAACTGAAGTTTTCCCCATACTGGCAGCATAAGAAATCCTTTTTGTTCCATCTTTCACAAAATCCAGAAAGAAAAAAGGTTTACAAAGGTCTGGGTGCCATATCTGATCACTACCCGCAATAAAAAAATCTGCTTTGGGAGGATTTTTCAAAATTTTATTATAGCTTTCTCCATATTCGATATTAATATTTCGAGATATAAAATCAAGATTTTTACGATATTTCTTTGAAGTTTTACTTTTTATTATACAATTAAATAACCATTTAACTATAGTAATAATATGAAAGCCATTTAATTTTGGTAAATAATACTTAGAATTTGGTGGAGAGGCATCCTTTAAAATGATATTTTGTATTCCTTTTTTTATCAAGGTTTGCTGTAAAGCCAAAGCCTGCAATATTGAACCATAGCTATTCCATTCACAATAAGTTGTTGTATAAGTTTTTTTCATTACTTTCCTCTAATATCAATATTTTAAATTTTTATTTTAATCTTTTTCAAGAAACCTTCTATTTTATTTTTTTCTAATTCATTTAATCCCCAAAAATATATAAAAAAGAATACTAAAAAGACATATAAAAATCCACCGACAAAAAATGAAATATAAAGATTATCTATAAGCCCAGCAATAAAATAGGCTATCACTCCTGAGAATATTTGATAAGGCAGCAATCCTTTATACGCTTGATAATAAAGCCATATAACGTTCAGTTTTAATGACTTTTTATAATATATATTCATAACTAAGATATTGCCCAAAATCAAGCTTGTTGCAGTACCTATAGCTACACCCAAAATCCCATATTTAGGTATTAAATTTAATGTTATAACAATATTTAACAAGGTTGTACCTGCTAAGGAAAGTGAACGTGCAAGCCTTTTATTAGTAACATCAAGAACATTTATAATAACGCCGTTAGTCATATTTATAAACATAGGAATAGCAATTAATAATGCGTATCCCCAAGCCGACTGTTTAGATGCACCGTAAAAAATTGTTATAAACTGTTTGCCGATTGCAAAAAAACCAAATAACAGAGTACCACCAATCATAACAACTAATCTACATGGTGCCACCAAGGTCTTAGTGAGTTCTTTTTCTTTTAATCCGCTCGAAATATCGCGCGCAACCTGTGGTAAAAACATTGTTATCGGTATAGTAGTAACAGTAGCAATAAGACTATATATGTATTGAACAACTGAATACAATGCTACACTTTCCAAAGTCATTTTAATACCAATAATAAACTTTCCAACGTTACTATTTGCTTGATTAATTACTGCTTGTAATAAAAGTGCCAAACATAGCGGTAACGATTCAACAAGAACAGATTTATCAAAATATTTGAATTTTAATTTAATATTATATTTTTTCTTGCAAGACGCAAATGTCACCACAAAGACCATAGCGCTTACAAGCAAATCAATCAATACAATTGACATTGCGTATGGTTTAAAAGTAACAACAGCAACAAGTAATAAGGAACGTGATAATATCTTGATAATATTCATAGTGTTAGCAAAGGTATAGTGTTCCATACCCAATAAAACACCGTTAAAAGTATGGGTAAAAAAAGAAAATATCAAGTATGCAGTCATAACAATAAAGATTTCTTGTGCATACTCTACCTGTTCGGGTGTCATTGTGTTTTTATAAATATTCCCTATATTCAAAAAAAACACAACTGAAACTAATAATATTACAACCGATAAAAACAAGGTGGTATACCATAAGGTAGATATATTATTTTTTAATTTTTCTTCTTCGCCTTTACTTCGGCATAGGGAAATATTTCGGCTCATAACCGTTCCTGTACCAAATTCAAGCATTACAAGATACATTGCAAAAGCCGAAACTGTTTGATAAAGTCCATACTCGGTATCCCCCAACATTCTTAATAAGAATGAAGACATTATCAAACTGCACACCATATTTAAAAAGGTATAAATATAGGAAATTGCAATACCAACCCCACGACTTTTCAACATTCCGCCTCCCAAAAATCATAAAACATTTAATTTTTTTAATATTTTTTTCGCTAACTTCACAATAAATCTGCGCGCCGGACTACCTAACATACATTTATAAACCAAATTGTCATAATTGGTGTCACAAATACAAAATTCAGGATGTTTGAGCGGGAAATCAAACTCATAAGTAGGTATAAAAACAAAGTTCTTATATTTAACATATGTAGTCATTTTAAGATTTTGCGCGTGGGTTGAAGTTGCACCAACACCAATATTATGTATTAAATTTTTCTTTGGTACTATAACCAGCATATTTTGTGTGCAACCCACAAAACCCCATTGTGCATCCCAATAGGATAACTTCTTTCCGTTCATCAAAGATTCATTTGCTTCCTTCCAATATTCAATACGAGTTTGATATGAATGTTTATTAGAAACCGCACCTTTTAATAGATTAGCAACATACTCATTTGAAATGTCTCTTACATAGTAATCGTAATACTTACTCCACGCTCTGCGCCAAGTAGCCCATCCCCAAATAGCACCTGTTTTTGTGAAAAAATAATCATTACCGCCGCAATCCCACTCTTCGAAATGATTAAGACCACTTATATAGCAAATGCGTTCATCATCCTTATATTTTTCAAGCAATTCTTCACAATACGAAAAAAAAGACAGAGACGGAACGCAATCATCTTCTAAAATAATTACACTTTCAAATCTTTCCAAAGCATTTGTTATTGCACTTTGCGGTCTAACACCGCAACCTAAATTCACTTCAGAATAATCACGAATTATTTCACAATCCCAATCTACGCTTTCAGCAATTTTGCGACACTTTTCAATGCCATCAATATCATTTTCATTGCGCGCTCCATCCTGTGCTAAAATAAGCGTTTTTGGTTTTGCTTTGCGAACCTGTTCAAACACTTTTGCGAATGTATCAGGCCGATTAAAAAATATTAATAAAACTGCACTATTTATACTCATTTAATCACCACTAAATATCTTATTTTCTAGTTTTCTTAAAAGATTATACTTTTTAAAATATTGTATTTTTTCTTTTTGTTGTTTTTTATATTCCTGTAAAAGTTGAGGCTTAAGCAATACTTCCTTTAAAGCAATATATAATTCCTGCTCATTATTTCCAACCACTAAATTACACCTTGGATTTTCCATAGGTTCATATGCACCACCAGTGTTAGTGGAAATAATTGGTACTCCTAAAACAAGAGCTTCTGATATAACTGTACTATATCCCTCAACCCTTGATGAAGAAATAAATAAATCACATCTCTTAATATATTTATATGGGTTTTCATCAAATCCTAAAAGTTTAACCGTTTTGTCTAACTTATTTTGTATTATAAACTCTTCTAAATTTTTACGCATATCCCCTTCGCCCAAAATAAGTAAAGAGTGTTCAAAACCCTCATCAATTAACCTCTTATGAATTCGTAATAATATATCATAACCCTTTTGATATATAAGTCTTCCTACTGTAATAAAGCAAGGTCTTATGTCTATAGGAAAATCAATTATTTCCCTACTTTTTTTAATAATATTTTTATCATCCAAAATGTTATATATTGTTTTCACTTTTTCACTACAACAATTATATTTTTTTATAAATGATTTTTTTACATCTTCAGAGACACAAACAATTGTATCCAATTTTTTATATGCAGTAGCCTCCTTATTTTCGGTGCCATATTGCTTATATGAGTTAGGATATTTAATTAAATCTGTATGTACCCATGCAATTTTTTTAGATGTTTTATTTGTTGAAGTAGCTATAAACTTTGTGGATACTCCTTCTAAAAAAGCAATCTCATAATCATAGTTATCTTTAATAAAAACATTGTATATTAGGCGCGGAGGAATAAAATCAATAATTACTCTTGAAAATAACTTGCGCAAAAATTTATTTTTAGTTTTTATTATGGTTTTATATTTAATATCTTTATTTAGCCTATTAATATAAATTCCTTCATCTATGACAGTTTGAACTGTTAAATCATATTTATTATTGTCTAAACTGTTAACCGTATCAACAAGGATTTTTTCAGCACCACCACCATTTAAAGTGGTTATCAAAAATAATACTTTTTTCAAAAAATCACTCCATGTATATATTTATATACTCCTCAAATCTATCATTCATATCAAATTTTCTTGCCCTTTTTAAACAATCCTCTTTTAAATATGGAACATCATTATATATTCTAATTATTTCATTATTCATCTCATACATATCATTTTTTGGAACAACACTTCCGCAAAATTCATCTATTGTTTCAGGACAACCGCCTGTATTGAACGTTACTACCGGTGTTCCACACGCGATAGATTCTATATTGACAGTGGCAAAAGTATCTTCCCTTGTAGGATTCACAAATAAATCTGCTGCTGTATATATTTCCGCCAATTCTTTTTGATTTTGTGTGCGGTGGATAGAAATAATATTTTTAGGCAATTGCTTGTCCACATTTTCATCGGTACCTACAAGGACGATTTGAAAGCGGTCATCCAACCGTTTAGAAAGCTCAACAAACACATCAAGACCTTTCCTTACGTCCCAACCGAAAGCAACACCTAAAATTATGAACTTGTTTTCACAACTATATTTTTTTCTAAAATCACTGTCAGTTGGTTTAAAAACATTTAAATCTATACCGTTATTTATAACCTTTACAGGATATTCTCCCGCAATAGATTGTCTCACAAGTCCCGCCAACCATTTTGACGGAGTTATAATTGTAAGATCTAACTCTTTAAAAATCTCCTTTTTCTTTTTATAAAGATACGCCGACCTATCAAAAAACCACGAGAAATCTTTCGCTTGTGGACAATTTTTGCAGGCGGTTTTCCACTTATCGCAGCCAATCATATCAAAATGTGTGCAATAACCTGTAATTGTCCAACAATCGTGAAAAGTCCAAAAAACTTTAATGTTGTTCTTTTTAATAAATTCAAAAAGAACAGTTAAATTACAATCATGCGAATGAATATTATGTAAATGAATAACATCTGGATTCATGCTTTTAAGTTTTGATATGAGCTTTTTAGTAGCAAAATAAGAATTAAAACCATAATTCCCTAAAATGCGTGAAAACAAGGCTTGTACTTTTATATATTTATCATTAGAATATTTAATACCTTGCTTATAATCCGAATTTCCCATTGAATACAATATATAATTTTCAATGTTTTTTTCATTAAGTAATTCACTTATTGCCACACAAATTTTGCCTGTACTACCAATACCGCAAACAGAATTAATTTGAACAGTCTTCATTATAACTCCTCAATTAGCAAACATAGATTTATAGGGGTATATACTTAATGTATCAGCGCCTGTATAAGCATCATAAAAGAAATAAGCTGTAAAAAATACAACAAACACTATTTTAACCACGTTAATGATTTCTTTGTCTAATTTATTACTTTTACTAAGCGCCCTTGTAACTGTAATAGGCAAAAACAAAAGAAAATAATAGTTAAATCGCATAGCAACATGATTTAAAGAAGCAAAAATTTGAAGCATTAATGTCAAAACTAAAATACCTCTTAGACCGTTAGTTTCTTCATCTATATTATCTTCATCAATAGCAACAAAACTGAAAACAACAAATAAAGCGATAAGAATTATCATAGTATAAGCACCGGTTTCAGTAGCACTTCCGTATTTATCCTGGTAATCCTCGCCTACAAATTTTAAAAGGAAGTCAAATATACTATTTCTAAATAAAAATACTAATGCAGTAAGGGGCGCAACAACAGATGATAAATGTTTTGTCCTTAATTTAAAATAATATACAGGATATAAAAGCAACATTATCCAAGCCGATTTATGAAATAAGCTGGCAATGAACACAGTCAAAACGAACAGGATTAATTTTTTATTTTTTACAAAATAAAAAGCGGGTATAGCAAAAACAATTGCTACAGTTTGACGCAAGCCCGAAAATGCCATTGGAAAAATCGAAGTAGCAGTCAAATATAACAGTATAGAAATTACACCGTTATCGCTCTCTTTATAATAAAAGTAAGCCGTAGGTATGCAACAAATCAAAGCTATTACTATTAATAAAGCGCGAAAATCATCCGATATAAAACTCACTATTTTCATTAACACCCAATAGCCTATTTCAATGTCTTCCATATTAAAAATTTTATTCCAAGACAAATAGGTTGTGCGCTTAAAATGATATATATAACCAACAAGGTCGGTACCAACTATGAAGTCACGCAAAACCAACAAAAAGAAAAATATCAAAAAGAAAGCAATAACTTCACCGTTAGCTTTTTTCTTTTGTTGTATTGGATTTATATTTTTAAAAAGACCATAAAACAGCGGTATTCCCACTAAAGCATAATACGGAAGCATTATATCTACCTTTCTTAACTATCACTGTGTCTTTACGCGCAAAACAAATTTATAATATAGTTTTCTTATTAATGGACGAACAGAACCATACATTAATCTTAATATTATTTTAAATCGATTTAGCAACGAAAGTTTTTTCAACTTTTTGTTTTCTTCAAGAATAAATTTTATAACCTGCTTATTATTATAAGTAGCATTATAATTAGCATAAGACAGTAAAATATCTTCTTTACAGTCAAATAATTTCGGCAAAAGTATTTCTGCCATTAACTTTGATTCTTTATAAAACAATTCTTTTCCCGTTTGGGTAAGTTGACTGTCATGTATTCGCGACATAACCAATTCATCATGCATATAAAACAACGGATATTCATTCAAAAAAATATTCGCCCACATCAAAATATCTTGAACATATCTCAAATGTTCATCGAAAAAGCCGACCGTATCAAATATTTTTTTATTTATTAAAAACGCGCATCCATTAAAAGAGCCTTTATTAAATAAATTTTTCAAAGCATCTTCCCAAGATATCTGAACTTTATCCGCGAATCTCTTTGCTTCTGATTTATTAAGAATTTCTTGTGACTTGTTATTGATGAATTTACTTGAACATACTACTATTGTTTCTTTATTTTCAATTTTTTCTAAAGCTTGTATCTGTTTTTCTATTTTTTGAGACTCATATTTATCATCGTGCGAAAGCCAAGAAAAATATTCACCACACATTTTTTCTATGCCGAAATTAAGCGCTGAAGAAACCCCGCCATTTTCTTTATAAAAATAGCGTATTTTTTCACCATAGGAAAGTGCAATTTTTTCTGTTGCGCCATTATCGCAAGAACCATCATTAACAACTATAATTTCTATATTTTTATAGGTTTGCGACAATGCACTATCTATAGCTTCTCTTAAATAATTACTTCCGTTATATACAGGTATCACTATTGATACCATTGGTGTATTATCCATAAAAAACTCCTTTCTGTAAAAAACTCTTTTACTTTCTTACCATTAAAATTAATGCTTTTCACCTAATACAAAATTGTAAATTTTCTCGGTGACAATTTGTTCATCGTATTTTGACAATTCTTCCTGTGAAACAACCGTTAAACTTTGTTTCTTTATGATTTCACAAATTTTTCGGGACATTTCTTCAACATCGTTTATATCAACCAGATAACCGTTTACATCATTTTTTATTATTGTTGAATGGCCTCTGTTTTTGGTTGCAACCACCTGTAATCCGGAAGCCAAAGCTTCAACAACATTAATGCCAAATCCTTCTCTAATACTAGATGCGGTGCAAATATCAGCACAGGCATATAGATTTGCTTTATCCGAGCGCCAACCAAGAAATCTTACTTTTTCGAATACGCCTATTTCTTTTGCATATTCTTGGTATTTTCCATTATTATGGTCGAACCCAGCTAATACCAGATATGTGTCGGGCAATTCGCATTGTACTTGTTTTAACACATCCAGTAGCATTTTTTGATTTTTATTTTTTATTAATTCTGCTAAATAAATTAAAACATTTGCATTTTCGGGTATGTTTAGCTCTTCTCTGACTTTTTTTCTCGCAGCCTCTTTCGAAAACGAATTGTACTCATTTATGTTAACACCTATACCATCAATTAAATATGTTTCTCTTACTTTAAGCAAGTTTTTTGAATTATTATAATCTTCTTCGTTAATGGTTATGATAGAATTTGTAACTTTCGCCAATATCTTTTCAACAGGATAATATATAAGCCAATTTAATAACGGGGCACCCTTGTAAAAATGTAGTCCGTGCGCAAAATATACAATTCGTGTATCAAATCTTTTTCTTGCACTTAATGATGCAATTCTTCCGATTAAACCGCCTACAGGCGTATGGCAATATATAATATCATACTTGCCGTTATCAATAATCTTTTTTAACGCCTTAATACCTGCAAATGTAGCAAATGTAAAGGGGCTTCTTTTCCACGGCATAACATATTTCTTGTCGCAATACGGAACCTCTTCTGTTCCTGAGCTTGCCACTTCAACTGTCCAACCTTCATCTTTAAACTTTTTAATTGTTGGAATATGAAATTTTAAAATATGCTCTTTAGTGACATTCGCAACAAATAAAATTTTTCTCATACTTCTGCTTTCTCTTTCTCTTTGCTTTCAACAATTCCGCCTTCAACCACACCATCGGATTTAAGCACTGAAAATATGGTTGCAAAAAAACATTTAATATCAAATCCAAAGCTTAAATTTTCAAGATATTCAACATCGTATCTTACTTTTTCTTCAATAGAAAGTTCATCTCTACCATTGATTTGAGCCCAACCGGTAAGACCTGGTCGAATATTATTAACGCCATATGTATCACGCAATTCAATTAAATCAAATTGATTCCAAAGTGCTGGACGCGGACCCACAATACTCATATCCCCAATCAAAATATTAAAAATTTGTGGCAATTCGTCAAGGCTTGTCTTGCGCAAAAAAGCACCCACTTTTGTTATGTATTGTTGGGGATTTTCTAACAAGTGCGTGGGTGTATCTTTCGGAGTAGTAGTTTTCATTGTTCTAAATTTATATATATTGAAGTGCTTTTTATTCTTACCTATACGTTCCTGAACAAAAAATACAGGCCCGGGATTATCAATTTTAATTGCCAATATGACAATTAAAAAAACAGGTGATAAAATAATAATAGCTAACGATGAAAGAATTAAATCCATTATCCTTTTAAAGCAATTAACATACATCTATACACACTCCTGTTAACAACTATTAATATTTATGATTCCTAGCGGACACAATTAGGCAATTTTGTACTATATTATTAAATATTTTACCACTTTTATATGATTATGTCAATCAATACATATATATATTTAGTTTTATATTAGCAAATCTACTGACAGTGGAGTTGTATTCTTTTGAAATTATAGTTGAAAATTTTTCAGTAGAGTGCATTTTTTCTCGGCAATAATTATAATAAAATACGGCAAAAACAACTTTAAGGAGATAATTATGGAGAAATTTAAAATAGTTGCCGATTCCTCGGCTGATACCTTTGAAATAAATTCGGTGCCGTTTGCTTATGCGCCGCTTAAGATAATAACCGCGCAAAAGGAATTTACCGATAACTGCGACTTGGATGTAAAAGAAATGGTAGAATTTCTCGGAAGCTATAAGGGAAAATCCTCTACCTCATGCCCCAACCCTGAAGATTGGCTTTGCGCCTTTGGTGATACGGAAAATATTTTTTGCGTTACCATAACCGCAACCCTCTCAGGCAGCTTTAATGCGGCTATTACCGCCAAGGAGCTATACCTTGAAGCGCACCCCGAAAGAAATGTGTTTGTTATAAACTCACTTTCGGCAGGTCCTGAGCTGAGGCTTATTATAGAAAAGCTGCAAGAGCTTATATACGACGACCTCCAATACGCTGAAATTTGCGAAAAAATAACAGAATATATGAACTCAACCGGGCTTTTGTTTATGCTCAAATCTATGAAAAACCTTGCCAACAACGGAAGAGTAAGCCCTATTGTTGCAAAGGCGGCAGGACTTTTGGGTATTCGCGTTGTGGGTAAAGCAAGTGACGTAGGCGACCTTGAACAGCTTAAAAAATGCAAGGGTGAGGAAAAAGCCTTGCGCTATATGGCAGATACAATTAAAAACTTTGGCTGTAAAAACGGAAAAATACGCATAGCGCACTGCTTTAACAATTCCGCCGCACTAAAGCTTAAAGAAAAATTGAAAGCTGAAATACCTAATGCCGATATTGCAATTTACAACTTAAAGGGTTTGTGCAGCTTTTATGCCGAAAACGGCGGATTACTTATAGGCTTTGAAAAATTTTAAAGTTAAAAACGCTAACGGTTTTTCCGTTAGCGTTTTGTATTATAACAGATTGTAAATGCTGTCTACAGGTTGTTTTTTGTGCTTCCATCTTCCGCCTGTGAAATCAGGGAACATAACGGGCGCACTGCCTAGTCTTACCGATTCCTCGCTGAGTACCGAAATAACCATCCAGCAAGCCGCATCATATACATCAATAGGCATTGGTAAATCCTTTTCAAGCGCTTCAAAGAAAGCGCTGATTACAAGATAATCCATACCGCCGTGGTTGCCCCTTATGCCGTCCTCGCGGAACTTTTTCCACAAGGGGTGACGGTGCTCCTCCATATACTTGGTCATATTATCCCATTCGGACTTCCAAGAATCGTGCTTTTCTTTATGCTCTTTATTATCGTCAAAGAATACCGAATTGGTGCGCTCCTCATACATACCCTTAGTGCCTCTTACCGTAAAATCACGGCAGTAGTAACGCGGCAAGGTGGTATCAAGAACGATTTTAACCGTTTCGCCGTTAGCGCATTTAATTATTGTTGTGAAAACATCACCCTGACGCCAGGTAGCATCCTTTAAAGGATGGTCAATGCTTGTTAGATAATCTACCATACCGGCAGCCTTAGACGGCATAGAAACTAAAGATTCAAAACGGTTGCCGCAGCCAATATTTAAAAGCTTTGCAATAGGTCCTATCTCGTGTGTGGGATAGTTTTCGCAATTGCGGTGACGGTATTCACTGCCGCGGTAATGTCTGTCACGGTTGATACCTGCGAAGGTATTGCGCATTTCATGACAGTAGCCGCCCTCACAGTGTACTATTGTACCGAACATACCCTTACGTGCCATATTGGTTACGGTCATTTCAACCTCGCCATAGCAGCAGTTTTCTAAGAACATAAAGGGTGTTTGGGTAGCCTCATAGGTCTTTACAAGGTCGTAGCACTGGTCAATAGAATAAGCACAGCCAACCTCCATAGCAACAGGCTTGCCGACTTTCATTGCGTGAATTGCGGCTTCAAAATGGTTTTCCCAGCCCGAGAGCACCAAAACCGTATCCACCTCATCACAGTCGATAAGCTCTATGTAATCCTTTGTGCTTAATTTTACCTCGTGTCCCTTTTCCTTTAATGCCTCTTTACAGGCTTCAATTCGGTCATCGTACAGGTCGCATATAGCGGTAACCTCTACATTGTCAAACTCAGTAAGCATATCCTTTGCCCACCACGCACCGCGAAGACCAAGACCGATAACACCGACTTTAAACTTTTTCATACCAAACATTCCTTTCGAAATATATCTGTACTATATAGTATAAATGGTTTGAAAACTGCTTTCTATACTATAAATGTTCAGAAATTTATAAAAAAAGACCATTTTAGATTATTGTCTTTGATTTTTTCTTGCCCATTCGCTTGGCGTTATACCCACCTCGCGCTTGAATGCGGCTGAAAAATAATTCTGGTTATAAAAACCCACAGCTATAGCGGCATTGTATATCGAGCAGCCTTCCGATAGCATTGCCTTGGCTTGCTCAATTTTCAAAGCGAGAAAATACTCGTGCACACCTTTTAAGGTGTATTTTTTAAATATACGCTTAAGCTGTGTCAAAGAAATATGTAATTCGTCTGCGATTTGCTGAATTTTAATTTGCTGTGATATGTTTTCGTGCATTTTATTAACTGCGGCGGTGAATATTGCGGCATTACCGCTGGTCCTTGGGTGTACCTCGTTCTCATTTTCTGCACACATATACAAAAAGCGTTCAAGCGCCACGCAAAACATTGCCATTGCTACGCCATCTTTGCGAAAATTTTGAGCCGTATACGCATCATCGGGGCCATTTTCGGCAATGATTTTTTGAAGCTCATTTGTAAGCTTTAGACCGTTTAAATCCAAATGTATTACCTTATCGCAAAGCTTAGCAAGATACTCACCCTGCGCAACAAAGGTTATTACCGTAAACTCTATATCCTCTTTTCCCGCATTCCATATACGGTGAAATTCGTTAGGCTTATGAAAAATTACTGTACCGGGACTACATTTAAGTATTCGGCTATCGGCTGCCACACCTACACTACCCTTTGAGATATACACCAACTCCCAAAAATCGTGTATCTCGCCGTTGAAGGTATAATTTTCACTTCGTACCACCGTAAACGCACTGTGTATTCCCTTAATATCGATATATCTTTTATGCTCTGTAAATTTCATTTTGCCGACCCCTTTTGGTCTGATTTCTTCTTTTTTTGAACAATTATGGTATAGAAAGCAGTTATTATATCAAGTATACTATAATAGAAAATAAACGGTTTGTAAAGCAAAAAATACTTTATTCCGTAAAAAAGGAGCAAAATTATGGAACATTACAATCTTATTAAACCCGAAGATTTAGGCAAAGGCTCAAGCATAAAGCTTGACGTATCTATCGCGGAGGTAGATATCTACTGGAAAGTGGCAATTGAGGTTTTAGAAACCATTGCCGAAAACAACAAAAAGGGCGAGCCTACTGTTATGGTAGTACCCTACGGTCCTTTAGGCCCCTACTTCAGAATAGCTGAGCTTGTGAATAAATACAGAATTTCTTTAAAGAACTGCGTATTCATCAATATGGACGAATATCTTGCAGACGAGAATACATATATCGATATAAACGACCCGCTTTCCTTCCGTGGCGGTATGGATAGAATTTTCTATTCACAGGTTGACGAGGAATTAAACGTTCTCCCCGAGAACAGAATTTTCCCCGACCCCAAAAATCCCGGCAAGGTTATGGAAATTATTGAGAAATACGGCAAGCTTGATATGGTGTTCGGCGGTGTTGGTATTAACGGCCACTATGCATTTAATGAACCGCCCGAGGCAGACGAAATTTGCGATAATGAAGAATTTGCAAACCGTCCTACACGTGCTCTCAAGCTCACACGTGAGACTGCAACCATTAACGCCTATATGAACTGCGGTGCTGACCTTGACGCTATTCCTAGACATTGTATTACCGTTGGTATGAAGGAAATGTTTATGGCACGCAAGGTAAGAATGATTATGCCTAGAGATTGGAACGCTGGCGCACTCAGAAAGATTTTACACGGTGATATTACTGCTAAGGTGCCTTGCTCTCTCTTCCGCAATCATAAGGATGCTAAAATCTACACCATTGCAGAGGCTACAAAGAATCCTATCCCCGAAATCAGAGTTTATAACAAATAAAAGATATGCTTATAATTAAGAACACACGTGCTGTTTTGTATGACAGCATTACAGAGCCTTGCGACATTTTAATAGAAGACGGTAAAATTGCCGCAATAGAAAAAAATATCGCTAAAGACGGTGCTAAGCAAATAGATGCAAACGGCGGTTATTTGTTCCCCGGATTTATTGATATCCACGTACACGGCGGCGGCGGTGCAGACTTTATGGACGGCACACCCGAAGCCTTTGAAACAGCAGTTAAAGCGCATCTTAAGCTGGGTACTACCACAATAGTACCCACCGCTATGACCGCTACTAAGGAAGAGCTTGTAAGGTTTATAAAAGCTTATAACACCTTTGCGGCTTCGAGCGACTATGCACCGTTAGTTTGCGGCTTGCACCTTGAAGGACCTTACTTTTCAAACTCGAACAGTAAAAGCAAGGGTGCGCAAAGCGGCAACCTTATACGTGATATTGATTTTGACGAGGTAAACGAGCTGCTTACCCTTGCAAACGGCAGTATTATACGTTGGGACGCGGCGCCCGAAATTGAGAATAGCGAAAAATTCGCACAACTGCTTACTTCAAAGGGTATAGTTTGTGCGGTTGCGCACACCAATGCCACCGCTGACGAAGCCCAAAAGGGTTACGCCGCAGGCTTTTCACACGTAACACATTTTTACAATGCAGTTACCGCTTATATGAAGCGCGACCAGCTTGTAACCGCAGGCGTTGTGGAGGCTACATATCTTGACGATAATGTAACGGTTGAGCTTATCTGTGACGGTAAGCACTGCCCCAAGCAATGCTTGCAATTAGCCCTTAAAATTAAAGGTGCTGACAAGGTTATCGGTATTACCGATGCTACAAGAATTGCCTGTACCGATATGAAAGAGGGCAAGCTAGGAAGTCTTGAAAGCGGTGCTAACGTAATAGTAGACGACGGCGTTGCAAAGCTGCCTGACCTTTCCTCCTATGCGGGAAGTATTTGCACTATGGACCGCGCATTGCGTGTTCTTTGCATTGATTACGAAATAGGTGCTATAGGCGCAGCAAAGCTGTTATCCACAGCACCTGCAAAATTCTTAGGTCTTGACCAAAAAATCGGTGAAATCAAGGTGGGCAAAAATGCCGACCTCGTCCTCACCGACCAAAATTTTAATATTAAAACCGTTTTTAAGGACGGCGTTATAAACTAAACCAAAAGGCACGGACTTCATTGTCCGTGCCTTTCCTATTAATATACTATATCAACTTCCATATCTTCAACTATAATCTTCTGGTCGCCGTGAGCAACAGCAGTTTTATAATCGAAATCAATATATGAGAAATCTTCCTCTGTTAAAGTAAAGTTTACTGTCTTCTTATCGCCTGGCTCGAGATAAACCTTATCAAAATTGCGAAGCTTTTTAATAAACGGTGAGGGGTTGCAGTACATTGTTCTGACATAAACAAGTACACTTTCGTTGATAGCGTAATTACCTGTGTTTGCAACGTCTACCGAAACCTCAACCTTGTTACCCTTAACTTCGGCTTTAAGGTTAGAATATTCAACATTGGTATAAGAAAGACCGTAACCAAACGGATACCAGGGTGCCGGGTCGGTAATAACATAGTCACGACCTGGATTTTCAACTGAACCGGGGTTCTTATAGAAGCCTCTTGCCGAAACCTTGTAGTTGTAGTAGCAAGGGATAGCACCTGTTTCAATCGGGAAAGAAACTGCGAGCTTACCGCTTGGGCTCTTATCACCAAAGAGGATATTTGCCATAGCGTTACCGGTCTGCTCTCCGCCGCCGAATGACCAAAGCAAAGCGTTAACCTTTTCGGCTTCCTTTACAAGTGCTAACGGTCTGCCCGAATACATAATAAGAACAGTAGGCTTACCAAGCGCTGTGATAGCATCAAACAAACGTTGCTGTGAAGGCATAAGACCGAGGTCTGTAATATCGTGGCCTTCGCCGTCGGTAACCTGTTTGTTGTCATCCCCTGTTGAGAAGCCCTGTTCGCCGCCGCCAACATTTGAGCAAGAGCCCAATACCAAAAATACTGTATCTGCCTTTTTAGCAGTCTCAACTGCTTCTTCTATAAGCTCGTCGGTAGTAGTAATAGGATGGCAACCGAGCGCATACATAACATTTTCTTCTCCGAGGCGGTTAACCATACCCTGTAAGAAGTTAACGTTGTACTTGTTACTGCCTGTATAGTCGCCTTGGAAGGTGTAATATGCATTGTTACCGATAACAGCAACCTTACCAACCTTCTTTTCGTCAAGTGGAAGTATACCGTCATTTTCGAGCAATACGATACCGTCCTCTTCCATTTCACGAACAAGCTTAACAGTCTCTTCACTGTGAACAAGCGGAATTTTATCCCTTTGAACGTAAGGATTTTCAAACAAGCCGAGCTTAAACTTAACAGTTAGAATTCTCAATACTGCTTCATCGAGAAGTGACATATCAACCTCACCATTGAGAAGTGCCTGCTTTAATTCATCAGCGTATCCAATCGAGAAGGGTGCTTCAATATCCACACCTGCTTCTAAAGCTAATTTACCTGCCTCAAAAGCATCCTTTGCTACGCCCAAGTGGTCACGAAGAAGTCTAATTGCACCGTAGTCCGAAACGGTAATACCGTTAAAGCCTAACTCACCGCGCAAGATATCACGCATATATTTTTTAGAAGCATGTAAAGCGTCACCGTCAAGCTCGTTATAAGCGGGCATAATGCCTAAAACGCCAGCGTCAACACATTTCTTAAACGGCTCAAGCATAACCTCGCGCACTTCACGCTCACCAACGTGTGCAGGAGCTATATTAATACCGCCCTCGGATACACCGTAAGCTATGTAATGCTTAGCCATAGCGCCAACGCCCTGGTCCTGAAGACCTGTAACGTACGCTACGCCCATTTCACCTGTCAGATATGGGTCTTCACCGTAGTTCTCCTGTGTTCTGCCCCAGCGTGGGTCACGCGAAACGTCAATATTAGGCGCATACAAAAGCTTAACACCATAAGCCTGTGCTTCTATACCAATCTGCTTAGCCATATTGTAAACATAATCACGGTTAAAGGTAGAAGCCAAACCTAAGCACTGCGGGAAAACAGTTAAATGCGGGTCATTTATAGAGCCCTCATCCACTTCATTCATAAGACCGTGTATACCCTCCCAGTTAATGAGTAGCGGTATACCGAGTCTTGTTTTATTAAGACAGTAATCCTGAAGTGTATCAACCACGTCGGGATTAAGCGGTAAATGGAAGGTGCCAAAACGGATTTCCACATCGCCCTTTTCTTTTAACTCTTCATAGAGCCTGTTTACATTAGGATTGAAGTTTATCTGCTGATACTTTTCTTCAAAGGTCATCCTGGAAAGCAGGTCTTGTGCGCGTTCTTCTGGCGAAAGGTTTTTGTCTTTATACTTCATCATAATATCTCTCCTTTAGAGGTTTGAATTTTACGAAATTCTGCCCTAATTATAAGTGAACAGGCAGTGTAATAAAATGTAATTTTCGTTTCGGTTTTTGTATAAATCGTAACTTTTTCATTCTATTGCTTTTTGTATATCATCAACAAGCAATAGAGTGAAAATCTAGTCACATTTTGTTGATATTGTATGTAAAAAATTTTTAGTTTTTTGTGCCGAAACTTCAAAAAACCGACTTTAAAAAAATTGAGAAATTTTTCAAAAATATGATGACATATTATAATTTTAGTGGTATAATCTATTATGTATAATTATTTATATAATTAGATTGGGGGATTTTGGGTTGAAACTTCTGGCTATTGACGGCAACAGTCTTATAAACCGTGCTTTTTACGGAATAAAGCTTTTAACCACTAAGGACGGTCAGTACACAAACGGTGTGTATGGCTTTATAAATATTCTGCACCGCTTGGAAGAGCTTGAAAATCCCGACGGTGTTGCAGTCGCTTTCGACCTTAAAGCGCCCACCTTCCGCCATAATATGTATGCCCAATACAAAGCAGGCAGAAAGGGTATGCCCGAGGAGCTTCACAGTCAGATACCGATTTTGAAGGAATGGCTGACCCTTGCGGGCTATACCTGTATTGAATGTGAGGGGTATGAGGCGGACGATATTTTAGGCACACTTTCCCACCTTTGCGAGCAAAGCGGTAATGAGTGTGTTATTTCAACAGGCGACCGTGACTCTCTGCAGCTGATTTCTGACAAGACACGTGTTTTGCTTGCTGCCACAAAAATGGGCAAGCCTGAAATTATAAATTACGATAAAACCGCCCTTTTTGAAAAATACGGGCTTTCCCCCGAAGAAATGATTGAACTTAAAGCGCTTATGGGTGACTCTTCAGACAATATCCCGGGGGTTGCGGGCGTGGGCGAAAAAACCGCTACCGACCTTGTAAGCCGTTTTCATAATATTGATTATATTTACGAGAATTTATCCTCGCTTGATATAAAGGACAGTGTACGCAACAAGCTTGATGCCGGCAAGGACTCTGCCTTTTTAAGCCGACAGCTTGGGACTATCTGCAAAACCGCTCCCATAGACAATGATATTGAAAGCTACCGCAACAAGCCGGCAAACACGAGTGAGCTTGCACGCCTTATGACAAGGCTTGAGTTTTTTAAGCTTATGAAAAAAATGAACCTAAAGCCTGATAATACACCGCTTGCAAGCACTGACATACCGCTTCCCAAAATCACTGTTTCGGCTTCACCGGTTTTAAGTGATACCGCTACCGTGCTCGAACAAGACGGTGAATACGCTGTTGTAAGCGGCGGTTATGTATTTAAGTGTAGCGAAGACGAGATTGCTAAAATCTACCAAAACAGTGAAATTTTAAAATTTGTTTACGATTACAAAACCATTTATAAACAAAATAAGGGTATACTAAACGTTGGCTTTGATGCTATGCTTGCAGGTTATCTTTGCAATCCGTCGGCTTCGTCCTACGCGCTCGACCGCCTTTTTGCTGAGTATTCAGCCGAAAAGGGTGAAATTGAGGGCGATACGGATTCGCTTTTAGAAAACGCCTGCCTTTTAGATGACCTTTGTAAAAAGCTTAAGGCTGAGCTTGAGAAAAGCGGTCAGCTCCAACTTCTTATGGATATAGAATTACCCTTAGCCAAGGTTTTAGGCGATATGGAGCTTAGAGGCTTTAAGGTTGACACCCAAGGTCTTGCAAATATGTCCAAGGAGCTTGAGGAGCGTATAAGCACTATCCAAGCCAATATTTATGAGCTTGTCGGTTATGAATTTAATCTTAACTCACCTAAGCAGTTAGGTGTTGCTTTGTTTGAAAAATTAGGTCTTCCCGCGAAAAAGAAAACCAAAAGCGGCTACAGCACAAACGCTGAGGTTTTGGAAGAGCTTAAAAGTATGCACCCCGCTGTTTCACAGCTTCTCGAATACCGACAGCTCTCTAAGCTTAAATCCACCTACACCGACGGCTTGCAGGCTTGCGTTGCAAACGACGGCAGAATACACACAACCTTTAACCAAACCGAAGCCAGAACAGGCAGAATAAGCTCGCTTGAGCCTAATTTGCAGAATATCCCAGTAAGAACAACCGAGGGAAGACGTCTTCGTGAATTTTTTGTAGCAGAAGACGGCAAGGCTTTGGTGGATGCCGACTATTCGCAGATTGAACTCAGGGTGCTTGCAAGTATGGCAGATGACCAAAATATGATATCGGCATTCCAGAACGGTATTGATATTCATACCGCTACCGCTTCACAGGTGTTCTCGATGCCGATTGATATGGTAACCCCTGTTATGCGAAGCCGTGCTAAAGCGGTTAACTTTGGTATAGTTTACGGCATAGGCGCATTTTCGCTTTCAAAGGATATAGGTGTAACCCGTAAGGAAGCTGACAGCTATATTAAATCTTACCTTGCCTCCTACAACAAGGTTGCAGAGTATATGGAAAACACCATTAACGAGGCTAAGCTTAACGGCTATGTCACCACCCTTTTTGGCAGACGCCGCTATTTGCCTGAGCTTTCAAGCTCTAACGGTATGCTGCGCGCTTTCGGTGAAAGGGTGGCAAGAAACGCCCCCATTCAAGGCACCGCGGCAGATATTATAAAGCTTGCGATGATTCGTGTTTTTGAAAGACTACAAAAAGAAGTATCCTCAGCACACCTTATTTTACAGGTACACGATGAACTGATTGTAGAATGTAACGAGTGCGATGCTAAGGCAGTTTGCAAAATATTAGCAGACGAAATGGAAGCCGCGGCAAGCCTTAAGGTTAAGCTTACCGCCGATGCAAATTACGGAAAAAACTGGTTGGAAAGTAAAGGCTAATGAATATTTTATTTGTTTGCACGGGTAACACCTGCCGAAGCCCTATGGCAGAGGGGTATGTTAACTCGAAATTTAAAAATATTTCTGCCAAAAGCTGCGGCATTTTTGCCGATGGCTCGGCAGTATCCGAAAACGCAAAAACCGCTATGGCGGAAATAGGTATAGATATTTCCTCACATATATCTACACCCATATCAAAAGAACTCACCGATTGGGCGGACAAAATAATTTGTATGTCCCCCTCGCACAAGCAAATGCTTGACAGTATAGGTATTGCCAATGCCAAGATTTTGGGTGACGGCATTTTTGACCCATACGGCTGTGATGTTGCAGCCTACAGAGTCTGCCGTGACCAGATTATAAACCAAATAGATTTACTTTTTCGCGATTTTACGGTTATCCCGATAGAACATCCCCACATAAAAGAAATTGCAAGACTTGAAAAAATTTGCTTTTCTACTCCTTGGAGTGAGAAAGCGCTCAAAGAAGCGTTTATGACAGGGACTAAGTTTTTTGTAGCGGTAAAGGATAAACAGGTTTTGGGATATGTTGGCATTTCGGCAATAATTGACGAGGGATATATCACAAATATCGCCGTCTTCCCCGAGCATAGAAACAAAGGTGTAGCCACCGCTTTGCTTGACTTTCTTTTTGATTTTGCAAAAGACCAAGGTCTTGCGTTCATATCCCTGGAAGTGAGAGAAAGCAATTATACCGCAATTTCACTTTATGAAAAGCTCGGCTTTAAGACCGAGGGTAAACGTAAGAATTTTTATACCGCGCCCACAGAAGACGCGCTTATTCTGACAAAGAGGTTTGATTGATTTGAAGATTTTAGCTATTGAGAGCTCGTGCGACGAAACCTCGGTTGCGATTGTTGAAGACCGCACCGTGCTTTCAAATGTTATAGCAACACAAATTGAAGAGCATAAAATTTACGGCGGTGTCGTTCCCGAAATTGCTTCGCGGCGTCACGCTGAGGCTATTTCTCAGGTGTGCGAAAAGGCGCTGAGCGACGCAGGACTTACCTACAGCGACATTGAAGCGGTTGCAGTAACCTTTGCGCCGGGACTTATAGGTGCCTTGCTTGTTGGTGTGAACTTTGCAAAGGGGCTTGCATTAAGCCTTGGGGTTCCGCTTATCCCCGTTCATCATCTGCGCTCGCACATAGCGGCTAACTACATAGCCCACCCCGATTTAAAGCCACCCTTTTTATGCCTTTTGGTTTCAGGCGGTAATACCGTTATTGCAGAGGTTTCCGATTATACTAAATTCAATATCCTAGGCGGTACCTTGGACGATGCGGCGGGCGAATGCTTTGATAAATCGGCGCGCTGTATGGGGCTTTCCTATCCGGGAGGAGTAAACCTTGATAAAATTGCCACTACGGCAGATAATAAAAGATATCCGCTCCCCTATCCTAAGGTGAGTACAGGTAAATATGACTTCAGCTTTTCAGGTCTTAAAACCGCTGTGCTTAATTTGGTGCACAACGCAAGCCAAAAGGGTGAAGAGATTGATGTCCCCGTTGTTTGCGCCACTGTACGCCAACGCGTATGCGATATGCTCATAAGCAATACTATCGGCGCCGCTAAGGAATTTGGCTATAAAACAATCGTTTTAGCGGGCGGTGTTTCGGCTAACAGTGAGCTTCGCGCACGTATGGAAAGTGAATGTAAGAAAAACGGCTTCTCGCTTTACTACCCACCGCTTAAATACTGCGGTGACAATGCCGCAATGGTGGGCGCACAGGCTATTTACGAATTTAAAGACGGCAACATAGGCGACAGCTCGCTTAACGCTACCGCCACACTACCGATAAATTACAGGTAAATTTAAGGAAGGATACTATGTCACAAAAAAAGCTTCTTTTAATAGTCAACCCCTGCTCAGGACGGGCAAAAATGCATACTGAGCTTTTAAAGGTTGTTGAAATATTATCTGCCGCTGACTTTGCGGTAACTGTTTACCCAACAAAATGCCGCGGCGACGCTACCGAATATGTACTAAAGCTTTCCCAAAACGATTATGACACTTTAGTAGTTTGCGGCGGCGACGGCACCTTGAACGAGGTTATCACAGGCATTATGCAAGCAGGTCTTGACACTCCGCTCGGGTATATCCCGTCGGGCACGTTAAACGAATGGTCAAGCGGTCTTAAAATTTCAAGAAATATTGAAACTGCCGCAAAGGATATAACCAAGGGCAAAAAAATAAAGTTAGATATCGGAAAATTTGACGATAAGTATTTTTCGTATACCGCCTCCTTCGGTGCATTTACTTCAGCCTCGTATTCAGCACCGCAGGATATTAAAAACGTTCTCGGTCAGGCGGCATACTTTTTTGAGGGTGTTAAAAGCCTTGCAAATATCAAGCCTTATAAACTCAAGCTCACCCACAACAACGGCAGTATAGAGGGCGAATATCTTTTCGGCGCTATTTCAAACTCGCTTTCAGTAGGCGGAATAGTTAAATATGACAAAAGCGCGGTTGAGCTTAATGATGGTAAGTTTGAGGTTTTGCTCATTAAAAACCCTGATAATATTTTAAAGCTTCAACCTATTGTTGACGGAATTTTAAAGCGGGAATTTGACCGCGAGGGCATTGTATTCTTTAAAACCGACAGTCTTACTGTTGAAACGAAAGAAAGTCTTTCGTGGACGCTTGACGGTGAGTTTGCCGAAACCAACGGCGAATTTAAGGTAAATAACCTTCACAACGCAATCACATTTATAGTACCATAAGAGGAGAAATAATATGTTTACAAGAGATATAGGTGTCGACCTTGGCACAGCAAATACCTTAGTTTGTCTTAAAGGCAAAGGAATTATTATGAGAGAGCCGTCTGTAGTGGCTTACGATATAAGAAACGATGCGGTAAGAGCCGTTGGCCAAGAGGCTAAAGAAATGATAGGCAGAACCCCGGGCTCTATTGTAGCGGTGCGTCCGCTTAAGGACGGTGTTATTGCCGACTTTGATGTTACCGCCGCAATGCTTAAAAGGTTTGTTAAGCTCGCCCTTAAAGGCTCGTTCTTTTCACGTGTGAGAATGGTTGTATGTATCCCCGCAGGCGTTACCGAGGTTGAGGGACGTGCTGTATACGATGCCGCAAAGCAGGCAGGCGCTACCGATGTTGTGCTTGTAGAGGAGCCTATGGCAGCCGCAGTAGGTGCAGGTCTTCCCGTGTGGGATGCCACAGGCAATATGGTTGTTGATATCGGCGGCGGTACCAGTGAGGTTGCTGTGATTTCTTTAGGCGATATTGTTACCGCACAGTCAATCCGCGTGGCAGGTGACGACCTTGATGAAGCAATAATCAACTATGTGCGCAGAAAGCACAACCTGCTTATAGGTGAACGCACTGCCGAGCAGATTAAAATTGAAATTGGCTCAGCAAAGCCTTATGAAGATGAAACCAGTATTGAAATTAAGGGTAGAAACCAAGTGGACGGGCTTCCCAAAAACGTAATAATCTCTTCCGAAGAGGTACGTGTAGCTATGGCGGATACCGTATCACAAATTATTGACACCATTCGCTTAACCCTTGAAAAAACCCCGCCCGAGCTTGCAGCAGATATTATTGACCGCGGCATTACTATGACAGGCGGCGGCGCACTTTTACGCGGCTTGGCAGAGCTTATTGCCGAGGAAACAGGTATGCCTGTTACCGTTGCGGCAAATCCGCTTGACTGCGTAGTTTTAGGCACCGCAAAAAGACTTGAAGCCGACAGCGGTTTTGATAATTACACCTTCCGCAGAGGAAAAAGATTTAGATAAATGGAGATAAATAAATGCGTTTTTTCTTTCGCAGTAAACAATTTAAGGTTATCTTGGCAATTTTCATAGCGCTAATTGCCGTTTCAATTATTTTTTCGGTAATAGGCGGCGCAATCTCTCCGCAATCCAACATTGCGGGGACTGTTACCGCACCTATACGCTCTGCTGTTACCTTTATTTCCAACGCTTTTTCGGATTTTGCAAAGGCACTTTCGGGCGGTAATGAGGTTATGCTTGAAAATGCCGAGCTTGAGGCTCAGATTAACGAGCTTCGCGAGCAGCTTGCCGATTATGAGAAGATTTCCAAGGAAAACAGCTTTTATAAAAATTACCTTGAAATAAAGGATAAAAATCCCGATTTTAAATTTGCGCCCGCAACCTTAATTTCGCGCGATACTGCCGACCCTTATAAAGCTTTTGTTATTAACAAAGGCTCTGCCGACGGTATTGCCGCGCACGACCCTGTTATAACCGACGCAGGTCTTGTTGGGTATGTGAGCGAGGTTGGTCTTACAACCTCTAAGGTTACTACTGTTTTAAGTCCCGATATTTCCTTAGGCGCACTTGATAACCGCACCAACGATTCGGGTATAATTACAGGCTCCTTAGAAACCAATAAAAAAGGCTATACAAAGTTTAAAAACCTTTCGCGCTCGTGTAACGTTGCGGTGGGTGACTATGTAGTGACCTCGGGCGAGGGCGTTTTCCCAAAAGGACTTCTTGTAGGTACTATAGAAAGCATCTCAAACGACCAGTACAACACCTCCCTCTCAGCGAGTGTTAAGCCGTTTGTGGATATTGACAATATACGCGAAATAATGGTTATCACCGAATTTAAAGGTCAGGGCGGAAGCCTTATAAAAGAGGGTAAATAGTATGAACAAAAAAAGACACCCTGTTGTTTTAACCCTTAAAATACTTATTTTTTTCTTTGCGGTTTTGTTTTACTACACAAGCGCGTTCAACATTACCGTAAAAGGTATAACCCCTTTACTTATTTTACCGCTTATTACCGCGTTTTCACTTTTCCATTCACCTTTAGCCTGTGCCCTTTCGGGACTGCTTTGCGGTATTTTTATGGATGCGTGTGCTATAGGCTCTTACTGCTTTAACGCCATTGTCCTTATGGTTATCGGCGCCTTTGTTTCGGTAGCTTCGGGTAATCTTTTTAATAAAAACATTCAGTCCGCTACTGTGCTTTCGCTAATCACTGCCACCTTTTACTTCTGCTTGCAGTGGGCATTTTTCCATACCGACAATGTCACAACTAGGGATAGCTTTACCTATCTTCTCAACTACGCTTTCCCCTCTATGCTATTCAGCGCAGTATTTATAATTCCGTTTTACTATTTATATAAGCATTTCAATAAACTCACCACAGAATAGAAAGGACTCTTAAATTGCCGTTTAAGAAAAAAAATAATTTCACAACAACCTTTTTGTCCGTTTTGTCGATTATAGCCTTAGTGCTGTTTTCGGCGCGCGCATACTTCATTCAGGTTGCCAACTCTGCCGAATACACCGGCAAGGATTCTCACGGTGCTTCCTCAGCGCGTACCGCTGTTATAAAAGCTCCCCGCGGTGAAATTCTTGACTGCTACGGCAGACAGATTGCAATCAACCGCGACGGATATAACATAGTTTTTAATAAGGCTTACATTAAAGAAGATATAAACGATATAATCCTCTCCCTTGTAGAGCTGTGCAAGGACCACGATACCGAGTGGGTTGATGAACTTCCTTTAGAAAGCAAGTCGCCTTACGGCTTTAAAAAGGACGAATCGACCGATAAAATGCTAAGCACCTTAAAGCTTGCCCACTATGCCACTGCCCAGAACTGCTTTGACGCTATGGTGGAGGATTATGAGCTTGAGGGTTATTCAAAATCCGAGCAACGCAAAATTATGGGTGTTCGCTACAGTATGCAAATCTCCGATTTCTCAATATCTTACCCCTTCACCTTTGCTGAGGATATTCCTACAGAGCTTATGCGCAAAATATCGGAGTGTGCCTTTTCCCTTAACGGCGTTACTATTGACGTTGTTCCTTTCAGGGAATATGTCGACACTACCCTTGCCGTAAACCTTATAGGTACCGTAGGCCCAATTTTTGAAGAAGACTGGGAATATTATAAAGAAAAGGGATACTCCTACAACGATAAAGTGGGCAAAAGCGGTATCGAAAAATGGGCAGAGGATTATCTTCGCGGCATTGACGGAGAAATCACCTACTATCTGGACGCTAAGGGCGATATAATTTCAACCGAAGTGACAAAAGAGCCGATAGCAGGCAAAACTGTTATGCTGTCTCTCGATAAAAATCTACAGCGCAAAGCACAGGACTCTTTAAAAGAAAAGGTTAGAAATCTTCAAAGCAAGGGCGGTACCTGTAAAGCCGGCTGTGCGGTTGCTATTGATATTGATACCGGTAAAATTCTTGCCGCCGCAAACTACCCGACCTATGACTCGGCTACAATGAACAAGGATTATAAAAAACTGCAATCCGACCCTGCAAAACCGCTTACTAACCGCGCTTTTCAGGGCGTTTACCCTATAGGCTCAACGATTAAGCCTGCAGTAGCGATTGCCGCTATAGAAAATAACCATTACCAAAAGGGCGAGCAAATCAACTGCGTGAGGACCTATAAATTCTTTAAAGGCTATTCACCAAAATGTCTTCACTACCACGGCCCTATTGCACTAAAAGGCGCGTTAGCTAAAAGCTGCAACTACTTCTTTTTTGAAATGGGCAGAAGAATTGGTGCTACAACCCTTACTGATTATTTTAAACAGTTCGGCTTGGGACTTAAGACCGGTGTTGAGGTTGACGACAGCAAGGGCATTTTAGTAGAGCCCGAAAGCGACAACGTAGGCGGTACTACTTTGCAGATTGCAATCGGTCAGATGAATGCTTTCACACCCTTGCAGGCAGCAAACTACGCCGCAACCTTGGCAAACGGCGGTACACACTATAAGGCAAGCCTTATAAATCAGATTGTTTCTTACGATATTGGCGAGGTTTACGAAACCGTAAGACCTGAGGTTGTAAACACTGTTAAAATTAAGGATAAAACGCTTGATGCTGTAAAGGAAGGTATGCTTTCGGTTACTGAGGACGGTACAGGCCGCGCCGCTTTGGGTGACTATCCCATAAAGGTCGGCGGTAAGACGGGTACCTCTCAGATTAACGGCGCTGCAGACCACAGTATATTTATAGCATTCGCACCCTTTGACAACCCCGAAATTGCAATTTCGGTTGTGCTTGAAAACGGTGATTCGGGCTTCTCGGCGGGCTCGGTTGTACGCGATATGCTTGACGCTTACTTCTTTGCTGAACACGCGGCAACAAAAGAAGATAAACCTTTTGTTGTTCTGGATTAAAAATTGACAAAATCTGCTTGCTATGGTAAAATAACCTTTAAAAGTGAGGTGCTTTATGGGAAAAATTTACGCTGTTACCTCAGGTAAGGGCGGTGTGGGCAAATCCACCGTTTCGGTAGGTCTTGCTACTGCTTTTGCTAATATGGGACAAACCGTACTGCTTGTTGATATGGACGAAGGTCTTCGCTGTCTTGACGTAATGCTTGGTATTGAGGAAAAGGTTGTTTTTGATTTGTCCGATATTTTATCGGGTAAAGAGCTATCAGACGGTATATATACTGTAGACTCTGTTCCAAATCTGCATTTAGTCCCTGCACCCGCTAAGCTTGGTATGATTGATGCCTACCTCTTTACAGGCTTCATAACCGAAGCACAAAGGCTTTTTGATACCGTTATTTTTGACTTTCCTGCAGGTATTGATTTTTCACTTTACACCTGTATGCCAAAGGACACCTTGTTTTTAACAGTCGCTTTCCCCGACCCCGTTACAATCCGCGATGCTTCGGTAGTATCGCAGAGTCTTGACGAAATAGGGGTAAATTCACGGCTTATTTTAAATGCTTTTGACTATAAGCTGACTAAGAAAAGGCTGTTTAAAAATATTGATGATATTATCGACACAGCGGGGCTTCAGCTTTTAGGCATTGTGCCTGCAAGTGAAGAGCTTAAGCTTTTGTCGGTAAAGCATAAGCTTAAACCAAAAGGCAACGCTATGAAAGCTTTGTGCCGAATAGCAAAACGCCTTATGGGAGAAAAAATTCTTCTTCCAAAACTCAAAAAAATCTGAAAGGAATATTAAAATGACAATTGCACTAATCGCACACGACGCTAAAAAAGAACTTATGACACAATTCTGTATTGCTTATTGCGGTATTTTAAGTAAATACAACCTTGTTGCCACAGGGACTACAGGCAAAACTGTTTCCGAAGCTACCGGTCTTACCATTACCAGCTTTTTAAGCGGCTCACAGGGCGGCTCACAGCAAATAGCTTCACGCATTGGCTGTGATGAAATTGATATGCTTTTAATGTTCCGCGACCCGTTAAATCCCAAACCGCATGAGCCTGACGAACAGGCACTTTTGCGCCTTTGCGATGTTCATAACATCCCCGTTGCCACAAATATTGCCACCGCAGAAATTCTTATCCACGGTCTTGAACGAGGCGACCTTGATTGGCGCGAAATTGTAAAATCTAATCACTAATTTGGAGAATTACTATGGCAGAAATTAACCGTGCCGTAAAAGGCACTAATGATATTTTGCCCTCAGACGTCTACAAATGGCAATTTGTTGAAAATAAAATGCTTGAAACCGCGGCGCTTTTCGGCTTTTCGGAAATACGCGTGCCTGTTTTCGAGCATACTGAGGTTTTTAAAAGAAGCGTTGGCGATACTACCGACGTTGTTCAAAAAGAAATGTACACCTTTGACGATAAGGGCGGCCGTTCGATTACACTCAGACCTGAGCTTACAGCGGGTGTTGTGCGCTCGGTTTTAGAGAACGGACTTACCAACGGCCCCTTACCGCTTAAGGTTTGCTATATAGGCGGCTGCTACCGCTATGAAAAGCCACAGGCAGGCAGACTGCGCGAATTTCACCAGTTTGGTGTTGAATGTGTAGGTGCAGCAGCTCCAAGTGCCGATGCAGAGGTTATAGCCCTTGCAAAGCAGGTGCTTGATAATATAGGCATCCAAAAGGTTTCTTTGGAAATCAACTCAATAGGCTGTCCCGAGTGCCGAAAGAAGTATCAGGAAGCATTAAAAGAATACTTCCGTAAAAATATTGATACTCTTTGTGCTACCTGTCGCGACCGTCTTGAGCGCAACCCTATGCGTATACTTGACTGTAAGTCTCCCGTATGCAAGGGACTTTGCGAAAATGCACCTGTGATTATTGACTATCTTTGTGAGGATTGTGAAAACCACTTTAAAGAGGTTAAAAAGCACCTCGACAGTGCAGAGATTAAATACACCGTAAACCCCAAAATAGTGCGCGGTCTTGATTATTATACCCGCACTGTGTTTGAATTTGTTTCGGGTGATATCGGTGCACAAAGCACCGTTTGCGGCGGCGGACGCTATGACGGACTTATAGCGCAGATGGGCGGTCAGCCCACGGCCTCCCTAGGCTTTGCTATGGGTATTGAAAGGCTTATGATGGTGCTCGAAGCACAAAAGACCGAGCTTCCAAAGAGAGCCGGCTGTGACCTTTATATTGCCGCAATGGGCAATAATGCCTCGCTTAAAGCCACCGCACTTTGCAATGATTTGCGTACCGACGGCTTTAAGGTACAAACCGATATTTGTAATAAGGGGCTTAAAGCACAAATGAAGTATGCCGATAAAATAGGTGCGGGCTTCACCCTTGTTTTAGGTGATAATGAGCTTGAAAGCAATAAAGCCAACCTTAAGAATATGCAAACGGGCGAGCTTTGTGAAGTAACCCTCGATAATTTGGCTGACCAATTGTTTTCGGCCATAAATAAAAACGCACTTGAAAATTTAGCAGATTCTATTATTAAGGAGTAAAACCAGTGAAACTCGACAGAATGAACGGATTAAAGCGCACCCACTACTGCGGTACGCTAAGACAGGAAAATATAAGCGAAAAGGTTATCGTTTGCGGTTGGGTACAGCGCCAGCGTGACTTGGGCGGACTCATTTTTATCGACCTTCGCGACAGAACAGGAATTGTTCAGTTGGCTTTTGACGATAATACCGAAAAGTCGATTTTTGATAAGGCCTTTTCGATAAGAAGTGAATTTGTTGTAATGGCAGAGGGCACAGTTCGTATGCGTTCTTCTGTTAATAAGGAAATCCCGACAGGCGATATTGAGATTGAGGTTACAGCGCTTAAAATTTTAGGCAAGAGCGAAACCCCGCCCTTTGAAATTTTAAACGATACCAAGGCTAACGAGGAATTACGCCTTAAATACCGTTATCTTGATTTGCGCCGTCCCACCTTACAAAATAATATTATGATGCGTCACAAGGTTACTAAAGTTACACGTGACTATTTTGATGAAAACGGCTTTGTGGAGATTGAAACCCCTACCCTTATAAAGTCTACACCCGAGGGTGCGCGTGACTATTTAGTACCGTCACGTATTCATAAGGGCAATTTCTTTGCACTTCCGCAATCGCCCCAGCTTTATAAGCAACTGCTTATGCTTTCAGGCTTTGACCGTTATATGCAGATTGCGCGTTGCTACCGCGACGAAGACCTGCGCGCCGACCGTCAGCCCGAATTTACACAGATTGACCTTGAAATGTCCTTTGTTGAGATGGAGGATGTTTTAAAGATTGGCGAGGGCTATGTAAAACGTCTTTTCAAGGAGGTTTTAGGTGTAGATATTGCTACTCCGCTACCACGCCTTACCTATACTGAGGCTATGAACGACTACGGCTCTGATAAACCTGATACCCGTTTTGATATGAAAATCAAGGATTTATCGGATATTGTAGAAAACTGCGGTTTCGGTGTATTTGCTGACACAGTTAAAAACGGCGGCACTGTACGAGCTATTAATGCCAAGAATGCAGCATCGGTTTACACCCGTAAGGAAATTGATAAATTAACCGAAGAGGCTAAGGGTATTGGCGCTAAAGGACTTGCCTTTATACGTTGGGTTGAGGATGCACCCACCTGCTCATTCTCGAAGTTTATGACCGAAGAAGAAATGAACGCTATAATCGACCGCGTAGGTGCTGAAAAGGGTGACGTTGTACTTATCGTTGCTGACCGCAAGAATATCTGCCTGTCAGTTCTCGGGGCACTTCGTCTTACAGTTGCAAAGCGACTTAATATAATACCCAATACCTTCAACTTCCTCTGGATTACCGAATTCCCGTTCTTTGAATATAACGAGGAAACAGGTAACTGGGATGCTATGCACCACCCCTTTACTTCACCATTGGATGAATGTGTACAGTATCTTGATACAAATCCCGAAAAGGTTTTTGCCAAGGCTTACGACTTAGTGCTTAACGGGGTTGAGCTTTCAAGCGGCTCTATCCGTATTACCGACCCCGAATTACAATCAAAAATGTTCTCCGCCCTAGGTCTTTCAGACGAGGAAGCGCACGAAAAATTCGGTTTCTTGACCGATGCTTTCCGCTTCGGCGCTCCACCGCACGGCGGTATGGGTATTGGCCTTGACCGACTTTGTATGATAATGGCAGGCTGTGACAGTCTTCGCGATGTTATCGCTTTCCCCAAGGTTTCAAATTCGAGCGAGCTTATGTCTGGCGCACCGTCTGTTGTTGACGAGCTTCAGCTTAACGACCTGGCAATATCCTTAATAGAGGAAAATGAATAAATAAAATTAAAGAGTGACACTTCTCAACGAAGTTGTCACTCTTTTTATTGTATAACGAAAGCCACGCGATAGTCGCTTGGTTCAATTAAGGTTAACCGATGAAATATTCTATCAAAGATAAAATTTTGAGTACCGTAACCCCCTTAAACGACAATGGCTCCGCCCTTGACCCAACTATTCAACGTAGATATATATGTCTTGCGCCATCGACCCTTATTATCTCTTATCTATCCTATTGTATAACAAAAACTGGCGTTGTATTCAAAAGAATACAACGCCAATACAATGTGCTTTTAAACTTATTAGTTACCAAACTTAGCTACGTTAAGCTTGATGCCAGGGCCCATTGTTGTTGCGAGTACGCAAGACTTAATGTACTGACCCTTTGTTGCAGCAGGCTTAGCCTTAACGATTGCACCCATAAGAGTATCGAAGTTTTCCTGAAGCTTCTCAGCTCCGAAAGAAACCTTACCGATGGGGCAGTGAATGATGTTGGTTTTATCAAGACGGTATTCAATCTTACCAGCCTTTGCTTCGCTAACAGCGCGAGCAACGTCAGGTGTAACTGTACCAGCCTTAGGTGTAGGCATAAGACCACGGGGACCTAAAACCTTACCAAGACGGCCAACAAGACCCATCATATCAGGTGTTGCGATAACAACATCGAAATCCATCCAGTTTTCGTTCTGGATTTTAGCAATCATTTCTTCAGCGCCAACATAGTCAGAGCCTGCAGCCTGAGCGGCATCTGCCTTGTCACCCTTAGCGATAACAAGGGTACGAACAGTTTTACCTGTACCGTTGGGAAGAACAACAGCGCCGCGAACCTGCTGGTCAGCGTGACGTGAGTCAACACCCAAACGAACGTGAATTTCAACTGTTTCGTCAAATTTTGCAGTGCCTGTCTTTACAGCAAGGTCAACTGCTTCGTTAACATCGTAAAGCTTACCGGTTTCAATAAGCTTTGCGCTTTCATTATACTTTTTACCGTGTTTCATTTTTTACCTCCAAGTGGTTAATCGGAATTCTCCTCCCACGCGAGAGAACTTAATCTACTACTTCAATACCCATACTGCGAGCAGTACCAGCTATCATACTCATAGCGGTTTCAATGCTTGCTGCGTTTAAGTCGGGCATTTTGGTTTCAGCGATTTTCTGAATTTGCTCTCTTGTGATTTTGGCAACCTTAGTTTTGTTAGGTGTGCCTGATGCAGTTTCAATACCGCAAGCCTTCTTAATAAGAACAGCAGCAGGCGGTGTTTTTGTAACGAAACTGAAAGAGCGGTCAGCGTAAACTGTAATAATTACAGGAATGATAAGACCTGCATCATTCTTAGTTCTTTCATTGAACTCTTTAGTGAAAGCCATGATGTTAACACCATGCTGACCGAGAGCAGGACCTACAGGTGGAGCCGGAGTGGCCTTACCAGCAGGAATTTGCAATTTAATGTAACCAGAAATTTTTTGAGCCATTTTATTTGCACCTCCATTATTCGTGGTAACAGTGTTTTATAAACACTTGGCGGAACGGTCATATTCCGTCCCTCCCACCGTGACACAAACCAGTGTGTCGGAACCTAATTACTATTAGATAAATTAATCTTCTTCGATAGAAATCTGGTCGAGCTCTAATTCAACCGGAGTTTCTCTACCGAACATTGAAAGAACAACACATACACTGTTATTTTCGGTATCAACCGTTTTAACAGTACCTGAGTAGCCTTCCAAGGGACCGCTGATAATCTTAACATTATCGCCTTCCCTGTAACCAACCTCAACGCTGTGCTTTTCTACGCCGAGAGCTGCAACTTCAGCCTCTGTAAGCGGAACCGGTTTTGACGCCGGACCTACAAAGCCTGTACAGCCGCGTATGTTTCTTACAACATACCAACTGTCATCGGTAACAATCATCTTAATCAGGACATAACCCGGAAAGATTTTGCGCTCAATCTCGCGCTTTTTATCATCCTTAATTTCAGTAACAATTTCAGTAGGGATTCGGATATCGTGTATCAAATCCTGCATACCGCGGCTTTCTACCATTGTGGCTAAGTCGGTTGCTACTTTATTTTCATAACCTGAATAAGTGTGAACGACATACCATCTTGCTTCTTGTGTTTCAGCCATAGTTACCTCCGTTTGTTATGCGCCAATGATAAGCTCTAACAATTGGCCTAGGCCAAAGTCGATTGCCCAAATCAACGCGCCGATTATCAAACACATAACTATAACAGTGATTGTGTTTTTAACAACATCGCGAAGGCTTGGCCAAACAATCTTCTTAACTTCGCTCTTATTATCGCGGAAGAAAAGAACAACCTTTTGCATAATTGTTTTCTTATCCTTGGAAGCCTTTGCTTCGATATAGTCGTCAATAAAGAGATACGCAATTGCACATACTGCAAAAACGAGTGCTACGATTGCCAAGATAAGAACAAAGCTTGTATGAGTGATGCTTGTTACTTTTTCAAGCGGACGAACATCTACAAAGCCTTTCTTTAAAGCAATAACCCACAGATAAACTGCAGTGATTAATGCTACGGCAGACGAGCCATAACGAAGACCTTTTGACTTGAATGCGAAAACGCTCATTAAAACAGCGATTACAGCAAGTAAAAAGGTAAACAAAATGTGTGATGATATTGCCAAATTGTATACCTGTTCGCCAACCTCAAGTTTTGTACCGAATGCTAACTGCATAGCAACCGGAGAAACTGTTGTACCGTTTGTTACGATATTGGCAAAAGGTACGAAGAACAACACTAATGTACCGACACCGAAAACAACTGATAAAATTTGAAAAATTTTGTTTAATGCTTTCATCTGTCCGCCCCTCCTACTTTGTTTCCTTGTGTAGGGTGTGCTTCTTACAGAATCTGCAATACTTATTCATTTCGAGTCTGTCAGGGTCGTTTTTCTTGTTTTTCATTGTGTTGTAGTTGCGTTGCTTGCATTCTGTGCAAGCGAGTGTGATTTTAACTCTCATAACGGCACCTCCCGCTTTACGGAAATATTTTTCGCTTTTACTCTTGTAAAAGTAAACGCCTCCCTCGGCCAATGGTGAATTTGTCGCCCATTACACCACATTTTGCGGTGCAATGAAAAGCACGTCGCGACATCTTGCGCCCTTGACGCAAGAGCTCTTATTGCAAAAAAAAAGAACCCTTTGCGAGGTAAAAGCATTATAGCACAAAAAAAGTCAATAGTCAAGCGTTTTTTACGTATTTTACGCGGTTTTTCAATTTTTTATTGCTAAAATAAAATAGGTGTGGTAATATATTTAAGCTTAGTAAATTTAAGGAGAATTTTCGTGACCGAATTACAAAGAGAGATAAACCGCAGACGAACCTTTGCGATAATATCCCACCCTGATGCAGGTAAAACCACCCTGACTGAAAAATTTTTGCTGTACGGCGGTGCTATACAAACCGCGGGCTCGGTAAAAGGTAAGGCTACAGCCAAGCACGCTGTAAGTGACTGGATGGAGCTTGAAAAACAGCGAGGTATTTCTATTACCTCGTCTGTTATGCAGTTCGAATATGACGGATATTGTATAAACATACTTGATACCCCCGGACATCAGGACTTCTCGGAAGATACCTACCGCACCCTTATGGCGGCAGACAGCGTTGTAATGGTTATCGACGCAGCAAAGGGTATTGAGGCACAAACCCGTAAGCTTTTCAAGGTGTGCGCTATGCGGCATATCCCGATTTTTACATTTATAAATAAGCTTGACCGCGAAGCACGTGACCCGTTTGAGCTTTTGGATGAACTCGAAAAGGAATTTGGTATAGGCACATATCCTGTAAACTGGCCTATCGGCTGCGGCGTTAGCTTTAAGGGTGTTTTCGACCGCGACAAGCGTGAAATTTTATCTTTCAGTGAAATGCACCGCGGACAAGACAAAATAAAGCCCACCCCCTGTGATATTACAGATATAGAAAAAATGGATGAGCTAATCGGCGAGTACCAACGCGCCGAATTGGTAGACCAAATTGAGCTTTTAGACGGCGCCAGCTTTGAGTTTGACCTTGAAAAAGTTCAAAAAGGTGAGCTTACCCCCGTTTTCTTTGGCTCGGCGCTTACCAACTTCGGTGTGGAGCCGTTTCTTGAAAACTTCCTTAAAATGACCACCTCTCCCCTCCCGAGAAAATCGGGCGACCAAGAGGTTTCACCTTTTGATGAAAGCTTTTCGGCCTTTGCCTTTAAAATTCAGGCAAATATGAACAAAAACCACCGCGACCGCATAACCTTCTTCCGTATATGCTCAGGTAAGTTTGAGCGCGGTGCAGATTACTTCCACGTACAACAGGGCAAAACAGTTCGTCTGTCCCAACCGCAACAGATGATGGCTGAGGAAAGACAGATTATAAACGAAGCCTACGCGGGCGACATTATCGGTGTATTCGACCCCGGTATTTACTCCATAGGTGACACCGTTTGTTCACCTAAAAACAAGGTGCAGTTTGAGGGCATACCCACCTTTGCGCCCGAGCATTTTTCGATGATTGAGCAAAAAGACTCTTTAAAGCGTAAGCAGTTTGTAAAGGGTGTTGAGCAGATAGCACAAGAGGGTGCTATTCAGATTTTCCATGAGCCTAATTCAGGTATGGAACGTGTTATAGTAGGTGTTGTAGGTGTTCTTCAGTTTGAGGTGCTTGAATACCGCCTTAAAAACGAATACGGTGTTGACGTTATCCGCAACGACTTGCCTTATTCCTATATCCGCTGGGTAAAAAATAAGGATATTGATATAAAGAAGCTTAACCTTACTTCTGACACTAAATGGGTGCAGGACTTCAAGGGCAATAATATTCTTATTTTCACAAGTGAGTGGAATATAAACTGGGCTCTCGATAAAAACGAAGGTTTAATTTTAGAAGATTTTAATAGGTAATTTTATATCCGTGCCGTAGGCACACCGCAACTCTTCACTATTCACTTTTCACTATTAACTAAAAAATCCCGACATAAAGTCGGGATTTTTTAATGAGTCGGTCGGTAAGCCGAGTTCTGTCGTGGACGGTCATCTATCTCGACGCGGGATTGCTCCCAACGCTCAAGCCGCTTTTCGTGGCACATCGGGCAAATGTATAGCCACACTTAGCGTTGCTCCGAATAGGGTTTACAGGGTTTCGACGTTTCCGTGAAACCGGTGAGCTCTTACCTCGCCTTTCCACCCTTACCGAAAAAATTTCGGCGGTATATCTCTGTTGCACTTTCCCTAAGGTCACCCTCGGCGGCCGTTAGCCGCTATTCTGCCCTGCGGGGCTCGGACTTTCCTCAGATATTTCTATCCGCAACCGTCTAACCGACTCCAAAGGTATTTTACCACAATTTTTCCCTTGTGTCAAACCTACCGATTTTTCATAAAATGTTAGTGTTTGGAGGGGATTTTATGAAAAAAATTCTTAAATATTTTTTAGCGGCAAATTCTTGTGAGGGTTTTGTAAGCCATTTTGGCGAATGCTATAATCCGCAAGACGATTGGAAGGTTTATATTATAAAGGGCGGTCCCGGAACGGGCAAATCTTCTTTTATGAAAAAAATAGCAAATACTGCCGAGAGCAAAAATGAAAATTACATTCTTTGCCCGTGCAGCTCTGACCCACAGTCACTTGACGCGGTAATGCTGCCCGACAGAAAAGCGGTTATTCTTGACGGCACCGCGCCCCACACCTTAGACCCGCGATATCCCGCGGTTTGCGAGGAAATTCTAAATTTCGGGCAATTCTGGAACACCGAAAAAATTGGCAACCATAAAGAAATTATCGAAATTACCGACCTTAATAAAGCCTTGCACAAAACCGTGGGCAGATATTTAAGCTCGGCAGGGCAAATTCTTTTGGATACCTATAAAACCGCTCTCTCCTGTACCAAAAAGGTTGAAATTAAAGCCTATGCCGAGAAGCTGTGCAAAAAGCACATTCCAAAATCCAACGGCACAGGCTATGAATGGACACGGTTTATAAGCGGTATTACCCCAGAGGGTGTTGTAAGCTTTCCCGAAACTGTTACAAGCTGCTGCAATAAGGTTATAATAATTTCAGACAAATACCGCGCCTGTTCCAATATTCTAATGAACGAGGTGCGTAATTACTGCCTTATAAACGGTTACGAAATAATTATCCTTAAAAATCCGTTTTTACCGACACTTATCACCGACCATATAATAATTCCGTCGCTTTCCTTAGCCTTTGTGACAGAGGACAACAAGCTGACCTTTAACTGTGACAGCCGCCGTATACACGCGCGCAGATTTACAAGCAACAAGCTGTTACACAATTCTATAGCGCGGTTAAAGCTTAACCGAAAGGTAAGCGAAAGCCTGATTTTTGCCGCAACCGACACGCTAAAGCAAGCGAAAACCGTACACGACAAGCTTGAAAGCTATTATATAAACGCTATGGACTTTGAAAAACTTGACAAATTTGCGGAAAATTTCTCTGCTAAACTGTTCACTTGAAAATTGGGGTAAATTATGGTATAATAAATGACAACTTTAACAGAAAAATACTTAGACTCCCTCAGTCAGCTTCGCTGACAGCTCCCTCAGCGAGGGAGCCACAAAATGTAAAGGATGTAATATTTATGAAGATTGCGGTAATAACAGGCGCATCCTCGGGACTTGGTAAAGAATACGCCTTTGCGGTAAGCCGTTTACGCCCCGATATAGAAGAAATCTGGCTGATAGCCAGAAGAGAAGAAAAGCTTCTTGATGTTGCTTCAAACCTTAGTAAACGCTCGCGCATACTATCCCTTGATATAACCAAAGACTCGGCAATAGAGGAATATAAAGGCTTACTTGAAACCGAAAAAGCAGAGGTTTGCCTTTTGGTAAACAATGCCGGCTACGGCAAGCTTGGGTATTTTGATGAGCTTTCGGCAGAGGATAATGCAGGTATGATACGTCTTAACTGTGAAGCGCTAACCGTTATGACCAACGTAACCCTGCCCTATATGAAAGAAAAGAGCGAAATTATAAACACCTGTTCTATAGCATCCTTTGCACCAAACAGCCGTATGGCAGTTTACTCTTCGACCAAAGCCTTTGTTATGAGCTTTTCGCGCGCTTTACGCGATGAATTGAAATCCAAAGGAATTAACGTGCTTGCGGTTTGCCCCGGACCTATGGAAACTGAATTTTTAAGCCTTGCCGGCATAGAAAAAGGTACAAGTAAAACCTTTGACACCCTACCGCGCGATAATGCACAACGCGTTGCAGAGCATTCACTAAAGGCTTCACAACAGCAAAAAGCTGTTTACTGTGACCACTTTTTCTATAAATTCTACCGCGTAGTAGCAAAAATATTACCTACAAGCCTTGTAATGAAAATGGCTAAGACATAAAAAATCCCGCTTCGGCGGGATTTTTTAGTGAAGAGTGAATAATGAATAATGAATAGTTTCGGTGTGCCTTCGGCACCGATATAAATGTTTTTAAAAAATACAACCCTTAAATAAAGGGTTGCATTTTTTTGTCGTAAATCATTGTGCGCACAACGCTATACTCTGCCTTAAATTGCTCTAATTCAAACAAAGTGCTGAGCACCAAGGTAGGATTAAGGTTGTTTTCATTGCCGGCAGTAAGAATAAGGGTAAGCTCATTACCCGAAAGCTCTGCTTTTTTGATAAGCGGAGCTATATCTATATCCTTTGTTCCACCCTTTTTGGTGGTTTTTTGAGTGATAATTTGCTCGCGCGCAAAAAATCTTTCAATTTTCTCTGCAAAGACTTCCTCGAAAATTATTTTAAACTCTGCAAAGGCAATTTCTTTCATTTTCAAAACAGGCTCATTTGCTTTAACAAACTCAATATCGGGAATACTCTCTTTATTAAGGTCGGCTACCAACTGTTCATTTGAATACGCAGGGTCAATAATCCTTAAATCCAAAATCTCATATTGCCCCTCAAAGCCAAGGCTTAACGGCACCGCGAAATTAAAATAAGCGTGTTGGTTAAAGCCCTCAGTAAACCAAATGGGTATTTTCGCCTTGTTTACAAGCCTTGTCATAAAGCGGTTCATATCAAGGTGGGATACAAACTTCATTGCACCCTTTTTGCGATAAAAAACTCTAACGTCTCTCAAAACAAACACCCTTTCCGTAGCAATTTGCACCACAAGCCGAGCATTTTTCTCGGCAATTAGGTGTTGTGGTGTCGGCGTGTGCCAACTTGTTTTCGCGAATTAAAAATTCCTTAGAAACTGCATAATCAAGGTGGTCCCAAGGATTAATTTCATCGTAATCGCGTTTTCTTAGTGAATAGAAATCGGGGTCAATACCACACTCACTGAATGCCTCGTTCCATTTTTGCAAATCAAAGCACTCGGTCCAGCTGTCAAACTTACAGCCCTTTTTATAGGCACTTTCAAGCACTGCACCCAGTCTTCTGTCACCCTTAGCAAAGACAGCTTCAAGGAAGCTTGTAGAGCTATCGTGCATACTAAGGTCTATTTTACGGGTGGTTATGCAAGATTTTAAGTACGCCTGTTTTCGTTCCATTTCTTCTTTGGTAATTTGCGGTTCAAATTGGAACGGAGTAAACGGCTTTGGCACAAAAACGGCAACGCTCATAGAAACCGATACCGACTTGCCCTTGGGTTTATTAGGCATAGAATAATACATATCCACAATTTTTTGACCAAGCTCCGCAATACCCTTTAAGTCCTCGTCAGTTTCGGTGGGAAGTCCCATCATAAAATAAAGCTTAACCGCCGTATATCCGCCCTCAAAGGCAGTTTTACAGGTGGATAAAATCTCCTCTTCGGTAACGTTTTTATTTATAACATCGCGAAGACGCTGTGTGCCGGCTTCGGGTGCGAAGGTAAGACCGCTTTTTCTTACGTGGGCAATTTTTTCCAACAATTCCTCAGAAAAATTATCAATTCTAAGCGACGGTAACGCAAGGCTTATATGGTTTTGCTCTGTCCACTCGAGCATATTATTTAAAAGCGGCTCTAACTCGCGGTAGTCACTGGTACTAAGCGACGAAAGCGAAATTTCATCATACCCAGTGCTTTCGCAAAGGCATTTTGCCTGATGGTTTACTACCTCATAGCTTTTTTCGCGAACAGGGCGGTAAATAAAGCCCGCCTGACAAAAACGGCAGCCGCGAATACAACCGCGAAAAACCTCTTGCACGGCGCGGTCGTGAACTATCTGAATAAAGGGTACTACAAAATTTTCGGGATAAAAGCAATTATCCATATCCGCGATAATGCGCTTTCTTACGGTTTTGGGGGCATTATCCTTTGTGGTGATTGACTTTATTTTACCGTCGGGCAAATATTCAATCTCATAAAGCGACGGAACATAAACACCCTCAATTTTAGCGGCGGCTTTCAAAAATTCCGCCTTGTTAAAGCCGTTTTTCTTATGCTCTTTATAAAGGTCGATAACCTCTAAATCAACCTCTTCACCCTCACCTAAGAAGAAAATATCAATAAAATCGGCTAAAGGCTCAGCATTGCAAACACAGGGTCCGCCTGCTACTACCAAAGGATAGCTTTCATCACGGTCTGCCGATTTAAGCGGAACGCCTGCCAAATCGAGCATATTAAGTACATTTGTATAGCACATCTCGTACTGCAAGGTAAAGCCTATAAAATCAAAATCGCGTATAGCGTCACGGCTTTCGAGGGCGAAAAGCGGAATGTTATTTTTCCTCATCACCTCTTCAAAATCGAGCCATGGAGCGAAAACACGTTCACACCAGATGTCCTCACGCGCATTAAACTGCGAATAGAGAATTTTCATTCCAAGGTGTGACATACCGATTTCGTATGTATCAGGAAAACAGAAAGCAAACCTTACGTCAATCTTACTCTTATCCTTTATAACACTGTTAATCTCCCCGCCTGAGTATCTGCCCGGCTTTTGCACGCTGAGTAACAGCCTTTCAAATTCCTTTTCGTTCATAAATCTGCTCCCTTGAAAATATACTTTAATTATATACTATTTCGACTTTCTATAACCATTATAATACTATAATTTGAAAAAGGTTGCAACTTTTATTTAAGATTTTTACATTTTTAATGTCCTGCTTATTGGACTTTGGGCTTGTTATAATGATTACAGAAGTCAAGAAAAAATTTTTTTAAAAAATGCTTGACTTTTCTTAAAACTTACATTATAATATGATTAACGAACAAATGTTCGGGAGGAAATGAAAATGACTTTTTTTGACGTATTAAGAACTTTATTTGAAATAGCAATGGTAGTAGGTCTTGTTTGGTGCATCTTCCACGAAGACCGCCTTGTAGCCTTTGAAGAAAGGGTTTTGGCGTCTTTTCGCCGTAAGCGTTTGCGCGTGGTAAAGCAAAACCGCGCAAAGCGTTATATTGCATAATTATATATTCCTTTGTCTATAAAAACAGAACCGTAAGGCTTTTACGCTTTGCGGTTCTGTTTTTTTAAAGCTTTGATAAATATTCCTCTGCGTAGTGGGCTGCCTGTGCGCCGTCCGACGCCGCCGTCACTACCTGACGAAGCGCCTTTGTACGAATGTCCCCTGCGGCAAACACACCGGCTATATTAGTTTTAGTGGTTTCATCGGCTACAATGTATCGGTTACTGTCAAGCTCAATTTCGTCCTTTAAAAATTCGGTAACAGGTTTTCTGCCAATGCTTATAAAAACACCCTCGCACAAAATCTCACTCAAATCTTGAGTTTTGAGATTTTGCACCTTAACGCCCTTTAGCTTGCCGTCAGTTATAAACTCCTTAACTACGCTATCCCACACAAACTCTACATTATCACATTTCATTAATGGCTCGTGATAGATTTTAGTTGCTCTCAAAGTATCTCTGCGGTGGATAAGATAAACCTTTTTAACAAGTCGGGAAAGATAAAGCGCATCCGCCACAGCCGAATTGCCTCCGCCCACAACTGCAACGGTTTTATCCTTATAAAATCTACCGTCACAATGCGCGCAGTAATGAACACCGTTACCCGTAAGCTCGGCTTCACCGTCTATTCCTAATTCGCGAGGGTTAGCACCCGTAGCTATGATAACCGTTTTTGATAGGTATTCACCGTTTGTGGTTACTACCCTTTTATTTTGCTTAGAAAAATCTACACCGATAACCTCGGCATATTCGGTTTTAGCGCCAAAACGCTCGGCACCGGCTTGCATTTTCATACCAAGTGTAAAGCCGTCTACGCCCTCGTCGAAGCCGGGGTAATTATCAATATCGCCCGTTAGCGTCATCTGACCGCCTGCCGACATTTTTTCAAGCAAAATAGTATCAAGTCCCGCGCGCGAGGCATAAAGCGCCGCGGTATAGCCTGCAGGGCCGCCGCCTAAAATAAGGACATCGTAAACCTTTTCCATACTAATCCTCTAACATAGCAAGAATTTGTGTCTTAGGTCTTGCACCCGTAGATTTATTTACAATTTGTCCGTTTTTCATTACTACAAGTGTAGGAATGCTCATAACCTCGAAAGCGCCGGCCAATTCAGGCTCGGCATCTACGTTGATTTTACATACAAGATACTGCGGGTTTTCATTCGCAATCTCATCAACCAAGGGCGATACCATACGGCAAGGACCGCACCAATCCGCATAAAAATCAAGCAAAACTGTTTTTTCGCTGTTTTTAGCCTCACCGAAATTTTCTTTTGTTAACTGTAATACTGACATATTCTTACTTCCCTTCTGTTTTATAGCTTTATTTTACCCATAAGCTTACTTTTCAAACTTAATTGAATCACGTTCTATTTGCTTTTTATAGCGGTCTTCCTCCGAAAAAATGCAACCGCAGTATTTTTGCATATAAAATCCTTTTTCGCGTGCCTTGCTGTTACCCTCACGAAAATTGGGGCGAAAATCACGGTATAAAAATTCCACACCGTAACGCTCGGCAAATTCCTCGCCCGCTTTTTTTATAGCCTCGTGGTCTTGGTAAAGGCTCGCAAGAAGCGTGGTTGTAAAGGCTTGAAAACCGTTTTCTTTTGCGAATTTTGCCGTTTCTTCCAAGCGGTGACGGTAACAGTAAACACAGCGCGCGTCTATATCAGAAGCAACATTTTTAACAAAATCGCGAAGACCGTATTTTTCCCTTGCCAAAACCTCAAGACCTATTTCCTTAGCGTAATCAAGCAGACAGTCGCGCCTTGCCTCATACTCTTTAAAGGGGTGAATATTGGGGTTGTACCAAAAAAGCGAAAGCTCAAAATTTTCATTTTGTAAAGGCTCAATACAAGAAAGCGAGCAGGGCGCACAGCAGCAGTGCAATAATACTTTTTTCATAAATACTCCTAAATATTAATAATAAAAGGCATAATGCCGTTTTTTTCAATATCTATAACCGCGTAGGATTCGTGAAAATCGCGCCCCTGTGAGCAGGAGCCGGGATTCACAATATAAATGCCGTCCTCATATAATATTTTAGATATGTGCGTGTGTCCGTAAAGGGCAATGTCGCAATTATTTTGCTTGGCGGCTTCAAGCAGTCTTTCGGTGCCGTATTTTACCGAAAGTGTATGCCCGTGAGTGTAAAATATCCTCTTACCGCCTACTGTAGCCACCGCGGTTGAGGGATATGTGGAAAAATAATCACAGTTTCCGCTCAGTATAAAAAAGCGCTTTTCGGGGAAAAGATACTGCAAATCCTCTATATCCGAAGCGCAGTCGCCAAGAAAGAAAACCGCCTTTGCATCCTTTTGGGAATATAAAATTTTTTCTATAACATCGCTTCTTTTATGCGAATCAGAAATCACAATAATTCTCAGTGCAATCACCTTTACATCTTTTTCATTTAAAAGGCTCCTTCTTCGAGGGAGCTGTCGAGCGTATGCTCGACTGAGGGAATAATTATTACCTCTAAAACCTTCCTCATAGATGAAGGCATCAAACCCGAAAGTTTAGACAGAAGAAGTAATCAATTTAAACTAAACGCATAAATATATTACAGGGGGAATTTTATGGATATCAATAAATCAGCAATTGACCAAATCTTAAACTCAAGCGGCGGTAAAATCGACCGCGACACCTTGGAAAAGGCGACAAAGTCGGGCGATGCCCAAAGCCTTGTAAACAGCCTTTCCGACAAAGACAAGCAAAAGCTAAATAACATTTTAAACGACAAAGAACAGCTTGAGCAGGTGCTAAAAAGCCCGCAAGCGCAAATGCTTTTAAAAATGTTCGGAGGCAAAAATGGATGACCTGAACCAAAAATTAGCACAGATACTAAACGACCCCGAAAGTATGAACCGCGTTCGCGAAATGGCAGAGAGTATACTTTCAAAGGAAGAAAAGAAAGAGGAAAAAACCGACGATTCGGTTTTTGGTATACCCGACAGTAATGAGCTTATGAACATTATGTCAATTGTTTCAAGGCTTAATGCCAAGAACGATGACGCGCGGACAAATTTGCTTTCCGCTTTAAAACCGCACCTTAGCGAGCCAAAGCGCGAAAAGGTGGATACCGCGATAAAAATTCTCCGCCTTTTAGAGCTGTTACCCGTTTTAAAGGAAAGCGGGGTTTTAGGTAAGCTATTATGAACAACAACAATTTTTCAGACAAACAGCGCAAGGCTATTGAGCAAATGAAGGAAATGAACGCCCGAAGCGCCTATAAAAACGAGCCCGAGCCAGCCGAGACACCTCAAAGCCCGCCCGCACCACAAACAAACTCATTATTTTCGGGGCTTAATATCCCGTTTTTAGAAAACCTTAAAACCGACGGTGACCTTACCCTTATTTTAGGAATTTTACTTTTGCTTTTAAGCGAAAAAGCGGATAAAAGGCTATTGTTCGCGCTGATATATATTTTATTATAAAAGAGTATATTTGTGTTTGCAAATATACTCTTTTGCTTATGCCGTTTTCCAAAAATGCGAAACAGTGAAAATAATTGAAAATGCGCCCAAAGCCAAAAGGCTTAGCATTGCGCTTAAATCGGTATGAAGATAAGGCTTACTGCCGAAAACATTGATAAGTATATACGATACCGACTGTGTAAGGCATAAAAGCGATGCCGTAAGACCCGATGCTAAAATTTTACGGAAATTAAGCTCGGTATCAAGATTGTTATAAAGCTTGCCGTAGTTTATAAAGAAAACCATCAAGGCACAATATGCCGCAACAAGCAAAATATTATCACTTATAACCGCAAGCGAGGAAATGCCTATAAAGGTGAATACCGTTCTGCAAATCGCATAAACACAAGGGATTATATGAAACATTGACGGAACCTTTATGCCTAAATGTCCCTGTAAAGTCAAAATCAAAAAATAAAACACACAAACCGCTGTCATAAGCTTAATAAAAATTGCCTGCCAGGTAAGTAACGCTATCGGTATACCCTCGCCAAAAAATTCAAGCATAAGGGCAAGCGCAGCCACTGCCGAGGAAACCGAAAGAAGCGGATTTGTTTCGGGCGGTTTTTCTGGGGTTTTGTAAGCCTTATATGCGGCAAAGCCCAACCCTACACAAACTAAAATTATCACAAAAAGCATAATATTACCCAACGTCTTTTGCTCATTATAATAAAAGCCGTTGCTGTAATCAATAGTCAATGTAATTTGTAATATTCTTGCTGCTATACATACAGGAAGCCCTATACAAAAAATCAGCATAATTTTCTTAAATGTCATTACTCTACTCCAAAAAACACATTAAAATTACTTTTACTTCATATATTTAATATTATAATGCGATTGAAAAAAAGTCAACATCAATGTAAAAAAAGAAGGGGTTTTATGAAAAAAATATTTTTAATTTCGACCGTTTTGTTAGCTATTTTACTTTTGTTACCTTTAAGCGTCTTAGAAGACAGCCAAAAAACCGTAAACGCGCTTACAACCCCCACAGCCGCAACTGTAGACGAGCCTGTCACCAACCCGCCCGAAACCTTTAAGGTGCTGATAAGAGCAACTAATGAAATTAAAGAAATGCCTGTGGAAGACTATCTTTTCGGTGTGGTTGCAGGCGAAATGCCCGCCCTTTACGAAGAAGAAGCCTTAAAGGCACAGGCGGTATGCGCCTACACCTTTGCACTTTGGCGCCAAAAAGGAAACAGTGATAAAAATTATGATATTTCGGACGACTACACCACCGACCAATGCTATATAACTGCCGAAATTGCGCGCGAAAAATGGGGCAGTAAAGCCAACGAATACGAAAGCAAAATAAGAAACGCTATTGCCGAAGTTAAAAATGAAAGGCTTACATATAACGGTGAAATTATCCTCTCGGTTTACCACGCGGTATCGTCAGGCACAACCGAGAGCGCAAAAAACGTGTGGGGCAAGGACTACCCCTATTTGCAAGCGGTATCAAGCATAGGCGACAAGCTTGCCAATAACTATATTTCGTCAGCCGACCTTACTGCCGAGCAGGTTTGCAGTAAGCTATCTGTTAATCAAAACGAAAGCGCAAACGGTTTCACAGATTTTACCCGTACTGCTTCGGGAACGGTAAAAACCGTAAAATTTGGTGGAAAGGAATTCAAAGGAAGCCAAATCCGAGAAGCCTTTGACCTTAAATCGTCAAATTTCGAGGTGGCACTAAAGGACAATAGCTACACATTTACTGTTTACGGCTACGGCCACGGTGTAGGTATGAGCCAAAACGGCGCTAACTATATGGCACAGCAAGGCTCTTCCTATGAAGAAATTTTAAAACACTATTATACAGGGTGTCAGATAATTCGGAATTCGTAATGCGTAATTCGGAATTATATAAACAAAAAGAAGATGTCAAGTGACATCTTCTTTTTGTTTGTGTCGCAACTATATGGGGTTCGTGTGGTAACTAAACCGAGGTATAAATATTATAGCATTAAACCAAGTATATAATTTAAAAATCATTCAAATAGATGATGAATTTATTGCTTATACGGGTCAAGGGCAGAGCCCTTTGTCGAGGGGTTGTAGGTGACGACATATAAAATAAAAATTTATATAATACTTGCCGCCAAATTGAAAACTTAAGTTTTCACTCTTTGGCGGCGGTTTTATCTTTGTTGCAACCGTCACCTAAGGGGAAATCGAAATTCCCCTTTAGGCGAATCTTTGCTTCCTTTCTTTTCGCCTACACAAGAAAGGAAGTGCCCGTCGCGGCACCAGCGACAAGGCAGTAAGCTTTCTCTTATTTCTAATTTTACAACACTTATGTTCACTTGTCAACACTTTTGTTGTAAATTGTGTTATTAATTTTGTAGGAGTGATTATATGTACTACAATGAAATAATACAATTTGAAAGAGAATCAAAAAATATTACCCAAAAACAAATGGCTGAAATGTTAGGAATAAAGCAACAGCAATATGCTAGATATGAAAAGGGAATAAACCTTTTGCCGATTACACACCTTAAAAACATTTGTGCCCATTTAAACCTTTCGGCAGACTATATTTTAGGGCTTCCCGATTTACCCTATCCTAAAAGATAAAAGCATTTGTATTGATATTTTAATTCCACATTAAAAAATCCCGCCGAGGCGGGATTTTTTACATCTTTTCACTGAATTTTTTTATTGCTTCAAAGCTTTGGGCACTTATGTGATGCTCTATTTTACAGGCATCCTTAGAGGCGGTTTCGGCCTCTACGCCAAGCTTTACAAGAAAATCGGTCAAAACCGTATGGCGCTCATACATACGCTCGGCAATTTTTGTTCCCTCTTCGGTTAAGGTTATATAGCCCTTAGAGTCAACATTTATAAGCTCTGCCTTTTGAAGCTTACCCACCGCGCGCGAAACCGATGGCTTTGAAAAGCCTAAATCGATTGCAACATCAAGCGAACGAACATACTGCATTTTACGCGACAGCAATAAAATCGTTTCAAGATACATTTCGCCGGATTCATATATCTGCATTAAAGCACCCTCTTAATAATTAATTAAACCTTTTTAACACCGATAGTTACCTTTTGGTCGTTGATATCCCATTCCTTAGCGAAGCCTAAGGGCTCACCTACTGTAAGAGAATCTGCCAAAGTATCGCCCGCAATATCAGCCGTTTTACGAGCGGCAATATCGCATACAACTTCACTGCCCGAAATTGTAATTTCGATATGGTCGGTAACGTTGAAATCGGCTTCCTTACGCATAGTCTGAATTTTGCTTATAAGCTCACGTACGAAGCCCTCTTCAATAAGCTCTTCGGTAAGAATGGTATCAAGCGCTACAGTAACACCCTTATCGCTTACAGTAAAGAAGCCCTCTTTCTGAGCAGCATCAATAAGTAAATCCTCTGCTTCAAGCTCAATATCACCTATTGACAGTGTTAATGTAAGCTTTCCGCTCTCATCCAACTGCTTTTTAGCGGCGTTGCCGTCAATAGAGCTGAGTGCATTACGGATTTCGCCCAACTGCTTGCCGTACTTAGGACCTAAGGTCTTAAGCTGTGGCTTAAAGGTGTAGGTTACAAAGTTATCAACTTCACCCGTGAAGTCTACCTTTTTGATATTGAGTTCTTCCTTAATAATTTCGGTAAAGCTATCCTCAACAGTGCCGTCAAGCTTAACATACATTGTATTAAGCGGCTGACGGTTTTTACGGCTTGAGCCGTTACGTGCAGCACGGCCAAGCACTACAATATCGAGCACCTTTTCCATCTGGTCTTCAAGATTCTTGTCAATGCGGTTTTCTTCTACTTCGGGGAAAGCGCAAAGGTGTACGCTCTCAGGCGCAGACTTATCCACACTGATAACAAGATTCTGGTAAATATTTTCTGCCATAAACGGAATCATAGGTGCGGCGGTCTTAGCAGTTACTACAAGCGCGTGGTAGAGTGTCATATAAGCTGCAATCTTATCATCGGTCATACCCTGTACCCAATAGCGCTCACGTCCGCGGCGTACATACCAGTTACTCATCTCGTCTACAAATTCCTGCAAAGCACGTGCAGCTTCGGGAATACGGTAGTTAGCAAGATTGTTATCAACCGTTTTAACCATAGAATTAAGCTTTGATAACAGCCAGTTATCCATAACGGTTAATTTACAATCGTTAAGATTATATTTAGTCGGGTCAAACTCATCAATATTAGCGTAAAGCACATAGAAAGCATAGGTATTCCAAAGAGTACCCATAAACTTACGCTGACCTTCGGTAACAGCTTTGCCGTGGAAACGGTTTGGAAGCCAAGGTGCTGAGTTTGTATAGAAATACCAACGAATTGCATCCGCACCGTAGCTTTCGAGTGCGTCGAACGGGTCAACTGCGTTACCCTTTGATTTACTCATTTTCTGGCCGTTTTCGTCCTGAACGTGACCTAAAACAATAACGTTTTTATAAGGCGCCTTATTGAAAATAAGGGTTGAGATTGCAAGAAGCGAATAGAACCAACCGCGAGTCTGGTCAACCGCCTCAGAAATAAAGTCTGCAGGGAACTGTGCCTCAAACAAGTCTTTATTTTCAAAGGGATAGTGATGCTGTGCAAACGGCATTGAGCCAGAGTCAAACCAGCAGTCAATAACCTCGGGAACGCGGTGCATCTGCTTGCCGCATTCGGGACATTTGATTGTAACCGCATCAATATATGGGCGGTGAAGCTCAATATCATCAGGGCAGTTGTCCGACATACTCTTTAATTCTTCAATACTGCCGATAGCGTGCTGATGACCGCATTCACAGGTCCAGATATTAAGCGGTGTGCCCCAATATCTGTTACGGGAAATACCCCAGTCCTGAACATTCTCAAGCCAGTCACCAAAGCGGCCCTTACCAATGCTTTCAGGTATCCAGTTAATAGTATTGTTATTGCGGATAAGGTCATCCTTAACATCGGTCATCTTGATAAACCAAGACTCACGCGCATAATAAATAAGCGGTGTATCGCAGCGCCAGCAGAACGGATAATCATGCTCAAACTTAGGTGCGTCGAAAAGAAGACCTGCTTTATCGAGGTCGGTAAGTACCATCGGGTCGGCATCCTTAACGAATTTACCGGCATAAGGAGTTTCCTCGGTCATTTCACCCTTACCGTTTACAAACTGAACGAAAGGTAAATCATACTTTCTGCCTACCTTTGAGTCGTCCTCACCGAAAGCGGGCGCAATATGAACAATACCTGTACCGTCGCTCATAGTAACATAGCTGTCACAGGTGATAAAGTGCGCCTTTTTCTTCTGTCTGTCGCATACGGGCTTTACGAAGTCGAAAAGCGGCTCATATTCCTTATATTCAAGGTCCTTACCTACAAATTCCTCTACTATTTCATAAGCGGGAGTTTCTTCGGTTGCGAGCTTGCCGAGCACCTTATCAAGAAGCTCTTTAGCCATATAGTAGGTATAGCCGTCAGCGGCTTTAACCTTGCAATAAGTATCACTGGGGTTTACGCAGAGTGCCACGTTAGACGGAAGTGTCCAAGGTGTAGTAGTCCAAGCTAAGAAGTAAGCATCCTCATTTGTTACCTTAAAGCGAACAACGGCACTGCGCTCCTTAACATTTTTATAACCCTGTGCTACCTCGTGTGAAGAAAGCGGAGTTCCGCAACGGGGACAGTAAGGCACAATTTTAAAGCCCTTATAGAGAAGTCCCTTATCATAAATCTGCTTTAAAGCCCACCATTCAGATTCAATAAAATCATTATGATAGGTAACATATGGGTCATCCATATCAGCCCAGAAGCCAACGGTTTTGGAGAAGTCCTCCCACATACCCTTGTACTTCCAAACGCTTTCTTTACAGTGGTCGATAAAGGGGTCAAGACCGTATTCCTCAATCTGCTCCTTACCGTCAAGACCTAAAAGCTTTTCAACCTCTAATTCAACAGGAAGACCGTGAGTATCCCAACCAGCCTTACGAGGTACCATATAGCCCTTCATTGTGCGATAACGCGGAATCATATCCTTAATAACGCGAGTCAGCACGTGGCCAATGTGCGGTTTACCGTTAGCGGTAGGGGGACCGTCATAGAAAACATAGGGTGCGTCGCCCTTGCGTTCCTCTATACTTTTTTCAAAAATCTTATTGTCATCCCAAAATTGCTTAATTTTCTTTTCTTCTTCAACAAAATTGAGATTGGGTGAAATGTTTTTATACATTTCCTTGCTCCTTTCAATAAAAACACCCTTTATCCATAATAGGACAAAGGGCATTTAGCTTTCTTAACCACCTATTACGACAAACAAACATTTGCGGTTTTTCTAACGCGAAACAAACGGACAAGCCTACTTATTTTCAGCCGTCTGCTCAGAAGTGATACCGATTTTCAAAATCTGCAGGGCTTACACCAGCCCCTGCTCGCTAAAAGATTTCTATGAAAACCGCAGTCTTCGTCAAAGCATTTTTATATTAAATTTAAATTAGTTAGATGAAGTTGGGATTTGCTGTTTTAAAGCAGCACGGGTTTTACGAACCTCACCCAAGTTTGCGGTAAGACCCTCGTCAGCGCGGCGCATAATATCATCAACAAAGTCCTGAGCGGCTTTGCGCATTTCACGGCTCTTGCCCTGTGCTGCGGCAATAATCTCAGCAGCCTTTGCCTGAGAAAGCTTAACGATTTCTTCCTGAGCTACCATAGCCTTAGCCTTTTCTTCAGCGTTGCGGATGATAGCATCTGCTTCACGCTTAGCGTTTGTGATAATATCAGCGCGGTCAGCAACGATACCCTTAGCCTGCTTAATTTCAGCAGGGATGTTAAGACGGATTTCGTCTACAACTGCACGAAGCTTCTCAATGTCAACAACAGTCTTTTTGCCGGGAATCTTAATACCGCTGTCAAGTACCTCGTCAAACTGTTCTAATAATTCATCAAGTGTCATTTTCTTTTCCTCCATAAACCCTTTCGGGTATTATTTATTTGTTTTTATCCTTTCGAGAATATCCTGCCTTATAACCTCTGGCACAAAGGAAGATATATCCCCGCCCATTGCAGCTATCTGCTTTACCATGCTTGAGCTAAGATACATATTCTGTGCGGAGGTAGTTAAAAACAGGGTTTCAACATTTGGATTTAACTTCTTATTAGTTAATGCCATCTGGAATTCATACTCGAAATCCGACATGGCACGAAGTCCTTTAATAATAGCTTTTGCACCTTTTTGGGCAGCAAAGTCAGCCAAAAGACCGTCATACGATTCCACTTCGACATTATCAAGGTCCGGGATGCATTTTTTAATCATCCCGACACGCTCTGCCGGTGTGAAGCTGTTGGTCTTATTCTTATTACTTGCAACAACCACAATAACCTTGTCAAACATATTTGCCGCGCGGCAAATAATATCAAGGTGACCGTATGTTACAGGGTCAAAGCTACCGGGACAAATTGCAATACTGTTTTTCATTTATTCCTTTGCCCCTTTTCTGTAAACTGAAACATTTATTTTACCATAGCGGTAGGTTTTCGCCACTTCATAGCCGCCTATACTTTGGGGTATTTCCACTTCGGGCGGATACTCACAGACAATAATGCCGTAGTCACTCATAAGCGGGAGCACTGCTTTTATGGCAGATACCAATAAGCCCCTGTGATAAGGCGGGTCTAAAAACGCAATATCAAAGATGTCGCGGCTCATAGCCGTAAAAGAAGCGAAATCTGCATTATAAACCCTTGCATCTTGGTTAAAGCCGACACTTTCAAGATTTTGCTTGATTATTTTTAAAGCTGCGGCGCTGTTATCCACAAAAACCGCACTCTTAGCCCCACGGCTTAAAGCCTCTATACCAAGCTGTCCCGAGCCTGCAAACAAATCAAGCACGCGTCTGCCCTCGATATCGAACTGTATCGCGCTGAAAACCGCTTCCTTAACCTTTTGTGAGGTTGGGCGAACGTCATTCCCCTCAAGCGTTTTTAAGTTTTTACCACGGGCAATACCTGTTATTACTCGCATTGAAATCACCAAACATAAACAAATAAATTTAGCAAAGCATATAAACTGCCCATAATATGTTATTATTATCCCACGAACACCTATGTTTTGTCAAGTATTTTTTACCCGTTTTAAAAAACATATAAAAATCCTTCCTTAAAATGAGGAAGGATTTAAAAGACTAAACAATATATCGTGCCTAAGGCACACCTTTTTATTATCTATTATTTATTATCTACTATTCCATCAGTCGCAGGTCCGTTAAGCAGCTCGCCGCTGTCACTAAAGCGTGAGCCGTGACAGGGACAATCCCAACTGCGTTCTTGACGGTTCCATTTAAGCGCGCAACCCAAATGCGGACAACGTTTTGTGGTAGGTGTAACGAGGTTGAAAACCGCCTCAAAGCCGTTTACCGCAAGCTGCGGCTTTAATATACTTCTTTGCGGACTGAAAACCTGTAAAAATTCGTTTTCTTTTGCCGTTAGCATATCGCTTAAAAGCATTGCCGAGCACATAGCCCCAGTCATACCCCACTTGTTAAATCCGCTTGCAACATACATTTCCGCTGTGGACGAGCTGTATTTGCCGATATAAGCCATTTTATCAAGGCTTATGCAGTCCTGCGTTGCCCAAGCAGCTACTTCCATTGCATTAGGATAATGTATGCGGGCAAATTTCCGAAGTTCGTTATAGCTTCCGCCCTGCTTGCCCGTTCGGTGACCGCCACCGCCAAGCAATAGCAAATCACCGTAATTGCGAAAAGAAAAGCCCTTGTCATTCTCATCCACAAACATACCGTCCAACTGACCGGCATTTTTAAGCGCCAGTACATAAGAACGGTGCTGATATAGCTTTAAAAAATATTTTCCGTGCTTGTTTATAAAGGGAAAATGGGTAGCCACTACTACCCTTTTTGCTTTAATTTTTGCCTTTTCGCAAACGGCGGTGTTGCCAACCATTTCCAGCACCTTTGTGTGCTCGTAAATATTTAACCCGCGGGAGATTTGCGATAAAAACTTAAGCGGATGAAACTGCGCTTGATTTGTAACCTTTATAGCCGATATATCTTTTATAGGCAAAGGCAAATCGGTGGCATACTCGGCTTTGCAGCCGATACGGTTTAAAGCCTTAAACTCCTTTTCAAGCAAAGACGGAGAAAAAGAATAAACAAAATTACTCTTTTTTTCAAAATCACAGTCAATTTCCCTGCAAAGCTCTTTATATTTTTCAAGTGCTTTTTTGTTTGCAAGATAATATCCCCTTGCGCACTCTTCACCGCAAAGGGAAAGTATTTTTTGATAATTAAAGCCGTGCTGATAGGTAATTTTTGCGGTTGTTTTGGCTGTCACACCTCGGCAAATGCGCCCCTTTTCTACAAGCAGGTAGTCAATGCCCTCTTTTTGCAGAAAATACGCCGTAAGAATACCTGCTATACCGCCGCCTATAATTAAAACATCCGTAGAAATATCTTTATCAAGTGTCGGGAAGCTTTTAATACTTACATCTTCCCACAAGGATTTATTCATATTATCACCAAAGGTATTATTTCACCGCACTAAAGATATATTCGGGATAACTTATTCCCGAATAAAAACCTGTCAAAAAACGATATATGTAAACCATCATATCGGGTCAAGGGCGTAGCCCTTTGTCGAGGGGTTGTAGGTGACGAGAAGAAATTAAAAATAATATTTTACTTGCCGCCAAATTGAAAACTTGAGTTTTCACTCTTTGGCGGCGGTTTTACGGATGTAGCAATCGTCACCTAAGGGGAAATCGAAATTCCCCTTTAGGCGAATCTTTGCTTCCTTTCTTTTCGCCTACATAAGAAAGGAAGTGCCCGTCGCGGCATTAGCGACAACATAAAAAGTTTTTCTTTTCAAAATAACAAAAATCCCCCGCAAAAGCGGGGGCATAATACTTGGTCTCGGTAAGTCTACCGATTTTTAGACTTTGCCGAGTGAAATAAGCGGGGCACCAACCGTACGTTTGGCCTGTCGGTTTGCCGATGCGACTGCCTCGGCACAGTAACCGTTTGCAACCGGTTCCCCTTGCTGTGATTATATTAAACCATAACTTTTTAACAGAGTTTATAACTTTTGGTGAACAATGTGTTAACTTATTTTACCTTTTTTATATCCACCGTATAGCCCGAAACCCCGTCAACTGTAGATACCTCACCGACAATGACTATCCTCTTGCCCACTGTTTTTTCAAGCAAGGAATCCTTGATTTTATCATTACAGGTATCGCAAACAACCGAAAGCATATTGCTGTCATCTATCTTTGAAATTTTCATAAAAATCCCCCTCGCTAATATAATGCACAAAAAAGGATTTTTATTGCATATTTATTTTAATTCGTTGCGTAATTTCTGGATATCGCCGTCGAATAAAACACCTTTTATTCCGACCGCTCTCGCCCCGTTTATATTTTTTTCGCTGTCATCTATGAACACCGTTCCTGTACGGTCAAGCTTATATTTATTAAGTAAATATTCAAAAATTTCCGCATCAGGCTTTACCATACCGAGCGGCGCCGAAAAAACAAGCCCGTCAAAAAGAGAAAAAAGCTCTTCTAACGCAGGCACCTTTTTATAATTTTCCGCAAAGCCCTTGCTTATATTGGACAAAACATAAAGCTTTTTGCCCGAAGCCTTAATTTGCTTTACCAAATCAACCGTTCCGTCAATAAAAGGAAGATTAAAATACCAGTTATCATACGCTTTGAGCGCACCGTCCCACAGCCTTTGAGGCAAGCGGCTTTTTATGCCCTCCTTAACCGCGCTGTCGGTAATTGTTCCGGCATCAAGACGGTCCCAATACAAGCGGTCAAAAACAACCTCTTTTGCAAGCGCGCAGTCGGCAGTGTCCTTTATGTACTGCTTTGTCATATACTCGGTATCAAAACGGACTAAAACCATTCCAAAATCAAAAATATAATTTTCCACCACATTACACCTCGCTTCAAGTATACTACCAAACCTTAAAATAATCAATATTTCGGTTGTAATTGAGGTGACAAAGGGGTATAATATATTCATAATTTTTGGAGGGAATAATATGCTTATAGACTTTCATACCCACGCTTTTCCCGAAAAAATAGCCGAAAGAGCTATTGAAAAGCTGAGCTTTGCCTCGGGCGGTCTTACACCGCATACCAACGGCACTTTTTTTGATTTGAAACAGCTTTTTAAGGCGAGCAAAATTGACAAGGCGGTAGTTTTAAGTATTGCAACAAATGCCGCACAGCAAAAAAATGTAAATGATTTTGCCGCTTCAATAAATAACGGTGAGGATATTTTTGCGTTTGGCTCGGTTTTTCCTGATGCGCCCGACGCACTTTACGAGCTTGAACGCATTAAAGCCTTGGGTCTTAAGGGTGTAAAGCTTCACCCCGATTATCAGGGCTTTTCGGTTGATGACCAAAAAATGAAACCGATTTATAAAAAAATAGGTGAGTTGGGGCTTATTACAATCTTCCACGCTGGGCAGGACTATGGCTTTGCACCGCCCTATGGCGCGACACCCGAAAAAATGGAAAAAGCGCTTAGTTGGTTTTGTTCCCCCGTTGTTGCGGCGCACTTCGGCGGAGTAGGCTGCGGACAGGAAGTGTTAGACCGTCTATGCGGCAAGGATATTTATTTTGACACATCCTTTAGCTACGGCACAATGCCTAAATATTACGCACAAAAAATTATAGAAAAGCACGGCGCGGATAAAATGCTTTTTGGCACCGACAGCCCTTGGCATACTGCAAAAATGGAAATGCGTTTGCTTGAAAGCCTTGAAATTTCCCACGCGGATTGGGAAAAGATAACCCACGAAAACGCAGAAAAGCTGTTAGAAATGTAAAGAACAAAAACCTCGATGGAATTCATCGAGGTTTTGCTTTTTATAAATATTCTCTCATTTGTATTGCAAGCTTTTCTTCAAGATTTATAAGGCGCTTACAAATATCCTTTGAAAATTCGTCTGCCGCCTCATATTTATTAAGATATTTATTAAGCGACTTAACACCCATATTACATCCGTCGGTGATGAGGTCGGCAATAGTGTTGTCAGACTCATTAACAACAAGCTTGATATTGGTCTTCATCCAAGACATTCCTTTAGCCATAGGGTTAGGCTCTTTTCCGTCATCCTGAAACCTTGCAAGCTGTTCTTCAATTTCACGTGCCAGCTTATCGTGTTCATCCTTGCAAGCATTAAGCTCTTTTTTGAGGTCTTTACTTTCGACATAATCCATAACCTCATCAATGGCCGAAACACCCATTTTCACGCCCGCATCACACTCGCGAAGCAGCTTTATAGTATCTTGTTCAATCATTTTATCACTCCTTTAAAAAGAGTATTCCCACTTTTATTGAAACATATTTGTGTATATTTTTTTATATAATTAAATGGGTGATAAAATGTTTGAAAAAATCAAAACCTATGCCATATCAATTCTTATTGCTTTAGCGGTAGGCGGACTTTCGGCGTTCTTCACGCGAAATAGTATGAATCTTTACCGCGATATAATAACTCCGCCGCTCTCGCCGCCGTCGATTTTATTCCCTATAGTGTGGACAGTGCTGTTTATTCTTATGGGCATTAGCGCGGCTATGATTTATCTTGATAAAAACGCCAGCGGCGCCCAAAAAAGCTCGGCACTTGCGACCTACATACTAAGCCTTATTGTAAACTTTTTCTGGAGCCTTATTTTCTTTAATCTGCGCGCCTTTTTGTTTGCGTTTTTATGGTTATTATTACTTCTCTACTTAGTAATCCGCACAATTATGAAATACTATAAAATCAACCGCGTTGCCGCATATCTGCAAATACCCTACGCTCTTTGGGTAACCTTTGCAGGCTATCTCACCTTTGCAATATGGTATCTTAACAGGTAAAAAACTGTGCAGAGAATTCTGCACAGTTTTTAAACTTTATATACGTGCTACGCCGCTTTTTCTTGCAGCTTCTGCCACTGCCGAAGCTACCGCGTCGGCAATACGCTTATCGAAAGCCTTGGGAAGTATATATTCCTGACTTAATTCTTCATCCGATACAAGACCTGCAATAGCATAGGATGCCGCCATCTTCATATCGTCATTAATATCACTTGCTCTTACGTCAAGCGCACCGCGGAAAATACCGGGGAAAGCGAGCACGTTGTTTATCTGATTCGGGAAATCCGACCTGCCTGTACCCACGATATATGCACCGCCTGCTAATGCTTCGTCGGGCATAATTTCGGGAACGGGATTTGCCATTGGGAATACTATTGCTTTTTCTGCCATAGTAGAAACCATCTCGGCAGTTACCATCTTAGGAGCGGATACGCCGATAAACACATCTGCACCCTTGATTACATCTTTAAGTAAGCCTGTTTCGCAATTGGGGTTTGTAATTTCTGCCAAAGCCTTATGAGCATCTGAAAGGCCGTCCATACCCTTTGCAATTGCGCCGAACTTATCGCACATAATAAGATTTTTAAGGCCAAGCTTTAATAAATGCTCACCGATAGCGGTGCCTGCGGCACCCGCACCGTTGATAACACACTTAATTTCGCCGATATCCTTTTTAGCAAGCTTTAAAGCGTTAAGCATTGCAGCAGCCACAACTATTGCTGTACCGTGCTGGTCGTCGTGGAAAATCGGAATATCACAGCGTTCTTTCAATTTACGTTCAATCTCAAAGCAACGGGGAGCGGCTATATCCTCCAAGTTTATACCGCCGAACGAGCCCGAAATATTGTAAACAGTATCAACAATCTCATCAACATCGTTTGAGCGGATACAAATCGGGAAAGCGTCTACACCTGCAAACTCTTTAAAGAGCACACACTTGCCCTCCATAACAGGCATGCCTGCTTCGGGACCGATATTACCAAGTCCCAAAACGGCAGAGCCATCAGTTATAACGCCGATAAGATTCCAGCGGCGTGTGAGCTCAAACGATTTATTATAATCCTTTTGTATTTCAAGACATGGCTGTGCAACACCCGGGGTGTATGCTACAGATAAATCGTCACTGTTTTCAACCTTAGTGCGTGACACAACCTCAATTTTGCCCTTCCACTCGTAATGCTTGTTTAATGCTTTTTCCTTGATATCCATTATAATTCTCCTTATTTATATGAGCTTTGCTTAGCCGCTGAAAAATCAACATCGCCTAAATAATCAACGCTGTCAAGACCTAAATAGTCGCACAAGTCCTTCATTTCGGCAACGGTGTTTATATTAACGTCTATACCGTTTTCCATACGGTCGGCGTAGGCCAAAATTTCCTTTTCGCCGTGGGTGTAAATGCGTGCTTCACCCTCTGCCTTAGGCGCATCGCGAAGCTCCTGTAAAAATACAGAAAAACGTTCCTTTAAAGCGTCGGCGTCGCCGAAAACCTTGGGGTCGATAGCCATAAAGCCGTGACAGGTGCCGCCCTTACCGCCAATATGTGTATGATTGGAGGTAAGACCGCCCGAGAAAATCGAGCAGAAAATTTCACAAAGCATACCGTAGCCATAGCCCTTATGACCGCCCAACTGTTCAGTATCACCGCCGAGCGGTACAATACCGCCGCCGTTTTTACCAACGATGTTTTTAAGCACGCGGTCAGCATTACTGCAAGGCTTACCATTTTCATCCAAAGCCCAACCGTCAGGTAAAGGCTTTGAAAGCTTATTGTAAATTTCAAGCTTACCACGGGTTACAACCGTTGTGGAAGAATCGAAGAAGAAAGGATAAGGCTCAGCAGGCATAGAAATAGCAATCGGGTTAGAGCCGAGCATTGCTTTACGGGCATAGGTAGGCACCATAATAGCCTCAGAATTGGTCATAGCAAAGCCGATAAGCCCTTGGTCGCAAGCCATTTTTGCATAATAGCCCGCTATACCAAAGTGGTTAGAGTTTTTAACACTGACAATAGCCATACCGCTCTTTTTAGCCTTTTCGATAGCCAAATTCATAGCCTCAATAGAAATAAGCTGTCCCATACCGTCGTGACCGTCGATAACAGCCGAAACGGGAGTTTCAAAAACAACCTCAGGCTTAGCGTCTACGTGGATAAGACCTTTTTCAATACCCTTATGGTAACGCACAAGTCTTTGCATACCGTGTGACTCAATACCGTAAACATCCGAAAGAAGCAAAACAGCGGTAATATTTTCCGCCTCGTCGGCAGTAAAGCCGAACTTCACGAAAGCGTCACAACAAAATCTTTTTAATTGTTCATAGGTGTATCTTATATACATACCGTTTTTCCTCCCTTAAAGCTTAGAAAAGCCGTGGCTGTTGATAAGCGCATCAATCTTTTTGCCCTCTTTACAAAGCGGACATTCGTGCGCGGGGTAGCTTTCATAACCCGGAATATCGTTAGGATTAAATACTGAACGTACAGGGTAGCCTGAACACTCCTCTTTTGTAGAGAAGATTGAAGCTATACCCGAAATCATACCGCCGTAATACTTAACGGCATCAACTGCGGTTTCAACAGTTTTGCCCGAAGCCACCGAAACAGCAAGTATCATAACATGCTTATCCTTAATCATAGGAACAATATTGTCCCTAAACACAATCTGACTGCCGTTGACAATTTCAGGTGTTACAACATAAATGGTTTTATGCGCATTCATATTAATAAAATCAGCTTTTGTAAGGCTCTCAGCAAGACAGGTGCCGATAACCTCTGTACCGTCGATACACAAAATAGTATCAACAATAGTATCCGCGTAGTAATACGAACGCAGCTCCTCTGCGACAGCCTTTGCTTCGGAAAGACGGGTTTTCTGTGTCACAACATCAATGTAATAATTGCTGTGACGGTTACCCGTAGCAAAATGTCCTGCAGCAACGCGTAAGTTAAGGTTGTTGCGTTTTGTAGCAAATTTCATTTTATTCGGTGTTGGCATAAGCTTTCCTCCCTATAATTCTTTACTATAATTTTACACTAAAATATAACCTTTAGCAAGAAAAGTTTTATTTTGTTTCAAAATCTATGCAAGACCTCTGTTTTGTAAAGGGGCGCACAAAGGTGTCCGCCGCCTTTACGTGTTCGGGGTGAACAGCATAGCCCTTTAAAGCGTCGCCGTCCTCGAAAACCGAATAAAGCATTACATCTGCATTAGATGAGGGTAACTTTTCGGTCACAACCTCAATTTCCAAAAGCCCCGGAACCACACCTAAAAGACTTTCAAGATTTTTTTTGATACCGTTTTTTACCTGGTCGGTATTGCATTCTTCCTTTAAGGTCCAAAGAATAATATGTTTAACCATAACGCAATCTCCTATGTAATATCAATTAATAAAGTCTGACTTTTTTAGCAATACGCTCTCCGTCAACCTCAATAAAGCTGTAAAGCTTGCCATCATAGCCTGCCACAATGGTATGTCCGTCAAATTGTGCCGAAAGTGTGTGAGCCGTTTCGATTAATGCCTCCCACTCATCATAAACATAACCGTCTATAACCAATTCATTAACCCTTTTTACTCTGCGATATATTATTTCGTGACCGAAAGCCTCTGCAGATGCCAATACGCGTGCCTTTTCTTCCATATCTGCCATACGCTTTGCAAAATAATCCGCATTTTGTGTCTCGGCTGTGCCGTCTTGTGCTTCTTCATACTCGCCGTCTTCAAAAACGGGTTCTTCGTCAATGGCTTTCATTTTTTTGCAAGCAGATATGCCTCCTGATAATGACACAATCACCCATATATGAAATACTATATCTATAATAGATTCAAACGCAAAGTCATTAACTGCAAACATACATACGGTGTCTATGATAAAAATCACCAACGCGAAAATAAGCCAACCGCGTCTTTCTTTTTTGGATAAAAACCACGCAAGCAGATAAAGCAAGGTTATAATTACCGCTACCGATACAAATCCCACAAAAACGCCGTTGCCGAAAAATTCCGTTTGACCTAAATCTTCATAATATTCGGCAGGGTACTTTCTGCAAAGCAGCATTCCCATACCTGCTACAAAATACGGAACATACGCCGAGAATAAAAAGTATGTGTCGCTATTAGTAACAAGCAACACCAAATTTATTATGGTGAACACCACAACAAGCAAAAGATTACCTCTGGCACTGTTATACTTTGTTTCATAACGTTCACGCTCAGTCATAACCTTAGTATTATTTTTTTCAAAAAACCCAGACATTAAAATCTCCCCCTTAAAGCCTTATTAAAACAATGATTTAAGCCAGCCCCATATTGTGAAGTTGTCAGCAAATGCAAAGTTTAAAATACCAACCGCAAACACAACCAAAATAATTGCGGGCAAAACGTATGTCATATAAGGGCGCATCCACTTTTTAAGCTTAAGCCCTTTGCCTGCGTTGGCTTCGGCAAGGAAATTATCAAAGCCCCAGCCCTTTTTAGTAACGCAGAAAAGAACATAGCAAAGCGCACCCAACGGTAAACAACAGTTGCTTACAATAAAGTCTTCTAAATCGAGCACACTTGAGCCGCTTGCAAAGGGTACAAAGCCCGACCACAAATTAAAGCCTAATGCGCAAGGCAGCGAAAGAATAAGCACTGCTATACCGCAAATTACACAGGCTTTAGCTCTACCCCAGCCTGTAAGCTCACGCACACAGGCAAGAATATTTTCGAACACGGCAATAATGGTTGAAAAAGCAGCGAACACCATAAACAAGAAGAACAGCGTGCCCCACCATCTGCCGCCTGCCATATTATTGAACACCTTAGCCATTGCCACAAACAAAAGACTCGGTCCTGCACCGGGCTCAACATCAAAGGTGAAGCAAGCGGGGAAAATAATAAGTCCTGCGGTTACCGCAACAAAGGTATCAAGCACCAAAATATTTATAGACTCACCCATAAGCGAACGCTCTTTACCGATATAGCTGCCAAAAATCGCCATAGAGCCAATACCAAGACTCAAAGTAAAGAAAGCCTGATTCATAGCGCCAACCACAACGTTGCCGTCAAGCTTTGTAAAATCGGGCTTGAGATAAAAGGTAAGACCTTCTTTTGCGCCCTCAAGCGTAAAGCTATGGATTGCGAGAACTACCATAAGCGCTAAGAGGGCTACCATCATATACTTTGTAACCCTTTCAACACCCTTTTGAAGTCCGAAAGACAACACAAGGAAACCCATCACCACAACAAGTGCCATAAAGCCTACTGTTATAGCAGGGTTTGAAAGCATACTGCCAAAAAGCTCTGCCGAAGCTTCATTGGTAATTCCTGTCATTTTACCACGAGCAAAGCTTATAAAATAATGGAAAATCCAACCCGTAACCGAGGTATAAAACATCATAAGCAAGAAATTTGCCACAAGTGCAACAAACCCGTGATAATGCCATTTTTGACCCTTGGCTTCAAGCTTTTGATAAAGCTTTACGGGGCTTGCCTGACTGGCTCTGCCAAGCGAGAACTCCATAACCATTACAGGCAGACCTAAAATAACCAAAAACAGCAAATAAATAAGCACAAATGCGCCGCCGCCATTACTTCCTGCCATCCAAGGAAACTTCCAAACGTTTCCTACGCCAATAGCGCAACCCGCGCTAAGCAGAATAAAGCCTAAACGGCTTCCTAATTTTTCTCTTTGCATAAAAACTTCCCCTTTTTTATTCTTCAAAGCAATTATATTCACTTAAAATATACTTGCCAGCATCATATAAAAACTTTTCCAAGGTTTTGCGAAACTCAAGCGGTAAACGGGTGCACCGTAGGGTGTCCTTATCGGGACTGCGCCTTGCAACATTCAACGGTGCGCTGTCCGCCTCAAAGGTAAAATAACCGTTATAGCCTATATCAATAAGCCCGCGCATAAGCGAATCTATATTAAGCGTTCCCATAAAGGGCAATGTGTGGTCATCAGTAACACCCATATTATCCTGAACGTGAAGTGCCGCAACCTTATTACCAAGTATTTTAAGCGCATCATATTGAGGTAACGGTTGCTGATTTGCGTGCCCCGTATCCCAACAAACCTTTAAAAGCGGATGATTTATATAATCGACCAATTCGTTTATATCTGCCGCCGAATCGGACCAATAATAGCCCTCAATACACATTTTATTAAAGTTTTCGGTCAGAATATTAATTCCGCATTTTTCGGCAGTTTTCAAAATATCAAGGTAAAAAATCTTGTTTTTTTGGAAATTTTCCTCTTTGGATATTCCGTTAAGATGCCCTGCGTGAACAACTATATTGGGAATACCGAGATACGCCGCCGCCTCAATGCTTCTTTTAGTATCTTTAATAAACTGCTCCCTATACTCGTCCTCGCGGATAGGGTATCCCATAGGCGCGTGAGCCTGAACAAACTTAAAGTTAAGCTTTTGCGACATTTCAAGCAATTCATCCCCGAAAGCCTGCCAATTTTCACCGTAAAATCCTGTGCGGTTTTTGAAATCATAACCGAAGTTGTAATCAATATACCTAAAGCCTGCTTCAAGTATGGCTAAGATACTTTCCTTATTATCAAGTCCCCAAGCGAAAAAGTCACCCGTCGTAGTAGCTAGCTTCATACTTCTTTCCCCTATATAAATTTTAATGTAATTATATACCAAACGGGCAAAAATTACAATGCTTTATTACCTTTTTATGAGAAAAAATAACACCAACCAATCGCAATAAAAGAGAATCACATTACTAAACACATAAATATAACTATTGATTTTTTCGTATCATCACAGCCTGTATTTTCACATGAACCAAACCCGTAGCGTATCTTTTTTCACTGAAGCTCGAAAAATTTTTTGTTATAAGCCAAAACATTTTTACTCTTGCCCACACCTACAACATAAAAATCATCATCTATATTAGAAGACCTAAAAACCGACTCGTCATTCATCGAATATAGGCTCGACCATTCATAATTTAAATCATTTATTGCATACTTCCCACTTTTTGCAAATACCAATGTATTAGGTCTATGAGTATACCTTCCATACCGTTTTGGCAATTTATCAACAACCCAGTCCTCCGAAATTTGAAAGTCTCCTTTTATCGTTTTTATCATTGCAATAACTGAAATTATAGAAGCCTCGTATAAATAAAAAAGCCCCAATATTGCAACCGCAACAATCGCAATAATCTTTAGCGTTTCCTTGTTAGCAACTACCAAGTTTATTAAAAGAATAAGCAAAAAAACCAATACTGCACACATAATTAAATAAAACGGAAAAAATATCACAGAAATTAAAAGATTTCGTGAAAAATATTTTTTTAATTCTTTTTCTATTATCTGCTTTGTCAAAATTTCTTTTTGCATTTTCTCACCAACCTTTTAACGTATTATAGCATAAAAGCAATAAAGCCTCAATACTTATTACCTCTTATCTATTACTTATTACATACCAAAAATCCCGCCCACTTTCGTGAACAGGATTTTGGGGTAGTTTGAACTTAATAATACGAATTAGATGTTTCTAAAAAACCGAGATTTCTTAGTTTGTTTCTTTTTTATCAATTTTAATCTTAGGTAGTTTCCAATGAAATCTCGCCGCTAATAATCTTATCAAAACCGTGAAAATCATCACAAAAACCGTTGCAAAAACTTTATAATTTAAACACACACTGATTAAATAATACAGGCAACATCCTAAAATAGATACAACTGCATAAATATGTTTGGTCAATATATACGGCTTTTCATTAACCAACACATCGCGAAGAATTCCACCGCCAACGCCTGTGATAACACCCAAAGTTATTACCAAGAGCACATTATCTTGTAAGGACGCCAAGAACGCAACTTCGGTTCCCGCAATACTAAAAGACGACAGACCTAAGGCATCGAATAATATATTAATGTTATCAATCTTTTCGCTTATTTTTTTAAAATTCTTTCGATAGAAATATGTAATAAGAAAAACGATAAGAGAAGTAATAACGGCAACTAATAAAATAAGCGGATTGTAAAATATTTTCGGCGGTGTGTTACCTATCATAGTATCTCGCATGATACCACCGCCAATTGCAGTAATAGCTCCGACCGTTGCAACACCGAACAAATCCAAATCGTGTCTAATCGCAACAAGTGAACCGGAAACGGCAAAAGATATCGTTCCAATCCATTCCGTAACGAGCAAAACAATCTCACTTACCATTAAAATCACCACCTGCGAGTATTATAGCATAAATGCGGCGGAAAATCAATGCGGAGCATTGTATATCATCAAGTCGAACGCTTTTTTATACACACCATCGGTGTGATGAGATACAAATGCGACTTGTCGCATTTGATGATATACACGCTATTGCGTGATTATATGCCAAGCCTGTCAGCTCGGATAAAAAATCCTCGTTCTTCGGAACGAGGATTTTTGGGGACCGACACTCAAAATGGAACCGGTCTTAAAACCTGATTTTCTTAAACCTGAAGAAATTCATTAATAACTTGAAGTCATTAATATAATTGCACAAGTTTGCAAATTATTGCACAAATCAACCCCAGAATTTACCATTTTATCATTGTCATCAAAAATCATCCATGCTATTACCGCTTCATCTTCGTGTTCCGTCATATTTGGTATGCTTGGATTGACCATTGTTTCACCGGATATTATTGCAAAATAAAATTTATCTCTATTAACTTCGGCATCTATTTCATCTTCATTGAGATATCCTTCAGCAATTGCTTCATCACATGTCAAATATTTAATTTTATAACCATCCATTGCTGAATTAACCAGTTTAGCAATAGTAATGGAAAAAGGATTTGATTCATATCTTATATTCGATAAATTTTCATCTAATACTTCTGTTGGTATAGAACTCTTTCCACAAGCTACCAAAGATACGCACAGCAAACAAACAACTAACAAACTAATAATTTTTTTCATTTAAATTCCTCCGTAAAGCACATTAACCGATATTGGTTAATGTTATTATATACCATAATCGGTTAATATGTCAATAGGGAGGAATGATGAAATTATGATTTCCTATGATAGATTATGGCAAACAATGAAAGAAAAAGGTGTTACCCAATATACCCTTATAAAAAAACACAATATCAGTCCTGCTCAAATCACACGCTTAAAAAGAAATGAAAGCGTTAGCACACATACAATAGAAATATTTTGTAAAATTTTGAAATGCAACGTTGAAGACATTATGCAGTATATAGAAGATTAAAAAGTCGCGAAATTCGCGGCTTTTTCTTATAGTATGAAAGCGGCAAAGCCGCAATACTTATTACCTATTACTTCTTACTTATTACTTCCCAAACAGGACTCTATCATCAAACTTCCTAGATTACACTTTGCCAAATTCATACAACCGACTCTTGCGGTGCCCGACAATGCGCTCACTTGGAGCGTGGCGCATTTGTCGACCGCGGCGCCTTTCCGCCACTCGCTTTTTCTCACACCGTGAGCGCTCGGGCGGAAACTACCTCCTTCGCCCGCTCAGCCGACAAAGCACAGGATTGCTGACTGCGATATTACAAATTCGATTTCTACTTAGAAAGTAAAAAATAAAAGATACTCGAAAGAGTATCTTTTATTCTTGGGTGTTTTGAACTTAATGACACGAATTAAATGTGCCTGAAAACCGAGAATTTTCTTTAGTTTTACTATATATTGTTTTTATATTTTGAAAATTGCTTGTTTCTTATCTTTACTCCTATATATTCAGCGATTAATATTAATGGTGCATATAAAAATACATAAGCACAAATCATTAAAACCATACAATATTGGTTTAACATTACTTTACCATTTATTAAGCTAGGATTTACTTTATAAAGAATATATCTCGCCAAATAATCGGTTGGTCCTGATATATAGACTGCTCGCCCTATAAAATATATAACAACTATTAATAGAACTAATAGTATTAATTCTGAAAACAAAAATAATTTAAAATCGAGTTTTTTATTTTGAAAACCATCCCTGTAAAACAAAACGAATAAGGAAATTACTAATGACAATTCACTAATAAAAAATTCTGTTAAATCACTATAGTTATCACCAAGCAAAAATTTCATAGGTATGTTCAACAAAATAATAGCAAGCAATGATATTCCCATAGATGCAAAATAATAAACAAAAATACGTTCAAATGTCTTTAATAATCTTTTCATATCATCACCGCCTCGGGTATTGTACATTAGTTGATAAGATTCTTATGTATTATAAAAATTTATTCAGCACAGTGTTCAATCTTTAGTATTCTGCCATTGTCTGCATTTTCGGACTCTGCGTCACCTAATCCAACATAAAACACATTATCACATTTTGCAAAACTCAAAGCGCTGGCGGAATAATTAAAAGAAAACAGTTCGGTCAATTTATCATCAACCAACGTAAAAATCACATTCTTAAATCCTTCACTATCTTTAACAGTGGCTAATACATAAAGAGTTTCCTGTCCATTGCCTTTTTCAACATACATATCAGTGACACAAGCATTGTTAGGAACATCTATTTTATCAAACTGAATAAAGTTTTCGGTCTTATATAAATCGCCTAGAGATAAATAGCAACTATTTTTGTATGTAGCATCAGAATTGAACAGAACTTGATTTTTTACAATTTTGTTCATTTTTAGATTTGCATTTTTAAAGGCTTGACAAAACTCAAATTTATCATCTTTTAATTCAAAGAACTCAATTGTTGTTTTACCTGTACTATATGAACAAGAAAAAGCACAGAAAAGTCTACCATTTACAGAGAACAAATCATAGACCCGTTTGTTTTTAACATTAGAGGTTTTTTCTAATGCAGCAATTACATCAACACCATTCTTGTACAGTTGTATATCAATATATGTTCCTGTTGTTAAATCTTGTTTTACTATAACAGATGCATTATTTTTACAACCCAATCCATAGTAGATTGAGCCGTTGTGGGCTTCCGCATCAAATACATGTAGAGCTTTAACACTCGAAAAGGTTTGCCAAGTACCACTTTCCAAAGCATAACAATTAGCATATTCGGGATCACCTATTGGATCAGTTCCCAAAGCTATAGTTTGACCATTCAAATTAACAAACCTTGCAATAGCCTCTTGGTCAACAGAGGCAGAAGAGGTCCATTTTGCTGTTGCATCGTCATAAGTCCAAATTGATGTAGGACCAGAATTGAAATCAAAATCTCCAGTACCAACAAAAATTTTACCATCTACTACAATCAAATCCCACGGAACTCGCGCATTTACTGGTAAAGATGTGTTTTCATTTGAGCATATACCCAAATCGGTTATCTGGAAAGTGTTACCCTGAGCATTTGAATTATCACTATTATTATTTATTCTTCCACTGCAACCAGAAAGCATAATTATTGAAACTAAAAGTACTATTATTACATTTTTCTTCATATAATCACCGCCTTAGGTGTATTATAGCATAAAAGCGGAGATAAATCAATGCGGAGCATTGTATTTTATAATCCGTGGCGAAGCCACACATTACTTCTTCACTATTCACTATTACTTCGTACTTTCCAAAAATCCCGAATGCGAGTTCAAGTGAAAAGTGAAGAGTGAAAAGTGAATAAGTAAAAATCCCGCCCACTTACGTGAACGGGATTTTTGGCGCCCCAAACAGGACTCGAACCTGTGACACTGCGGTTAACAGCCGCATGCTCTACCGACTGAGCTATTAGGGCAAAAAGTGTTGGCATCTACCTATTTTCCCGGGCAGCTTCCCGCCAAGTATCTTCGGCGCAAGCGAGCTTAACTTCCGTGTTCGGTATGGGAACGGGTGGACCCTCGCCGCAATCAACACCAACT
>JAFXCZ010000012.1 GCA_017516445.1 Clostridia bacterium
ATAAGGACAAGTATACTGAAGCCATCGCCGACTGTTCCCAAAGGATAAAAGACCTTAGGGAAAGACGGGATATGCTTATGACGCATATAAAGTGTAATGAAAAAGCCAGAGAAGAAATTGAACGAATTGAAAATTACACAAAACAGATGAAGCCGGTAATGACCGAGTTCGATGACGCGATTATTCACCGAATTGTGAATTCAATTCAGGTGACAAAAGATCTTAATTTAAGAATTTTTATAAAGGGTGGGGCAGAGATCATTGAGCCTTTGTTTCCCGATGAAGAAGAGTCGGCATAAATTTCAAAAAAAATATAAATTGAAATAACTTTCTGCAATTTTTTTGTTGCGGAAAGTTATTTTTTATGGTATAATTAATTTGTAAAGAAAAACTGGGCAAAACCCAGTAAAATTAAGGGTTTCTCACCAGTTCTTTTTCGAACAGGAGAGACAAAAATCGACAATCTTCGTTAAGAAGATTGTCGATTTTACTTTTTACCTCTTACTTCTTCACTCTTCACTTGTCCTTTGTGTCGATTTTTGGAAAGAAACAGGTAAAAAGTACGAGGTAATAAGTATTTTAGCAACGCTTTGCCTTGCAGTTTTTATTATAAAGCAGTATAATTAATATAAAGGAAATTTCACAAAAATGTTTTGGAGTTATTAATATAACGCATTTTGAAAAAGGTATTTTAGGGAGAGTTGTAATATGTTTTGTAAAAAGAATATTTTTATCTCACATTCTTCTGAAAATAGGGAGATTGCGGAACAACTTTGTGCTTTTATCACAAGGCTGGGTATAAAAGAAAGTAGGATATTCTGTTCATCTATTATTGGTCAGGGAGTGAATAACGGAGAGAAGTTAAACGACGCTATTTCAGTCTCAATAAATAAGGCGCAAGTTATTGTATACATAATTTCAAGAGATTTTATCGAGAGTTCTTACTGTATGGAAGAACTTGGAATAGGTTGGTATTTGTCTCAATTTAAAAAAGCTTCTTGTTTTTATTTGATTCTTCCTGACATTGATTTGTCAGACTTAAAAGGATTTGTGAACTCGAAAATTGATAAGTTTTCTTTTGTTGATAAGTCTCATAGCGGAGATTTAGGTTTGTTCGCAGAAAATCTATGCGAAATTTTAAAGATTAGACTTCCTAAACATTCTGTTTTAGTGAATGCAGAAAACACCTTTATTAGTGCAACAAAAGCTTCTATTGAATCAATTATGGAAAAAAGCGAGAATATAAAAAAAGAAAAAGAGAAAAAAGAAAAAGAAACTGAAACACTGCAAAAGGAAATTAAACACTTGAAAGAAAATTTAGATACCCTGAATAAGCGTATTCAAGATAGTCGCGAAGAAAGAAACAACGAACTTTTAAAACAGGAATTAAGGACAATATGTGAAAGATTTCGTTATTTGGGATTTAGAACGGGAATATCGCAAAAAGAGTTTGACTTGATATATAAAGAATTTTGGCTGAGTATGGTTAATCGATATCTTGAACTCCAAAAAATACTTGGAGGAGAGGATGGGGATATGGCAATGCTTTTGGCTACGATATATAGTGCTAATGGAGATTTTGACGAGGCATATGAACAGTTAAAGGTATATGTTCAACATCGAAACACTCAAGTTTATCCATCTTATTTTGAGAATATAAAAGTTGATGATTCAAACGATATGGAGGAAATAATTGAAATATTACAAGAGAAGATTAAGCACGAACCTAAAGGTGTTGTACAAGACTCATATAAAGAAACAGTAGAATATCTGCTTGAAAGAAAGAAAAAAATAGAAAGTAAAACTGATGAATAAAGCGTTTGAAGACATTGTTTTAAAATTGTAAAGGAAAATGCAAAATGAAAAATGTAATTTCACATTATGATAAATTAATTGATGAGGATAATGACCCTTTTCGTGATGATATTCCGTTACAAGAATATATGGATAAATGGGATGGACATGCTTTTATTGATTTATTGGAATTAACAGATAAAAAGAGTGTTCTTGAGATTGGTGTTGGTACTGGTAGATTAGCAATAAAGGTGTTGCCTTTTTGCAAAGACTTTACTGGTATAGATATTTCGCTCAAAACAATAAAAAGAGCAAAAGAAAACCTTGCTGATTATAATGTGAATTTAATTTGCAATGACTTTTTAAACTACGCTTTTGATAAAAAGTTTGATGTTGTTTATTCAAGTTTGACATTTATGCACATTAAAGAAAAGCAAGTTGCAATTCAAAAAGTTTATAATCTACTTAACAACAATGGATTATTTGTTCTTTCGATTGATAAAAATCAATCTGAATTTATAGAAATGGGCAACAGAGAGATAAGGATATATCCCGATACGAAGGAATTAATTTCTAATCTTTTTAAGGAAATAGGATTTTTAAATATAATACTTATTGAAACGGAATTTGCATATATAATCAAAGGAAAAAGATAAGAAAATTCTTGGTTTTCAGGCACTTTTCATTCGTGTCATTAAGTTCAAAACTCCCAGAAAAAAGTCCTGTTCGAAAGAACAGGACTTTTTTCAATGATATCCACCTGCGGTGGATGATATATGCTTCGCATATGAAGGAACGGATATTATATCATATTTGCAGGGCAAATATATCATACGGCTTGCCGAATATCATATCGCACAGCGATATATCATTTAACCTTGCCCTTTCACCGCTTTTATGCTATAATACACTTAAAGTTGGTGATTTTAATGACAAAAGAAGAATTCTACAATAAGTGGATTGAAGTTTTTGCATCTAATATCCCTAAAAAAGATATACAAAAATATGTTAAGTCTACGGGGAATTATATTTGGCATATCTTTTCGTGGGAATTGTTAAACGAAAACCAATATTTGATTGGAGAAAAAGCAAAAGAAGCTTATGATAAAATTGATAAAAAAGGTGCTTTTTATATTGAGTGGTTTGAAGATAAGCATACCAAGGATATGATTTGTGATTTGAATACCGCCAAGGCTTTAGATGACTTTGTAGAAATATATGTTGTTGGCAGGGATTTTAAATGGACTTATATTAAAACACACGAAGGCATGTGCGGTCCATATTTTATGATAAATAAGTAATTTCTAAAGAAAATTAAGTTTTCAGGCACATTTCATTCGTGTCATTAAGTTCAAAACACCCAAAGCCCCAAGGACGATAAGTTCTTGGGGCTTACTTCTTACCTATTACCTCTTCACTCTTACCTCAAAAAAGTCCTTGGGACTTTGGGAAGTAATAAGTAATAGTGAATAGTGAAGAAGTATTGCGGCTTCGCCGCTTTTATGCTATACTACACATAGGCGGTGATGAGATGCTTAAGTTATCCGAATCAAATGGTGACTTGATATTAAAACGCAATACTTATTTTTTGGGTGGAATTTTAATAGCCGGGATTATGGCTCTTGGAGGTTTGTTTGTAATTTTTGCGAGTTTGCCTTTCGATGAAGACTATGCTTTTGCAGAGATTTTCGGTTTAATTTTTGTTTGTCTCTGGGAAGTTGGAGTCATATATGCAGTCGTCTATTTTATGAGGGAATATAGTAAATATATTGTAATTTCAAAAGAGGGTATAAGTTGCCATACTTGTTTTAAAAAAGAATTTATTAAGTGGTCTAACATAAAAGATTGGGGATTGTCCTATTGCGGACAAACTCGATTTGAGGGTAATACGTATTACTTGTATTTCTCTGAGCACGAGTGTCCTGTAAAAAATGAGTGCAGAAAAAAACTAAAAGGCAGAATGATTAAAACTTTTGTTATAAGTGAGGATTATTATCTTGTAGTAGACAATGTGATTCCTTTTTGTGAAGAAAAAACCGCTGTAATGCCTTTTATAGGTAAGGACAAATTTCATATTATTTAAAAACAAAGAAAATCCTCGGTTTTTACTCAGTTCTTTTTCGGACACGAATGACAGAAAAAACTCCTTGAGATTTCTCAAGGAGTTTTTTCAATGATGTTTGCCTTGCGGCAAACGATGTTGGCTACGCCAATGATGACGGCTTTGCCTAATGATGCGTGGCTTTGCCACATTTTTTGGTAAACATCGCATCATTGCGAGCGAAACGAGCAACATCATATTTGCGAAGCAAATGCATCATTTCACCGTAGGTGATGCCTCATTACATCTTGCGTCTCCACTGTTTTTATGCTATAATACACCCAAGGCGGTGACAATTATGAAAAAAGTCAATGTTTTATGGTTGATAGCTTCAATTTGTTGGTTTTTTTGGACACTTATAAATGTTTTTGAGTTATTAACGGATGTTCCGTTTATAATAAGCGTTTGTGGTACAATTTTTATATTTGCTGCTGTTGTGGTACATCTAGTGATTGTAATTAAAAGCATAAAAGATAAGAAAAAATAGCGATAAAAAGTTGAAATAAAAGAAAATTAGGTTTTTGAACCAGTTCCATTTTGAGTGTCGGTCCCAAACGAAAATCCGTTCTTTAAAGAGCGCGGATTTTTGTTTGTATTATTCACTATTGAATTAGCTTGGTGATTGTGTTAAAATTATAAAATGAATATTTGGAGATGTTGGAAATGCTTAAAGTGACAGTTGTACAGCCACCTTATTTTTGTGGTGAAAATCCCGATGCAAAGATTGCCGATTTTTTAATGTCACAAGTGAAAAAGGTGCAAAAGGATTCGCTTATTATTTTACCTGAATATTCTAACGCGGGCGGACTTTCAGACGCGGAAAGTGAACTGCGCGCATTACCACGCGCAGAAGAAATGCTTAAACAAGCGGCAATAACGGCGAAAAGCAATTCTGCTTATGTTGCTATAAATGTTTTGCAAGAGCGTGACGGTGAAATTAAAAATAGTACATATTTATTTAATAAAAAGGGCGAAGTTGCTTTTGTTTATGATAAAATTCATCTACCACCGTCAGAGGTTGCGTTAGGTGTAGAACGGGGCAGGGGAGCTTGTGTTTGCGAGCTCGACGGTATTCGCTTTGGTTTTATGACCTGTTATGATGTATACTTTAATGAACAAATTGAATTTATTGCAAAGCATAAGCCTGATATAGTACTTATACCCGGTTATCAACGGGGCGAGCGCATCGATATTATTCACGCTCAGGCTAAGCTTACGGCTTTTCGCTGTAATGCTTTTGTGGCAAGGTCTTCGTATTCTATGAACGATTCTGAACATGGCGGTTGCTCAATGATAGTTGCGCCTGACGGTCAGATATTACAAAATCTTGGTAAAGAGGTTGGAAGTATCTCTGCAGAAATTGATGAAAAGTGGAAGTATATGCGTACAGCAGGCTTCGGTGGCGGAATTATACGTAATGATGATTTTATATCGGGCGGTCTTTGCCCAGAAGCATTTAACGGTCAATAGTATGCATAGTTGTATTTGCAATTTTTTAGAATTATTGGATTTAAAGCTTTAAAAGTATAAATATGGGAGGTATAGATATGTATAACAAATTTTGCAAGAAGCAGCTTTGGGAATGCTCAGCGGATTTATCGGCAGTAGCGTTTGGTAAAATTCCTGCCGAGACAGTAATTAAAAACGCCAAGCTTATCAATGTATGCACAAAAGAAATAATGGAAAATACAGATGTTGCTATTCACAGCGGAAGAATTGCCCTTGTGGGTGATGCATCGCATTGTATAGGTGAAAACACAAAGGTTATTGATGCTGAGGGTATGTATATAGCACCCGGTATGCTTGACGGTCATATTCATATCGAGTCTTCAATGCTAAGCGCCGGTGAATATGCGCGCTCGGTTATTCCTCACGGTACAACTGGTATTTATTATGACCCACACGAAATTTGTAATGTTTTAGGCTTTGACGGTGTTGAGCTTATGATTAAGGACGCTGAAAGAACACCGCTTAAAGCAATGCTGACACTTCCTTCCTGTGTACCGGCAGTACCCGGTTTTGAGGATAGCGGCGCTGTTATAACTTCGTCTGATATCAAAGAACAGATAAAATTAGACGAGGCAGTAGGCTTGGGTGAAATGATGAATTTTCCGGGCATACATATGAGTAACGCCGAAACCCACGCTATAACAGGTGAAACCCTTAAAGCAGATAAAATTGTTACAGGTCATTATTCTATACCTGATACCGGTATGGGACTTAATGCGTACATAGCAGCAGGGGTAAGATGCTGCCACGAGTCTACAAGGGCAGAGGATGCGTTGCAAAAAATGCGTCTTGGTATGTATGCAATGTTCAGGGAAGGTTCTGCTTGGCACGATTTAAAGGAGGTCAGCCGCGCAGTTACTGAGAATAAGGTTGATTCACGCTTTGCGGTGTTGATTTCTGATGACACCCATCCGCACACGCTACTTGAATACGGGCACCTTGACCATATTGTAAGACGTGCAATCGAGGAGGGTATTGACCCTGTTGAAGCAGTACAAATGGTTACTATAAACTGTGCACAATGCTTTCATATGGATAATGAATTGGGCTCTATCACACCGGGCAAGTGTGCAGATATAATCTTTATAGATAATCTTCAAAGCTTTAATGTTAAAAAGGTTATTATCGACGGTGATTTGGTAGCCGAAAACGGCAGTATGTTAAGCAGTTTTGAAAATTACGAATATCCTGAATATGCAATGAATACTATGCATATCGGTGAAGAAATTACGGCTGATACCTTTAAGATTAAAACAGATAAAAAAGATAGGGTAACAGTAAGAGCTATTGAAATTATTCCTGCGAGGGTGGGCGACTATGAACGCCATATAACCCTTGAAGCTAAGGACGGCTTTATTGAGTCGGATGTGGAACAGGATGTTTTAAAAACCTTTGTTTTTGAACGTCATAACAATACAGGTAAGCATGGTGTAGGCTTTGTTAAGGGCTTTAATATTAAATGCGGTGCTATGGCTTCTACTGTGGCTCACGATGCACACAATTTGCTTGTAATCGGCACTAATGATGAGGATATGGCACTTGCGGCAAATACTCTTATTAAATGTGGAGGAGGTATGTGTGCTGTAAGAGATGGCAAGGTGTTAGGCTGTGTTGAGCTGCCACTCGCAGGGCTTATGAATGTAAAATCAGCCGAAGAAATGAGCGAAAGCGTGGCAAACCTTGATAAAGCTTGGAAAGAAATAGGTTGTGACATTGTGTCGCCCTTTATGACAATGGCGTTAATACCGCTTGCTTGTCTGCCTGAGCTTAGGCTTACCGATAGAGGTTTAGTAGACTGTATAAACTTTAAATTTGCTGACTTAGAGGTGGAAGAATAAAAAACGAACTCTCTATACACTCCAGTGTATAGAGAGTTTTTTACTAAATATTAAAGCATTCTTTTAAAAACTTGATAGAAGGTTCTGCTCTGAAAGAGTGGTCAGGACTATCTATGTAGTGGATGGTGTCAAAGGTTTCCATAGAAAGACCAAAATCAGGTGGAGGTTCGTGGAAATTACGGGTTTTTGCATCGGCATATCTAGGATATTGCGAAACCAGTAAATTATCACCTGCGCCCATAATGTCATAAGCGTTTTGAATTTTATTTATCCAGAACTCTGCACCGCCTTCGGTAAGCGCTAAGTGCTTTGGTGCAAGTGCTGCGCATAAATCTGGGAAGTCAAACCAACTGATAACACCGGGGAAAATATGTTGCCAGCCTATATTATTTTTCATTTTATGACCGCTTTCGGCTTCAGTAAGGCAGACGTAGTTGTGCTTTTGGTCGCGTATGGCATTGTTAAAGACAATTGCCTTAAAATCGTCGCATATAAGGGAAAGATATATGGCAGTTTCTGTACCTAAAGAGTGAGCGGCAATACCCAATCTTTCGCTGTCTACGTATTCACGGCTTTTTATAAAATCCATAATGCAAAGCTTGTGGAAAACCGAGAGTGCTACATAGGATTCGCCGTATTGCAACAAACCGTAACAAAGATGGTCGCGGGTGCGGCCTAAAAGGTCCCAACCACCCTCTATATCAAGTGCGGTTTCACCTGTTTCGGGGTTATCAAACGCAAAGGCAACCATTCCGTTTTTAACCATATAGTAGGCAATGCGGTCGCGCTCGGGTTCGGGATTCCAGTCGCACATAGGCCTGTCAAGCATAGGTTCACCTGCCATAGATTCTTTATTCTCGCAAGAACCAGGCAGGCACATAACGGCAGGTGAGGGGTTTTCTTTGGTTGCAGTATCGGGTATAAGGATTAAAAAAGGAATTGCAGTATACTCATCGGGGTAAAATTCCCATTTTTCGAGAGTGTATGTATCTCTTTTTTCACTGCTTAGTTTTTTAGGTTTGGGTTGGCTTGTAAACTCGGGCATAATTAGAATTTCTTTTAATTTTGCCTTGACATCATTTTGCCATTGCAAAAAATCAGCTTTGTTAATGTTAGGGCAAAAAGCGAGTTTCGGTGTGGTGTTGCGCATTCTCTCTAAATGTGCAGCAAAAACCGAATTAACTCTGCCGTCAGGTCGGTTAGATTTAAAATGTTTTTCATAATTGATATTCATATATTACATCCCCCTTGCTTGAATTTTAGCATATACATTTTGAAAAAGCAATAAATATATTGTTTGGTTTTTTATTTGTATTGCTTAAAATCTAATTCATATTATTGTTGTGAAAGTTAAAACAATATGTTATAATAAACTTGTCATTTAATAGGGGGAATTTTTGGTGTTTAATGCAGAAAAAGTGAAAATTGATTGTGTTAATTGGATAAGAGATTTTTTTGAAAAGAATGGAAAAGGTTGCAATGCTGTTGTCGGTATTTCGGGTGGTAAGGATAGCTCGGTAGCGGCGGCGCTTTGCGTTGAGGCTTTGGGTAAAGACCGCGTTATAGGTGTGCTTATGCCGCAAGGCGAACAACACGATATTGATATGGCGTTAATACCGCTTGCTTGTCTTCCTGAGCTTCGACTTACAGACAGAGGTCTTGTTGACTGTACAAAATTTATCTTCACAGAGCTTGAAGTGGAATAATAAAATAAACACCTCCTATAGTAGTTTTTTAATTCTACCATAGGAGGTGTTTTTTACTATTGTCAGTTTTTCTTGGACTTGTACATTAAGGCTGTTTTGTTTTTTTTAATGGGAATTCAAGTCCCAGCATATTATATTTTGCGCCTGCCATAGTGTTTTCGGGAAGTTTTTCCCATTTGCTGTCGTCAATGATTTTTTGTATTGCATCAAGATTTTCTTTGGTGTCGGTAATGCCTGAAATCAGCGGTGTGCGAATGATATAGGGTTTTCCGCTTGCCCTTAAAATCTCATAATTTTCAAGTATTTGCCCGTTACCTACACCTGTGTATTTTTGGTGTAGGCCGTTGTCGGCAAGCTTTATGTCCATTATTATAAAATCAAGCTTCTCTATAACCTTTTTAAAGGTATTGCTGTCACAAAAACCGCAGGTTTCTATGCATAGGTGGTAATTCTTTAATTCGTTTATAAGCTCAAGCAAAAAATCACTTTGCATAAGCGGTTCACCGCCCGAAAAGGTAAAACCGCCAAAGCCGTCACCCAAAATCTGCGCTGTGGGTATGATTTCTTTTGCTAAACCCTTAGCCGAAATCTCTCTGCCCGAAATACTAAGACAGTTTTCGGGGCAGATGTGTATGCAACGCCCAAACGGCTCACATTCGGGATGCTCGCATTTAATACGGCACTTACCACAATTTGTGCAGTTTTTAGATTTGTACATAAGCTGCGGCTTTATAGAAAGCCCCTCGGGGTTATGGCACCACACACAGCCAAGCGGACAGCCCTTAAAAAACACAGTAGTGCGTATTCCCGGGCCGTCGTGCACCGCCATTTCTTTAATATCAAAAATTGTTCCGTTCATTATACTGTGTAAGCCTGACGGGCAATAACGTGGTCTTGGTATTCTTTATCAAGCTCAACAAAGTAAGCACTCCAACCCCAAATACGAACAACTAATTGCTTGTAGTTTTCGGGGTGCTGCTGAGCGTCAAGTAACTGCTCGGTATTAACGGTGTTAAGCTGTAGCTGATGGCCGCCAAGCTCAATATAACGCTTAACTAATGAGCCCACCTTTTCAATGCCGTCCTCATCTGCGAATACACTTTGGTGGAATTCAAGTGTAAGCGGTCCGCCGTTTATAGCATTTTCAAAATGCTGTTTTGTCATAGAAGAAATTACCGAAACAGGCCCCTTAACCTTTGCAAAAAGGCTTACCGAATAGTTGGTGCCAAAAGGCTCTTTAGCGCGTCTGCCGTCAGCCGAAGCGCCTATTTCGTTAGCGTGCCATAAGTAGAACATAGCACTGCCTGTACCTGCACGGAAAATACCGCCGCGGCAGTTTGTTCTGCCTTGTAAAGCTTGGCTGAAGCTGTCTAAAAGCTCGGTAGCAATACTGTCAACAAAATCATCGTTGTTGCCAAGCTTTGGTGCTTCAAAACGTAAAATCGGCAAAATTTCACTGTGCTTTTCATAGTTAGAGTCAATAGCCTCTAAAAGTGTGGCTTTATCAATAGTCTTTTCCTCAAACACATATTTCTTTATAGCAGCTAATGAGTCAGCAGCGGTAGCAATACCTGTACCGTGAATACCGAAGTTATTGTATTTTGAGCCCTCTGCAACATTACAGCCCATAAGCACATTCATAAAGGGTGAGGGAACAAACCAAAGGTTTTTAATGCCATCACAAATACGGTCACACTCGTTACCGATTTCTTGTTTAACCTTAGCAAAAAATTCATCGTAGGTTTCACATTCTAAAAGACTGCTATGCAATACGGTATCAACCGCTTTTGAGTAGGACATAGCGCCGATATTGGCAACATCCGCCCCAACACTTGGTATAATAAATTCCCAACAAGCCGCAACAGCATAGTTTACAGCATCGTTATGCTCATAGCCTAATTTTTCAAGCGCAGGGATAACGATATCGTCATTTGAATACTGCGGGAAACCAAGACCTGCTTTGGTAAGGTGTGTTGCTTTTGTGAAAATTTCTTTAGGAGTGTTTTTGTTTACGCGAAGGTTAATTTTGGGGTCAATAAGCTTGTTATTGCAAGAAGCCTCTAAACAAAGTTCGGTTAAAAGATTGAAAACATATTCGCCGTTTTCATCCAAGCCGCCAAGCATCATACTCTGACCGTTGTCGCCTTGTTGAACACCTACGTAAATATCGCTGTCCTTATTGAAAGAAAGGAAAAAGTCTTCAAGTAAAGCGAGAGCGGATTCCCTTGTATAAACTCCCTTGTCCATATCGGCTTTAAGGTAGGGGTAAATGCTTTTATCAAAACGGCCTACGGTATTGTGGTAGTTACCCTCAAGCCATAAAGCATAGTGAAGTATGCGGAAAAACTGAAGTGCTTCGCGGAAGTTTCTTGCGCCATAGCGAGGAACCTGAGTCAAAACTTCTACTAAATCCTCTCTGCCCTGGGCTTTAGCCTCTTCCAAATATTTATCCGAAAGCTTTATGATATTATCAATAGAACGCTTGCTGTATTCGTCGGCATCCTCACGCATTTTAAGCAAGCCTGACGCGATAGTATCATAATAGTTGGGCGAAAGGTTGGAAAGGTAGCCAAGCTCGTGAATGTAGTATTTAGATTTAATTTCTTCCCATTCCTTTTCGGTAAAGCAATCGGGAAGGTTTGCTACTGTGCGTAAGAAAACAATTTGCTCGTTTGGAAAAATAACTGCTTTTTCCTCGTTGGTCATACGCTCAAAACGGTCTGCCATACGCTCAATGGGGGACAAACCTTTTTGAGAATACTCTTCACCCAAATTCCAGTCAACTGTGTGACGGTAGGCGTGGTGCTGTTTATTTATAATAAAATTATATAAATCGGTATGCATAAAACTTCCTCCTATTATATTTATATTTTCAGTATAAAGCAAAATCTTGACTTTTTCACGCTGAATTTAGTATAATATAAGCAGGAATTTATCTTTTAGGGGGTTTGCTATGCTGTTTCATCAGTCTATTAATTCATCGTCTAACTTTAATTATAATATCGAGGTGTATGAAAATGATATTTGGGAGCATCATTTTCATAAAAATTTAGAATTGATTTATGTGCTAAACGGAATGGTTGAATGCACGGTTAATGATAAGGCGTATAAGCTTTGTGAGGGCGAGTTTGGGTTGTGTTTGCCGTATGATATACACAGTTACATACCAAATGAGAATACAAAATATTGGGTGCTTGTTTTTTCTGAAGATTTTGTGCGTTATTTTTCTAAAAAGATACTTAATAAAACGGCAAACGGTTATTCCTTTTGTTTGAAAGGTGAGGTTAAGGATTATATTATTGCTAGGCTTATAAATAACGATAATCCTACTGTTTTTACCTTAAAATCCTGCCTATATGCCATTTGTGAGGAGTATCTTCATACTGTTACGTTAGAGGATAAAAACCGCAATCATTTGGAATCGGTATCCAAAATAGTAGACTATATTGCCGAAAATCATACCCAAAAAATAACACTCTCAGATGTTGCAAGACAGCTCGGGTACGATTACAACTATATGTCAAGACATTTTAAAAACATTTTTAATATAAGCTTTACCGATTTTATAAATATGTATCGCTTAGAAACGGCAACAAAGCTTTTGGATGAAACAGATAATAATATAACAGAAATTGCTTTAGAGAGCGGTTTTCAAAGTGTGCGAAGCTTTCACAGCTTTTTCAAAAAAACTATGGGTATAAGCCCTACAGAATACAAAAAAGCATCTCGTAAATGAGATGCTTTTTGCATTATTCAAATGTTATTTCACAGTTTAAGCTCTGCTGGCATTCGGTAAGGCCGTCCTTTACAATGGCTTTGGTGCGAGCATAGGATTCCTTGAGCTTGGATGCTACTTTTGGATATTTTGAGGAAATATTATCTATGTCATCAATGGGGTAGATGGTGTATTTATAGCCACCGCTTGAGTATTTATGCACCCAAGTGGGTATCAAATTCACCTTTTCGAGTGTCACTTCACCGCCCGATTTTTTAAGCGTGTAGCTGAACATAACGCCGTCCTCGGTGTGTCCTTTGCGCGCACTGCTTATAAGCTCACGACGTTGGTTGGAAACTGCATTGCCTAACGAATAAATACAAACAGCGGTGTTTTGGCTGTCCTCTGAATGTATAAGCTCTACAGGCTGTACCACGTGGGGATGACCGCCGATTATCATATTAACCCCCATATCACAAAGCTTTTGGGCAATTGATTTTTGCCATGTGTTAGCGCTTAATTGATATTCCTCGCCCCAGTGCATATAAAAGCTTATAAACTCGGCACCGTCCTGTTTCATAGCGTTTATCACTTCTTCGGCTTCGGTATAAAAGCTTTCTATACGCTGGTATGAAAATGTATTAATATATCGGTTGGCGTCCTTACTTATAGCACCGCCGTTTAGGTATTTTCTCTCGGGGTCGGAGCCTTTTGTTTCGTAGGTGAAATTAACAATACCTATTTTAATTCCGTTTACTGTCTTTACAATGTATGATGGGTCGGCTTCGGTTTCCTTGGTGCCTGTATACTCAATATTCTTTTCTCTTAAAACCTGTGCAGTGCGCTTAAGCCCAAAAAAGCCTGTATCATAAGAGTGGTTGTTAGCCGTCATAAGAAGATTTATTCCGCTGTCTTTAATATTGTCAGCTAATTCGTCAGGGGTGTTAAAGGCAGGATAACCGCGGTATTTTCCCGATTCCTTACCGCCAAAGGTAAGCTCTAAATTGCCTACTGTAAGGTCGGCGTCTTTAAAGTAGGGTGAAACCTCTTTGAAAAATGCCGAAAAATCATATCCGTCACTTGTTTTTGCACCCTCAAGCTGAGGCTGATGCACCATAATGTCACCAATGCTTAAAACCGTAGCAAAGGTATCGGGTATAACCTCTGGCTTAGATTCGTTGCTTTCGGGTTTTGATGAATTACTGGGCTTGTCTGAGGCTGATTTTACAACCGAAGATATAATAAAGCCTGTAAGTGTGATTATACCAACCAGAATTAAGGCGCAAAGGCTTAAAAATATGTTTCTTCTAAGAATTGCTTTTTGACGTCTTGTTCTTTTTTTCATAACATTCTCCTAAAAAATATAAAGTAAAAGCGGAAGTAAAATTGCAGGCACAAAGTTCATAACCTTGATTTTGGTGATTTTAAGCATATTAAGTGCCAACGCTATTATAAGAAGTGAGCCTATAACCGACATCTGCGCAATAATATAGTCGGTTAAAATGGGGGATATAACGTCTGCTAACAGAGTTAGGCCGCCCTCAATAACAAGGGTTGAAGCTGCGGCAAAGATAACACCTATACCCATACTCGAGGTTAATGCTACAGCGGCAACACAGTCTATAATAGATTTGGAGTAAAGGGTGGAGTTATCACCGTTTATACCGCTGTCTATGGAGCCTACAATAGTCATAGCACCAACGCAGAACAGCAGGGTTGCTGCCACAAAGCCTTCGGCAATTTTGCCGTGCTTTCCGCTTTTATTAACCTTTTTTTCAATTAAAGCGCCAAGAGTGTTTATGCGCTTGTCAAGGTCAATAAGCTCGCCCAAAAGTGAGCCTAAAGCAAAACAGGCTATTATAATAAGTATATTTGCGCCATCTTCAAAAAGTCCCGTAACACCTATGTAAAGTACGCAAAACGCCATACCTGTCATTAGGGTTTGCTGTATTCTTTCGGGTATTCCTTTTTTAAACAAAAGCCCTAAAACTGAGCCTAAAATTACAAGAAAAAAGTTAACAACCGCACCGCTTGAAAGTATTTTTCCAAAGGCGGTTTGAGATAATTCATTTACAATTTCCATTAAAGACACCTCTAAAAATATATAATATACTAAAAGTCGGTAAAAATCAATAGATATTTGTGGTTTTTGCTTGACGAAAACACTAAATATAGTATATAATATATGAGTATATTTATGTTTAAGGAGCTTGTGTAATGGCAAAAACCAAGGTGGAATATGGCAACGACAGTATTAAGCAGCTAAAGGGACCTGATCAGGTGCGTCTTCGCCCTGCAGTTATCTTTGGCTCTGACGGTCTTGATGGATGTCAGCATTCCGTGTTTGAAATTATTTCCAACTCAATAGACGAAGCGCGAGAGGGACACGGTAATAAGATTATCATTACCAAGTATTCTGACGGCTCTATAGAAGTGCAGGACTTTGGACGCGGCGCCCCTGTTGATTATAACGCTAAGGAAGAGCAGTATAACTATGTGCTGTTGTTAGAAAGCTTGTATGCAGGCGGTAAGTATGATACTAACAGCGGCGGCGATTATGAATATTCAATCGGTCTTAATGGCTTGGGTTTGGCTTCAACTCAGTTTTCTTCGGAATATATGGATGTTGAAATTAAGCGTGATGGCTTTAAGTATAATTTGCATTTTGAAAAGGGCTTTAATATAGGCGGTCTTAAAAAGGAAGAGTACTCGGGCAGGGATACCGGTACAAAAATTCGTTGGAAGCCTGACTTAGATGTTTTTACCGATATAGATATTCCTGTGGAATATTTTGTCGATACCTTGAAAAGACAGGCAATTGTAAACGACGGGCTTGTGTTTGTTTTCCGTGAACAGCAGGGAAGCCGTTTTATTCAGCAAGAAATTTCCTATAAAAACGGTATCACCGACTATGTAAACGAAATTGTCGGTGAAGATAAAATGGCGGGCGTGCAGTTCTGGCAGACTGAGCGTAAAGGCCGCGACCGTGAGGACAAGCCCGAATATAAAGTGAAAATTAATGTTGCTATGAGCTTTAGCAACAAAAATCCTTTAAAGGAGTATTATCACAACTCAAGTTGGCTTGAGCATGGCGGTGTTCCCGAAAAGGCAACAAGAAGTGCTTTTCTTGCTATGGTTGATAATTATATTAAGCAATCGGGCAAGTATAAGAGTAATGAAAGTAAAATTACTTTTTCGGATATTGAAGAGTGCCTTGTTATTGTAATATCCTCTTTCTCTACAATGACTTCCTACGAAAACCAGACTAAAAAGTCGATTACAAATAAGTTTATTTATGAGGCTATGGTTGACTTTTTGCGCCATCAGTTAGAGGTTTATTTTATTGAAAACAAGGCAGAGGCGGATAAAATTGCCGACCAGATACTTGTCAATAAGCGCAGCCGTGAGCGTAGCGAAAAGGAAAGAATAAACCTTAAAAAGACTTTAGCTACCAATAATTCTATGGTGGACAGGGTGCAGAAGTTTGTTGACTGCCGTAGCCGTGATGTGACCGAACGCGAGCTTTATATAGTTGAGGGTGACTCGGCTTTAGGCTCCTGTAAATTGGCGCGTGATGCAGCATTTCAGGCAATTATGCCTGTTCGCGGTAAAATACTCAACTGTCTTAAAGCTGAGTATGAGAAGATTTTCAAAAGCGATATTATTACCGACCTTTTGAAAGTGCTCGGCTGCGGTGTTGAGGTTAAGTCCAAGGCTAATAAGGGGCTTTCTACCTTTGACCTTAATAATCTTCGTTGGAATAAGATTATAATCTGTACCGATGCCGACGTTGACGGCTTCCATATAAGAACTCTTATTTTGACTATGATTTATCGTCTTATGCCTACACTTATAAGCGAGGGTAAGGTCTTTATAGCTGAAACTCCGCTTTATGAAATCGGCACTAAGAAAATGACCTATTTTGCTTATGATGAAAGTGAAAAACGTGAGATATTAGAGCAAATAGGGGACGAAAAGTACGATTTACAGCGTTCTAAGGGACTTGGTGAAAACCAACCCGATATGATGAACCTTACAACTATGAATCCCGAAACCCGCCGTCTTATAAAGGTGTTACCTGAGGATGCCGAGCGCACAAGCGAAATGTTTGATTTGCTTTTGGGTGATAATCTGCAGGGAAGAAAGGATTATATTTCCGAAAACGGACACCTGTATTTAGATGAAGCGGACATAAGTTAATGCGGAGCATTAACAGTGAATAGTGAAAAGTGAATAGTGAAGAGTTAATGTGTCGGCATAGCCGACAATATATAAAGTTTCGCAAGGCGAAACACATTACTTATTACTTTAAATTATAGGAGATAATTTAATGGCACCGAGAAAGAAAAATGAAGCGGCACCAAAACGTAAAAATAACGCTAACGCTTTTATAGCGGGTGCGGGTACAGTGGTTGAAAGCCCTGTTACTGAAACCTTAAAGACAAACTTTATGCCCTATGCTATGAGCGTTATCGTATCCCGTGCAATACCCGAAATTGACGGCTTTAAGCCATCGCATAGAAAACTGCTTTATACTATGTATAATATGGGACTTTTAAACGGTAAGACAATTAAGTCTGCTAATATAGTGGGTAGAACAATGCAGTTAAACCCTCACGGCGATGCGGCGATTTATGAAACAATGGTACGTCTCTCAGAAGGACACGAGGCACTTTTGCATCCGTTTGTTATGTCAAAAGGCTCGTTTGGTAAGGCGTATTCGCGCGATATGGCTTATGCGGCTTCCCGTTATACCGAGGCAAAATTAGCGCCTATTGCGGCTGAGCTTTTCTGTGATATTGATAAGGATACAGTTGATTTTGTAGATAACTATGACGCTACAATGAAAGAGCCCGTGCTTTTTCCTGTAACATTCCCCACAGTTCTTGTAAATGCTAATATGGGTATTGCAGCAGGTATGGCAAGCTCGATTTGTCCGTTTAACCTAAAGGAAGTTTGCGAAACCACAATTGCGTATATAAAGGACGAAGAAATTAACGTTGCAGACACCCTTTTAGCACCCGATTTTCCGATAGGCGGTCAGCTTTTATACAGCCGTGCCGATATGGAAAAGATTTACGAATCGGGCAGAGGCAGCTTTAAGGTAAGAGGTGTTTATAATTACGATAAATCGGCTAACTGTATTGATATTACCGAAATTCCGCCTACTACCACCTGTGAGCAGATTATTGAAAAGGTTGTAGAGCTTGTAAAGGCGAAAAAGCTTACCGAGATTAACGATATCCGCGACGAAACCGACCTTGAGGGTCTTAAAATTACAATCGATTTAAAACGTGGTGTTGACCCCGAAAAGCTGATGAAGAAAATCATTAAAATGACACCCTTTGAGGATAGCTTTGCTTGTAACTTTAATATTCTCATAGCAGGCTCTCCGCGTGTTATGGGTGTTAAGGAAATTATCAGCGAATGGGTAGCCTACCGCGAAGAGTGCGTAAGGCGCAGGGTTTTCTTTAAGCTTTCAAAGGCTAAGGATAAGTTACACCTTTTAAAAGGTCTTGAAAAAATACTTTTGGATATTGATAAGGCTATTAAGATTGTCCGCGAAACCGAGCAAGAGTCAGAAGTTATTCCAAACTTGATGATTGGCTTCGGTATTGATGAAATTCAGGCTGAGTATGTAGCGGAAATTAAACTTCGCCATTTAAACCGCGAGTACATTTTAAAGCGCACTGCTGAGATTGAAAACCTTATTAAAGAAATTGAAGAAATGGAAAGCGTTTTAAATTCTCGCACAAAGGTTAAAAAGATTATTATAAAAGAGCTTGAAGAGGTTGTCAAGAAATACGGTCGTGACCGTAAAACCAAGATTATAAGCGCCGAAACCGAGGCGGTTGAGAATGTTGAAATTGAGGTTGATAATTCGCCCGTAACTCTTTTCTTTACTAAGGACGGATATTTCAAGAAAATTACTCCGCAGTCACTGCGTATGAGCGGTGAGCAAAAGCTTAAAGAGGGCGACGAAATAACACAGGTTATAGAGTCTACAAATGCGGTTGATTTATTATTCTTCTCTAACAGGGGACAGGTTTACAAATCTAAAACGGCAGAGTTTGCAGATTCTAAGGCGAGCGTTCTTGGTGATTATGTACCCTCAAAACTACAGTTTGACGAAAACGAAAATGCCATTTATATGGTCGAAACTACCGATTATACAGGCTATATGGTATTTATTTTTGATAACGGTAGAATTTCGCGTGTTCCGCTTTCTTCCTACGTTACAAAGACCAACCGTAAAAAGCTTATAAAGGCTTACTGCGAAAAGTATACTCTTCATACAGTAATGTATGTAAAGGAAGATACCGACCTGCTTTTGAAATCAAGCAACAGCAGAATGCTTATTGTTAATACTGCTATGATTCCTGCCAAACCTACTAAGGATAACGGCGGTATCGCGGTTATGACTCAGAAAAAAGGTCAGCGCGTGAGCGAGATATCACTTTATACCAAAGGCACGCTTGAAAGCGAGCACCGTTACCGCACTAAAAACCTGCCCGCTGCAGGAAGTAAACAGCCTGTAGGTACAGCAAGTCAAGAAAAACTTGAATTATAGTATATAATATGGTAAAATAAAAAACCGCCCAACATTTAACATTTGGGCGGTGTCGGTACAATTGATTTATTTATGCAAACGCTTTTTACCGACAGTTATATATTGCGTAATTTTTTAAAAAATATTAAAAGAATAATTTTCCAATAGGATGTGTCAGAAAATGGCAAAAGAATTAGCCAAACAGTATAACCCAAAGGACGTTGAGGACCGCATTTACAAGCAATGGCTCGACGGCAAATATTTCCATGCAAAATGTGAAGAGGGTAAGGATACTTATACAATAGTTATTCCGCCACCGAACATTACAGGTCAGCTTCATATGGGACACGCTCTTGATAATACTTTGCAGGATATTCTTATCCGCTTTAAGCGTATGCAAGGGTTTGATACCTTGTGGCTTCCCGGTACTGACCACGCTTCAATAGCAACTGAAGCTAAGATAGTTGAAAAAATGCGTGAAGAGGGCATCACTAAAGAGGATATCGGACGTGAGGGCTTTTTAGAGCGCGCTTGGGACTGGAAAAAGCAGTACGGCGGCAGAATTATTGAACAGCTTAAGAAGTTAGGCTCTTCTTGTGACTGGGACCGCGAGCGTTTTACTCTTGACGAGGGCTGTAATAAGGCTGTAAATGAAGTTTTTGTAAGACTTTACGAAAAAGGACTTATTTACAGAGGCGAAAGAATAATCAACTGGTGTCCGCATTGTAAGACCTCGATTTCGGACGCGGAGGTTGAATATGAAGAGCAGGCAGGCCATTTTTGGCATTTGCGCTATCCGTTCAAGGACGGCAGCGGTTATTTAGAGCTTGCAACCACCCGTCCCGAAACCTTGCTTGGCGATACTGCTGTTGCAGTTAACCCCAACGATGAAAGATATAAGGATATTATCGGTAAAACCTTGATTTTACCGCTTGTTCACCGCGAAATCCCTGTTGTAGCAGATGATTATGTTGAAATTGAGTTTGGTACAGGTGTTGTTAAAATTACCCCTGCACATGACCCTAATGACTTTGAAGTAGGTCTTCGCCATAATCTTCCTGTTATCAATGTTATGACAGACGATGCTAAAATTACTGAGGATTATCCTAAGTATGCGGGTATGGACCGCTATGAAGCGCGTAAAGCCATTGTTGCCGATTTAGAGGCAGAGGGTGCGCTTGTTCGTATTGAGGATTATACTCATAATGTTGGTACCTGTTATCGTTGCTCATCTACTGTAGAGCCTCGCGTTTCTAAGCAGTGGTTTGTTAAAATGAAGCCTTTGGCTACACCCGCTATTGATGCCGTTAAAAATGGTGAAACCAAGTTTATCCCACAGCGTTTTGAAAAGGTTTACTTCCACTGGCTTGAAAATATCCGTGACTGGTGTATTTCCCGTCAGCTTTGGTGGGGACACCGTATTCCTGCCTGGTACTGCGCAGATTGCGGAGAGATTACCGTTTCTAAAACTGCAGCACACGAATGTAAGCATTGCGGCAGTAAGAATATAACTCAAGACCCTGATACACTTGATACTTGGTTTTCTTCTGCTTTGTGGCCTTTCTCAACTCTCGGCTGGCCCGAAGAAACTGAAGACTTAAAGCATTATTATCCCACAAACACCCTTGTTACAGGCTATGATATTATTCCGTTCTGGGTAATGAGAATGATGTTCTCAGGTATTGAGCAAACAGGTGAGGTTCCCTTTAATACTGTGCTTATTCACGGCCTTGTACGTGACAGTCAGGGTAGAAAAATGTCAAAGTCCTTGGGTAACGGTGTTGACCCATTGGAAGTTATTGATACCTTTGGTGCAGACGCGCTTCGTTTCTCACTCGCTACCGGTAACAGCCCGGGAAATGATATGCGTTATATCCCTGAGCGTGTAGAAGCCAGCCGTAACTTTGCCAATAAAATCTGGAACGCGGCAAGGTTTATTTTGATGAATCTTGAAAGTGATAACGAGTTGCCGCTTGATATAAATTCATTGGCACTTGAGGATAAGTGGATTTTATCAAAATATAACACCTTGGTAGCAGAGGTTACCGATAATCTTGACAAGTTTGAATTAGGTTTGGCAGTTCAGAAGTTGTACGACTTTATCTGGGATATTTTCTGCGATTGGTATATCGAAATCTGCAAATCGCGCTTAAACGGTGACGACCAAAAGGCAAAGGATACTGCAAGAAGTGTGCTTATATATGTATTTACAAATACACTAAAGCTTTTGCATCCGTTTATGCCCTTCATTACCGAAGAAGTATGGCAGAGTATGCCACATTCTGGCGAAAGCATTATGGTTTGTGATTGGCCTAAGTTCAGTGAAGATTTGGCTTTCGCCAAGGAAGAAACCGACTTTGAAAAGATTATGACGGTTATCCGCGCAATCCGTAACCGCAGAGCAGAAATGAACGTTCCGCCCTCTAAAAAGGCTAAGGTGTTTATTGTATCAAACGATAGTAAAACTTTCTTAAGCGGTAGCGCTTATATTTGCCGTTTAGGCTTTGCTTCAAGCGTAGAAACACCCGATAGCTTTGAGGCTGAGGGTAGTGTTCGCGTTATTACTGATGATGCAACCGTTTATATGCCTATGAAGGAATTGGTTGACGTTTCGGCTGAAATTGAACGTCTTAAAAAGGACCTTAAAAAAGCCGAACAGGACAAGATTTTCTTTGAGAAAAAGCTTAACAACCCCGGCTTTATGGCAAAGGCACCTGCACAGTTAGTTGAACAACAAAAGGCAGGTTTATCTAAGGCACTTGATAAAATAGCACTTATTGTAGATAGCATCAAGGACCTCGAAAATATGTAATTTAACCCAAAGGGAGCGATAATAATTTTATCGCTCCTTTTTAGAAAACAAACACATTATCAGTACCCCGCGTGAAAACAGGCACTGTTTTTTACGGTTATGTTTTCGTAAATATATTGTGTACTTTATATTTAAAAATTCTTGTAAATTTTTGGTGAAAAATGAATTATAACGAAACGCTAGAGTATATACACTCTTTAGGTAATTTTTCTCTGCCGCCCACACTTGACAGAATAAAAGCGGTTTTAAAAATTTTCCGTAATCCGCAAAATGATTTTAAAGCAATACACATAGCAGGTACTAACGGCAAGGGCTCGGTATCGGCTATGCTTCATTCTGTCTTTAAAGAGGCGGGCTATAAAACAGGGCTTTTTATTTCACCCTTTATTATCAATTTTCGCGAAAGAATACAGATTTGCGGTGAATTTATAAGCGAAGAAGACTTGTGCCGTTTATCGCAAAAGGTTATAGATACTAAAGTACAACTTACGGAATTTGAATTTATAACTGCGGTAGCGTTTTTGTATTTTAGTGAGCAGAAATGTGATATTGCAATAGTAGAAACAGGACTCGGCGGCAGACTTGATGCTACTAATTCCCTTACAAACGTGTTAGCAAATGTTATAACTAAAATAGGACTTGACCATACCGCCATTTTGGGTGATACAGTTGAAAGGATTGCCTATGAAAAATGCGGTATTATAAAGGATTGCCCTGTAATTACAAGTTTTAACCAACCCAAAGGTGCATTAAATGTTTTGCGGGAATATAAGCCAATTATACCCGCTAAAGCTGCTTTGAAAATTTTGAAAAGTGATGTTTCGGGAAACGAGTTTATATACAAAAGCGAGCATTTTAAAACAAGCCTTTCGGGTGAATATCAGATTGAAAATGCTTTATTGGTGATTGAAACCGCCTTAATTTGCAAAGTGGACATTAAGACCATTAAAAAAGGTTTAAATAATACTTTTTTTCCAGCAAGGCTTGAGGTTATTTCCGCAAAGCCGTTGGTTATACTTGACGGTGCCCATAATCCTGACGGTGCGTTTGTTTTAGCAAAAGCTATGGAAAGGTATAACGGTAAAATTACGGCAATAATCGGTATGTGTAAGGACAAGGAATGTGATACGGTTTTAAAACAAACCTTACCGTATTGCAAACGGGCGATTGCAGTAGGGATAAAAGACTTTGCTCGTTCGCTGTCGGCAGATGAATTAAAGGTATTGGCGCAAAAATATTGCCCGACCAAAATTGCAGCAACCTACGATGAAGCCATACAAAAAGTAGCAGAAGATGAAGTGATTTTTGTATTTGGCTCTTTGTATTTAGCATCGGCAATAAGACCCGAATTAAAAAATTTTTTTAAAACTTAAAATGTGACAAATTTTTCAAGGACAAACCCTTAATATATATAAGGGCTTGTCCTATTTTATTTTTTGGAGGGTGAAAGAATGTCAGCAGAGATTAATGTAACAGGTGAGGTTGTAACCGCTTATTTATCGGGGGAATTAGACCATCACACAGCCAAGCAGATGAGGGAAACTATTGATAGCGCGGTAGAGCTTAATATGCCGTCGCTTTTGGTGTTGGATTTCTCACGGGTGTCTTTTATGGATAGCTCGGGTATAGGGTTGGTAATGGGCAGATACCGTAATTTGCAAAAAACAGGTGCCGCGCTTCACATAAGCGGTACTTCACCGAATATATACAAGGTTATGAAGTTGGCAGGAATTGAAAGATTAGCAAAATTGGAGAGAGGTAATGAAAATGATTAAAAACAGCTTTAATATGTCACTTATGTCACGCTCATCAAATGAAAGCTTTGCAAGGGCGACAGTGGCGGCGTTTGCAACCCAGTTAGACCCTACAATTGAGGAAATAAGCGACATTAAAACCGCTGTTTCTGAAGCGGTAACAAATTGCATTGTTCACGCTTATGATAATACGTTGGGTAAAATCTACATATCAGCAGAAATACTTGATAATAACACAATAAAAATAAAAATTCGCGATAAAGGAAAGGGAATAGAGAATGTAGAAAAGGCTATGGAGCCCTTGTTTACTACAGTAGGCGGTGAGCGTGCAGGTCTTGGCTTTGCGGTTATGATGTCCTTTATGGACAGCGTTAAGGTGCGTTCTGCCTTAGGCAAGGGTACTAGCATTATAATGACAAAAAAAATCAGCCGCCGTTACAGTGTAAATGGTTGAGGCTAAAATCCAACGCGAAGAATTTATAGAAAGTAATCTTCCGCTTGTACATTCAATCTGCAAACGCTTTATAGGGCGGGGTATTGAGTATGACGATTTGTATCAGGCGGGGTGTATAGGACTTATAAAAGCTACCGATGCCTTTGATGAAAATAAAGGATTCGCCTTTTCAACCTACGCAGTACCTGTTATTATGGGTGAAGTGCGACGGCTTTTCCGTGACGGCGGTGCAGTAAAGGTTTCAAGAGGTATTAAGGAGCTTTATTTAAAGGTTATAAGGCAAAAACAGGTTTTAGAGCAGACCTTAAACCGCGAGCCAACTGTTAATGAGATTGCTAAAGCTTTAGATGTTTCGGCAGAAGAGGTAACAGAGGCTATATGTGCGGGACAGGCTCCGGTTTCTTTGACTGCATATACGGACGACGGCGTAAACGAAACTGACTTGCCTGTAGCCTCGCCCGAGGACCAGATTTTCAACCGTGTGTTGCTTGATAGCGCTTTTAAATATTTGGACGAAATCGAAATAAAAATAGTAAGATACAGATATTATAATGCTTTTACACAAAGTAAGACGGCAAAGCTTCTTAATATGAGTCAGGTGCAGGTATCCCGCGCTGAAAAGAAAATACTTACAAAGCTTAAAAATCAGCTTAAATAGAGGCACCCTTGGCTAATTAAGTTCAAGGGTGCTTAAAAAAGTTACAATAGTGTTTCTTGTTTATGTTGTTTGAATATGATAAAATAAAAATCAAGGTAATAATACCTTATATGTAAAAGGGGGCTTATTATGAAACTGAAGGGTTTTAAGGTTTTGAGTGTTTTTACGGTTGTTATGTTGACGGTTTTTATTATTGCAACAAGCCTATTGCCTGCGTTTGCCGTAACGAACCAAAAAATTGATGAAGTAAATGTTACAGTTACGCTGCCTATGGTTGGTGCAACTGATTCGGCAGTTAATTTCACTGTGAGTGATGATAGATATACCGTAACTGCTAAAAATGGTGTATGGCGTGAAGCTGATGATATCACCACCGCGACACAATTTGTAAGCGGGAACATTTACCGTACGGTTTTTGACGTTGTTGCCAACACAGGCTATGAATTAACGGCAGATACTATTGTTAAGGTTAATGGCTCACAGGAGAATATTGACCTTTTAGGTGATGAAAGTTCACCTGCAGGTATATTTGAAATAAAGGTTGAACCTATTGCTTTAGGTACGGTTGCGACTGTTGAATTGACAGATGTACCTAAGGGAAGTATAGGTGATACAGCGGATAAATACAGCTATGACGGTGGCGATTATTCTGTAGAGGGAATTTGGCAAAAATATAATTTTACAACTAAAGCATTTGATGTTATGGAGAATACAGCTAAGTTTGAAAAAAGCGGAATATACCGCCTTGCATTATCCGTAAAAGCTGATTTGGGTTATGAAATATCCTATGATACTTTATTTACTATCAATGGTGAGCACTATAACTTCGAGTCTATAGGTAATGAGGCAACAGCTTATTTAAATATAAATCACGCTGATGAAATAGACTATATCGAAATTGACGATAAAGAGTTTCTTTCCGTAAATATCGGTGATAAGTTTAAGGATAATGATATAAAAACTATTGATGCTGGAAGTGGGCTTATCGCTTCGGGATATTGGCATTATTTTGACGAGGAAGGTATTGAGCATACAAGCGGAACCTTCGAAAAGGGAAAAGCGTACGAATTTGTATTACAAATTTCACCTAAAAAAGGATATGCGATATCAGAAAATGTATATATAAAAGTTGATGGTAAAGAATATTGGACTGATGTACGTAACCATGCATTAGTAGAATTTGAGATTAGAAAATCCTTTGCTACGGTTATAAAAGAGGTTGAGCTTCTTAAATTGCCCAAGGCGGTTGTGGGTGAAAAGGCTAAAAAGGATGTTTTTAGTGTAAAGGTTCCTGACGGCGCAAAATATACCGCACAAGCAAATTGGTATTTATTGGATAAGGGAATGTTTGAACCTATACAAACTGATACCTTTGAAAAAGGTAAAATGTATGTGATTTCTGTAGATATTTCACCTAAAAAGGGTTATGAATTATCAGAGGACGTAATTGTAAAAGCGTACGGCGTTAAGCATAAATTATATGGTTCAACATATGATTTGGCTGTATTCACAAGAGAATTTTCATTCCTTAAGGTTATAGATAAGGTTGAAATAAACGGAGTGATTAATCCGAAAGACGGCAAAAAAGCTACTCTTGACGGACTTAAAGTGCCGAGCGGTGCAAAATATACTATCGAATTTTCGGGTTGGATGGATATAGAAACCCAGAAGATTGCTGATGTGTTTGAAAACGGCAAGGATTATGTGTTGCAAGTGGGTGTTCGTGCAAAAGACGGATATGAGTTTAGTGATGATGCAATCCTTTTGTTAGACGGTAAAGAGTTGTATTTACAAGTGTACAGAGACGAAGGTTATTTTGAGGAACGCTTTTCGCTTAAAAAAGTGATAGAAAAAATTGAAATTTCTGATATACCCGAAATGAAGATTGGAAAAACCGCTAAGACAGAGGTTAAAATTCCTGACGGCGCAAATTATTCTGCAAACGTTATTTGGAACGTTTGGAATGAAAAAATAAAATGTTATGAGCCGTTTGAAGGTACGTTCGAGGATGGTAAGATATATAATTTGAATATTATCATACAACCCAAGGAAGGTTACCGTGTTTTAGAGGACAAAACAACATTCTTGGTTGACGGTAAAAAAAGTGATAATGCTATTGTACGGTTTGATATGGCGAGCTATTCAAAAAATTTCGTAACTAATAATAAGCTTATCAAGAAGGTGGAGCTAAAGGTTGAGAAATATGTAATTGGTGACCATGCAAGTATAAAACCGCAGGTTTCAATTGTTGGCGGAAAAGGATTTACTTTAAATATAACAGAAAACGGTTTTGACTGGCTCAAGGGCGATATTGATGATTACAAGTATTTTGAAGATTATTTTGAAAAGGGAGCTAAATATGGTGTAAATTTCAATATTTTAGCTGATGAGGGATATGTCTTCGCTGATGATTTGGTTGTTGTGGTTAATGGAATAACACTTCCCGATAAAGCAATTGGTAAGAGTGCTAAATTAAAGAATATTAATTACTTCTTTGATATGAAAAATGTTGTTTATTCACCAAGTACACAGCATACCCCGATTTTTGAAATCTTATTTATTGTTACTATTTTAAGCCTTATAGCTTACACCGTTTTAAATAAGAAAACAGCATAAATTTTATTAACATTAAAAAACACCTGTCAAGGCATTGCCTTGACAGGTGTTTCATATATATTGGTTAAATATTATTTACCGTAAAGTTCAACCAATTTTTCAAGATGAGCACGGCGCTCTTTTGCAGCTTCGGCTGCCTTGTCGAACAATTCTTCAGCGCGTTCGGGGAATGAACGTGTGAGTGAAGAGTAACGAGCTTCGCCCATAATGAATTCCTTATAGTCTGCAGTAGCAGGCTTGCAGTCAACTGAGAACGGATTCTTGCCTTCAGCCTTGAGTGCGGGGTTGTAACGGAATAAATCCCAGTAACCGCAGTCAACAGCCTTCTTCATTTCGTTCTGGCAGTTAACCATACCACCCTTAATAGAGTGCATTTCGCAAGGTGAGTAAGCAATGATGATTGAAGGACCGTCATAAGCTTCTGCTTCCTTGATAGCCTTTAAGGTTTGGTTCATATCAGCACCCATAGCGATTTGTGCTACGTATACATAACCGTAAGACATAGCAATTTCAGCAAGGCTCTTCTTAGCGATAGCTTTACCTGCAGCAGCAAATTGTGCTACCTGACCGATGTTAGAAGCCTTAGAAGCCTGTCCGCCTGTGTTAGAGTAAACCTCGGTATCGAATACCATAATGTTTACGTTCTTACCAGCAGCGAGTACATGGTCAACACCGCCGAAGCCGATATCGTATGCCCAACCGTCACCACCGAATATCCAGATAGACTTCTTAGCGAGGTATTCAGCATTGTCAATAACATCCTTGCAGATTTCGCAATCAGCATTCTGTGTTTTAAGAGCAGCAACAAGAGCTTCGCTTGCAGCGCCGTTCTTAGCACCGTCGTTAACAGTGTCAAGGTAAGCCTTAGCAGCAGCCTTAACGTCATCAGCAGCCTTGTCAGACTCAGCAATAAGCTCAACCTTACCGATAAGTCTGTTGCGGATAGCTTCCTGACCTAAATACATACCGTAGCCGTGTTCAGCGTTGTCTTCAAAGAGTGAGTTAGCCCAAGCAGGACCCTGACCCTTAGCGTTAACGGTGTAAGGTGATGTAGCAGCAGGACCGCCCCAAATTGACGAACAGCCTGTAGCGTTAGAAATGTACATTCTGTCGCCGAAGAGCTGAGTAATAAGACGAGCGTAAGCAGTTTCAGCACAACCTGCGCAAGAACCTGAGAACTCAAGTAAAGGCTTCTTGAACTGAGAAGTGATAACGTTAGCATCGGTAGCTACGCCAGCCTTTTCAGATACATTTGCAACACAGTAATTGAAGGATTCCTGTTCTTTGAGCTGTGAAGCCTGAGGAACCATCTTAAGTGAGTTTGTAGGACAAACGCCGATACAAACGCCGCAACCCATACAGTCAAGCGGAGAAATAGCAAGAGTATAGGTGTATTCGGTTTTGAGGAAAGGCTTCGGAGCCTTCTTCATATCAGCAGGAGCCTTAGCTACTTCGTCTGCATCTAAAGCGAAAGGACGGATTGTAGCGTGAGGACATACAAATGCGCACTTGTTACATTTAGCGCAGGTGTCAGGATTCCATTCAGGAACCATAACTGCAACGCCGCGTTTTTCGTAAGCAGCAGCGCCCTGTTCGAATGTACCGTCAGCGTGGTCAATGAATGCAGAAACGGGGAGAGAGTCACCGTTCATAAGAGCTACCGGCTTCATAATGCCGTCAACCATCTTAACGAGCTTGTCCTTGCCTTCAGACTTAACAGCTGCTGCATCGTCAGTAGCGTTAGCCCAGTCAGCAGGTACGTCAATCTTAACGTAAGCGGTAGCGCCTGCGTCGATGGCTTTCTCGTTCATTTCAACGATTTCTTTACCCTTCTTCATAAACTTCTGAGCTTTTTCCTTCATATAGCCGATAGCATCTTCAGCGGGAAGAACCTTAGAAAGTGAGAAGAAAGCAGACTGTAATACAGTGTTGGTACGCTTGCCAAGACCGATTTCGGCAGCCAAGTCAATAGCGTTAACTGTATAAAGCTGAATGTTGTTATTAGCGATGTAACGCTTAGCTTCAGCAGGCATATACTTATTAAGCTCTTCTGCGTTCCACTGGCAGTTGATAAGGAATACACCGCCGGGCTTAACGTCGTTAACCATCTTGTAACCCTTGATTACATAAGAGGGGTTGTGACAAGCAACAAAGTCAGCCTTGTTAATATAGTAAGGACTCTTAATGGGCTTATCACCAAAACGTAAGTGGCTTATAGTGATACCGCCTGTTTTCTTAGAGTCATACTGGAAGTAAGCCTGAACATACTTATCAGTGTGGTCACCGATAATCTTGATAGAGTCTTTATTAGCACCAACAGTACCGTCACCGCCGAGACCCCAGAACTTACATTCAATAGTACCTTCAGCTGCGGTGTTGGGAGCTTCTTCTTCGGGAAGTGAAAGCTCGGTAACATCGTCTACGATACCGATTGTGAAGTTGTGCTTAGGAGCATCCTTTTCGAGCTCTTTGTAAATAGCAAAGATGCTTGAAGGAGGTGTATCCTTAGAGCCAAGACCGTATCTGCCGCCTACAACAGCGTCAATCTTGCGGCCTTGTCCTGCAAGAGCAGCAACAACATCCAAATAGAGAGGCTCGCCCAAAGCGCCGGGCTCCTTAGTTCTGTCAAGAACAGCAATCTTCTTAACAGTCTGTGGGATAGCTTCTACTAATTTTGCAGCAGAGAAAGGACGGTAAAGACGAACTTTTACAAGACCAACCTTTTCGCCTGCAGCGGTTAAATAATCGATAACCTCTTCTGCAACGTCGCAGATAGAGCCCATAGCGATGATGATTTTTTCAGCATCGGGTGCGCCGTAGTAGTTGAAGAGCTTATAATCAGTGCCAAGCTTAGCATTAACCTTGTCCATATACTTCTCAACAATAGCGGGGCAAGCATCATAGTACTTGTTGCAAGCCTCACGGTGCTGGAAGAAGATGTCGCCGTTTTCGTGTGAACCGCGCATAACGGGACGTTCAGGGTTAAGAGCGCGCTTGCGGAAAGCTTCTACAGCATCCATATCGCACATTTCTTTTAAGTCTTCATAATCCCAAGCAGCAACCTTCTGGATTTCGTGTGAAGTACGGAAACCGTCGAAGAAGTTGATGAAAGGAACACGGCTTTCAATAGAAGCTAGGTGTGCAACAGCACCGAGGTCCATAACTTCCTGTGTATTTGTTTCAGCGAGCATTGCGAAGCCTGTTTGACGGCAAGCATAAACGTCGGAATGGTCACCGAAGATGTTAAGAGCATGGGAAGCTACACAACGAGCCGATACGTGGAAAACGCAGGGAAGTAATTCGCCGGCGATTTTGTACATATTCGGAATCATGAGCAAGAGACCTTGAGAAGCGGTGTAGGTGGTGGTTAAAGCACCGGCAGCGAGTGAGCCGTGAACTGTACCTGCAGCACCTGCTTCGGATTGCATTTCGGCAACGTTTACAGTTGTGCCGAAAATGTTTTTAACGCCTTGAGCGGACCATTGGTCAACATAGTCTGCCATAGGGCTGGACGGGGTAATCGGGTAGATACCTGCAACTTCTGTAAACGCGTATGACACGTAAGCAGCAGCGTTGTTACCGTCCATGGTTTTGAATTTTCTGGACACTAAAATTCCTCCTAAAGATAATTTAATGAGTTAAAAACGCTCATACATTATATATAATAACACTTTTCGTTTCCTTTGTAAATACATATTTTTAAAAATTTCGTCAAATTTTTTTAAAAAATTTCAAAAATAATACTTGACAAATGAAAATTAGTGTGGTAATATATCAAAGTCGCCTACGGGAGACAGCAAAAAAGTTGGTGTTGATTGCGGCGAGGGTCCACCCGTTCCCATACCGAACACGGAAGTTAAGCTCGCTTGCGCCGAAGATACTTGGCGGGAAGCTGCCTGGGAAAATAGGTAGATGCCAACACGAAGAGATGTAACTTTAGGTTGCATCTCTTTTTGTTTTTATTGAAATACTTTCTATGTTGTGTTAAAATGTGTGAAAAGGAAGTGAAGTAATGAGCGAACGCACAATTGCCGCTATTGCAACGCCTTTGGGTGAAGGCTCGCTTGGTGTTATAAGAATTTCGGGGGAAAAGGCTTTATCGGTTGCTGATAAGGTTTTTCGTAGCTTTTCGGGTAAAAGGTTAGCGGAGCTTTCGGGTTATAGTGCCGCTTACGGTGAGATTGTTGACGGCGAAAGGGTAATAGATGACGGTGTAGCACTCGTTTTTAAAGCGCCTAAAAGCTATACGGGTGAAGATGTTGTTGAAATTTCTATCCACGGCGGACGCTTGATTTTAAAGGAAGCTTTGCGCCTTATTCTGCAAAATGGTGCTTTTTTAGCAGAAGCCGGTGAATTTACCAAGCGTGCATTTTTAAACGGCAAGCTTGATTTAACAAAGGCTGAAAGTATTATGGGACTTATCAGTGCCAACAGCCAAGCAGAGCTCAGGCTTTCACGTGCGGCGCATATTGGCGGTGTTTCAAAAAAGATTGATAAAATTGAAGCGGATTTAGTTTCGGCTGATGCTTCTATAGCGGCATATTCGGATTATCCCGATGAAGATATCGAAGGTCTAGATTATCACAATTTCCTTACAATGCTCGAAAGCGCAAAAAATGAAATTGAAAAAATGCTTTCTACTTACGATGCGGGCAGAGTTTTGCGTGAGGGTATAGAAACTGTTATTGTGGGCAAGCCAAACGTTGGTAAATCTACACTTATGAATATGCTAAGCGGTGCAGAACGCTCTATAGTGACCGATGTTGCGGGTACCACTCGTGACGTTATTGAGGATACTGTAACGGTGGGGGATATAACTCTTCGTCTTGCTGATACGGCGGGTATTCATAATACCAGCGATACTGTTGAAAGTATTGGTGTAAAGCGCGCTAAGGACAGAATAGATATTGCTGAATTGGTTTTAGCTGTTTTTGATTGTACCGCACCGCTTGACAGTAACGATATTTCCTTACTTGAAAGCGTAAGGGATAAGAATACTATTGTAATAGTAAATAAAACTGATTTGGAAAATATGCTTGATATGTCGGCGTTTGACGGCTTGCGGGTTGTTACCATTTCGGCAAAAAATAATAGCGGTTATGATGAACTGTGCCGTGAGATTGCTGAAATATCCGGAACGGCAAATCTGAATCCCGATACCGCGGTGCTTATTGGTGAACGTCAACGCACTTGTGCAGATAGAGCGCTTGAGGCTGTAAATGAAGCGATCAGCGCACTTACGGGCGGTCAGACTATGGACGCGGTAGGCGTTTGTGTTGACGATGCGCTTGCGGCTTTGTTTGAACTCACGGGCAAACGTGTTACTAATGAAGTGACCGACGAAATCTTCCGCAAGTTCTGTGTAGGAAAATGATTTCTAATTCGTAATGCGGAATTATTGATTAGAATTTTAAAAACATTAAAAGGGCTGTCTCGCTTTTCTTAGCGAGATAGCCTTTTTTTAATAAATTATGAAATATTTGTTAATAGTCAGAGAAAGTCAAACTTTTTTCGTAAAAACTCTTGACAAATGAAAAAAATGGCATATAATAATAATCGTTAGCACTCGCAAGCAAAGAGTGCTAAAAACGAAACGGGGTGACAAAAATAGAGTTAACTCCTAGAAAACAAGCCGTTTTAAAGGCTATTGTCAAGGCTTATATCGAAACGGGTGAGCCTATCGGCTCCAAAATTCTGACAAGCCTTATTGAGAATGCTCCGTCGTCTGCAACGCTTAGGAATGAGATGAGCGAGCTTGTAAGTATGGGGCTTTTGGAACAGCCGCACACTTCGGCAGGACGTATTCCCACAAGTGACGGACTTAAGCTTTATATTAACGACTTGATGCCAAAAACCGAAATTTTGGCTGAACATAAGGAATATATTGACGGGCGGTTTGATGCAATAACCGAAATGCCTGAAAAAATACCTGCAAGGGCAGGGGAAATTCTTTCAGACCTTACGCATTTGCCTGTTATTGCCTGTCTGCTTACTCCCGATACGGCAGTGATTAAGAAGCTTGAGCTTATGAATATAAGCCGCAACACCGTAATGCTTTTGCTGGTTACCAGTGATTCGAGAACGCGAAACCGTATTTTCCGCTTGGGTGACGGTTTGACTGAGCAAATGCTTGAACGCTTTAAGGAGATTGCGGCAACCAAAATAAAGGGCAAGCCCTTAGAGTCGCTGACTATTGGTTATATGCAAAGCCTAGTGGCGTCTATGGGAATTGACGCATTCGGTCTTATGCCGTTGTTTACGGCTGTGTTTGAAACCGTCAACGAAATTGATAATATGACGGTGGATTTAAGCGGTGTGTCCCGTCTTTACAATGTTTGTGGTAATGAAGAGTCTGCAAAACGGATAATCTCACTTGTAGAAAGCCGCGACCCGATAATCTCTCTTTTTGAGCGTGTTGGCGGCGGTGTGGTTTTCGGTAAAGATACAGGATACAGCGAGCTGCAGCGTGATACGCTTATAGCGGCACCCTTTACCAGTAATAAATATAAAGGATATATTGCGGTGATAGGACCTAACAGGCTTTCCTATGAGCAAATTATTCCAATTATTGAATATACGGCGGAAAAACTGTCAAAGGTAATAACTGCCGCACAAAAGGATATGGAGGACTGATTTCGTGGCTGAAGAAAATAAAGTACCCGAAACTCAAGAAAAGGTTAAACCTGAGAAAAAGAAAAACAAAAAGGATTTGGAAATTGAAGCCTTAAAGGCTGAGCTTGCAGAAAAGAGCGATTTGCTTTTACGCACAGCGGCAGAATTTGATAACTTTAAAAAGCGTACAGAACGCGAAAAAATGATGGTTGCTGAATTTGCAAAAGCAGGTCTTATAAAACAGCTATTACCGATACTTGATAATATAGACCGCGCGGCGTTAGTAGAAAAGGATACGCCCGATTATATTAAAGGTATTGAAATGATAGTAAAGCAGTTTGAGGGTATTGCGGGTAATTTAGGTATTACCGAGGTTGCCGCAGTGGGTGATACATTTAATCCCGAACTGCACGAGGCAGTAATGCACATTGAAGACGAAGCCTTAGGTGAAAATGTTATTGCCGAGGTTTTGCAAAAGGGTTATAAAATAGGGGATACGGTTATCCGTGCCGCTATGGTTAAAGTTGCTAATTAAAAACATTTATTATATTAAGGAGAAATTAAAATGGGAAAAATTATTGGTATTGACTTAGGTACAACAAACTCTTGCGTAGCAGTTATGGAAGGCGGCGAGCCGGTAGTAATCGCTAACGCTGAAGGCGGAAGAACAACACCGTCTGTTGTGGCTTTTTCTAAGACAGGCGAAAGAATGGTAGGTCAGGTTGCAAAGCGTCAGGCTATCACCAACCCCGACAGAACTATTGCTTCTATCAAGCGTGATATGGGTACTGCAAACACTGTTGAAATTGACGGTAAAAAGTACACCCCACAGGAAATTTCTGCTATCATTTTGCAGAAATTAAAGGCTGATGCTGAGGCATATCTTGGCACCACTGTTTCTGAAGCAGTTATCACCGTTCCTGCTTACTTTACCGATGCTCAGCGTCAGGCTACTAAGGATGCAGGTAAAATTGCTGGTCTTGAGGTTAAGAGAATTATAAATGAGCCTACCGCTGCGGCTTTGGCTTACAGTATTGATAAGGAAGACGACCAAAAGGTTATGGTTTATGACTTGGGCGGCGGTACCTTCGACGTTTCTATTATTGAAATGGGCGACGGCGTTCAGGAGGTTTTGGCTACTGCCGGTAACAACAGGCTTGGCGGTGACGACTTCGATAAGCGCGTTATGGACTATATCGTAGCAACCTTTAAGGCTGAACAGGGTATTGACTTGTCGGGTGACAAAATGGCTATGCAGCGTGTAAAAGAAGCTGCTGAAAAGGCTAAGATTGACCTTTCTGGTATGACAACAACTGATATTAACTTACCTTTCATCACTGCTGACTCAACAGGTCCTAAGCATTTTGAAACAACCTTGACAAGAGCGAAGTTTAACGAGCTTACTGCTGATTTGGTAGAGGCTACAATGGCTCCTGTTCGTCAGGCAATTGCAGACTCGGGACTAGAGAAGAGCGAAATTAACAAGGTGCTTATGGTTGGCGGTTCTTCTAGAATCCCCGCTGTACAAGAAGCTGTTAAGAACTTTATGGGTAAAGAGCCCTTTAAGGGTATCAACCCCGACGAATGCGTAGCTTTAGGTGCGTCATTACAGGCTGGCGTTCTCGGCGGTGACGTTAAGGGACTTCTTCTTCTTGACGTAACACCTCTTTCTCTCGGTATTGAAACAATGGGCGGCGTTTCTACAAAGATTATTGACAGAAACACCACTATCCCCGCTAAGAAGAGCCAGATTTTCTCTACCGCAGCTGACGGTCAGACCTCGGTTGAAGTACACGTTTTACAGGGTGAACGCGAATTTGCACGCGATAATAAGACTCTCGGTGTATTCCACCTTGACGGTATTGCATCTGCTCCCCGCGGTGTACCGCAGATTGAGGTTACCTTCGATATCGACGCTAACGGTATTGTTCACGTATCTGCTAAGGATTTAGGCACAGGTAAGGAAAATGATATTACTATCACTTCTAACACAAATATGTCTAAGGAAGATATTGATAAGGCTGTAAAAGAAGCTGAGGAATATGCAGCTGAGGATAAGAAACGCCGCGAGGCTGTTGATATCCGCAATGGCGCTGACCAGATGATTTATACAACCGAAAAGACTATTGCTGATTTGGGCGATAAGATTACCGAAGAAGAAAAGGGTAAGATTGAAGCTGCTAAGGAAGCATTAAAGGAAGCATTAAAGGGCGAGGATATCGAAGCTATTAAGGCTAAGCAGGAAGAGCTTCAAAAAGAAATTTTTGCTGTAAGCGAAAAGCTTTATAAAGCAGCTAACCCACAGGGCGCTGAGGGTGCTGATGCTAATGCACAGGCAGACCCTAATGTTTACGAAGCTGACTACACTGATGTAGACGACAAATAAAAGATAAGAGATAATAGATAAAAGAGAAGAGAAAAGGTGTCCGCTTGCGGACTAAATATATATCGTTTTGCTTGCAAAACACCTTATCTCTTCACTTTTCACTCTTCACTATTCACTGCAAGGCAAAAGCCTTGCTTTTAGGAGAATTGTTTTGGCTGATAAAAGAGATTATTATGAGGTCTTAGGTGTAGATAAGTCTGTTTCTGACGATGACCTTAAAAAAGCATACAGAAAAGCGGCGAAAAAATATCACCCAGACTTAAATCCGGGTGACGAGGCAGCCGAAAAATCTTTCAAAGAAGTAAATGAAGCCTATGAGGTGCTTTCCGACAAAGAAAAGCGTGCCCGTTATGACCAGTTTGGACACGCGGGTGTTGACCCCAATTTTGGCGCTGGCGGCGGCTACGGCGGTGGCGGCTTTGGCGGCGGTTTCGGTGGTTTTGACGATTTAGGTGATATTTTCAGTTCTTTCTTTGGTGGCGGCTTTGGTGGTGGCGGCAGACGCTCTAACCCCAACGCTCCAAGAAGAGGTAACGATACTGCGGCTTCGGTTATAATTTCCTTTGAAGAGGCAGCAAAAGGCTGTAAAAAGACAATTAAGGTAACTAAGATTGATACCTGTAAGGACTGCGGCGGTACAGGTGCCGAAAAGGGCACTACTGTCAAGACCTGCCCCGTTTGTCACGGCAGCGGTCAGGTTGCGGCTACACAGCGCACACCCTTTGGTGTTATACAAACCCAACAGGTTTGTAACCATTGTCACGGTAGCGGCAAAATTGTTGAAAAGCCCTGTAATACCTGTAACGGCAAGGGCAGAATAAGACATACTGTTGAACAGACTGTTGAAATACCTGCAGGTATTGATGACGGTCAGGTTATTAACATACGCGGCGGAGGTGACAGCGGTGTAAACGGCGGTCCTTCGGGTGACCTTCGCATAAATGTAAATGTCCGTCCTCACCCGATTTTTGAGCGTGACGGATATGATATTTACTGTGAAATACCCATAACCTTTACACAGGCGGCTTTGGGAGCGGAAATTACCGTGCCCACCCTTGACGGCAAGGTTAAATTCACTATCCATGAGGGCACCCAGCCCGGCGACGAGTTTAAGCTTAAGGGCAAGGGTGTTCAAAGGCTTAACTATTCGGGCAAAGGCGACCAGTATGTAAAGATTATCGTAGAAGTGCCAAAAGACCTCACTAAGACGCAGAAAGAAAAGCTTAAAGAGTTTGATGCGGCTACTGACGAGAAAAACTATAAAAGCCGTAAAAGCTTTATGGACAAAATTAAAGATTTTTTTGATTAAAAAAGAAAGCATAATGCAGAAATTTCTGCATTATGCTTTTTACTATTTTATTATTTTCTCTATTGCCTTTGCACTGCCCAATACAAGCAAATGCTCGTTTTCTTTGAAAACATAATTAGCATCAAAGAAGGGAATGACTGTGCCGTCTTGTTTGTACGCTATAATGTTAAGATTATATTTATTACGGAAATTTAATTCCATAGCAGTTTTACCTAACCATTTTTTTGAAGGTTCAATTTCAAAAATAGAATAATCGTCAGCCACGTTTATATAATCAAAAATATGTTGAGCACATTCGATTCTTGCAATTCTTCGGCATATATCTCTTTCTGGGTAGATAATTCGGTCGGCACCGCTTCTAAGAAGGAATTTTTCTTCAATTTGGCGGTTTGCGGTGCTGTAAACCTTCTTTGCACCTAATTCTTTAAGAAGGTCAGTTACTTCAAGGCAAACTTGAAAATAATCCTCAATACAAACAAAGCAAGCATCAAAATCTTCTATACCAAGACTTTCTAATACGCTTTTGTTGGTACAGTCGCAAACCCTTGCAGAGATTACCTGGGTATTGAGATTTTCAATCTTGATAGGGTTTGAATCGGCTACCATAATTTCACAGTTATTTTTGCTGAGTTCTTCGCAAAGATGGTTTCCAAGAGAACCTAAACCTATGATTAAAAAAGATTTCATATTAAAACTCCTTTTAAATATTTCAGCCAACTGTTATAGCTTCAGTGGGATAGGAAACTGGCGCTTTTGTTCGTTTTTCAAATAAAGCAGTTGCAAAGGATACACTTCCGACTCTGCCACAAAACATAAGCAACATTAAAATGATACGTGAGAACATACCTAAGCCTGATGTGAGTCCTGCCGAAAGACCAACTGTGCTTATGGCGGAAAAGGTTTCTATCAAGGAATTTGATAGTGAAACAGGCTCAGTCGCGCAAATGATAAAAGCACCGGTAAGTGCTAAGCACAGATTAATAAGGGTTATTACAAGTGCCTTGTTCAAGATTTCATTAGTGATTTTTTTGTTGAAGGCTGTTATGCTGTCTTTACCTCTTATATTAGAAATTGTAAAGGCAATCATTACAAAAAGAGAAGTGGTTTTAATACCGCCTGCTGTTGAACCTGAACTTCCTCCTATGAACATAAGTATAACGGTCAATAGCTTTGAAGACTCTGAAAGGGAAGCAATATCTACACTGTTGAAGCCTGCCGTTCGCGGTGTCACCGAACTGAAAAAGCTATTTAACAGCTTTGTGCCGATGGGCATGTTGCTAAAGAGCTCATTGTGTTCAAAAATAAAGAACAGAAAAGCTCCAAGCAGTAGAAGCGTGGTGGTTAAGGTTATAACTATTTTACTGTGTAAATTAAGCTTTTTAAAGCGAAAATGCTTTATTAATAGGTCGTCCCAAACCAAAAAACCTAAACCGCCTACGATAATAAGTGCCGAAATAACAAATATAACTAAAGGGTCATTGTTAAAGCTTACGAGAGAGTTGAAAGGGGTGGGAGTACCCAAAAGGTCAAAGCCTGCATTGCAAAAAGCAGAAATCGAATGGAAAACGCTGTAATAAATACCTTTCAGGACTCCAAAAAGCGGAACAAACCGAATGGCAAGCAGTGCGGCACCCGATACTTCGATAATAACCGTGCCCCAAAAGATTTTTTTGATAGGGGCTGAAAAATCATTCAAACGTGTAGTGTTTATACTTTCTGCCATAATAATTTTTTCTTTAAGCCCGCGTTTTCTTATTATGAGTCTATAAAAGAAAGTTGCTATGGTCATATATCCCAGTCCGCCGATTTGGATAAGAATTAAAATTACTATCTGACCGAATAAAGACCAGTACGTGACGGTATTCTCTACTATGAGACCTGTAACGCATGAGGCAGATACCGAAGTAAACATAGCGGTGCTCAACGGAGCAGCTTGTCCGCTTCTGGTTGCCAGAGGTAAAGTTAGCAATAATGTGCCGAGGATAACTATACAAAAATACCCTAAAGCAATAATTTGTATATGGGATAACCCTCTACGTTTCATTTGATCACCTTAAACTAATTTGTTTAAATAAGTATACTATAAATTTCGCATAAATTCAATGACAAATTCAATTATATAAAAAGATATTGTAATATTTGGCAGGAAGTGTTAAAATAAATTATATATCAATTATTTTAAATTTAAAGGAAGCCCTATATGAAAATAATTATTAACGGTTGCGGTAAAATAGGTAAAACTATTTTGGCAAGTCTTGTTGCTGAGGGTCACGATGTGGTGGCTATTGATAACAACCCACAGGTTTTGACTGAAATTACAAATATTTATGATGTTATGGGTGTTTGCGGTAACGGAACTGATAGCGATGTATTGCTTGAAGCCGGCGTGGATAAGGTAGAACTTGTGGTTTCTATGACCGGCTCTGACGAGCTTAATATGCTTAGCTGTTACCTTGCAAAGAAGCTGGGCGCAAAGTATACAATAGCGCGTATACGTAACCCTGAATATAACGATAAAAGCCTTTCCTTCATGCGCGAGCAGTTGGATATTTCATTGACGCTCAATCCCGAACTTATTACCTCTGGAGAGCTTTTTAATTTGCTAAAGCTTCCGTCTGCAGCAAAGGTTGAAACCTTTAGTGTAAGAAATTTTGAAATAGTTGAAATCAAGCTTAAGCCTGATTCACCTTTTGACGGACTTAAGATAATGGATTTGCGTAACAAATTTAAAGCTAAGTTCTTGATATCGGCAGTTCGTCGCGGTGAAGATGCATATATTCCTGACGGTAATTTTGTGCTTGAAAGCGGTGACAGAATTTGTATAAGCGCAACCACGATTGAAATTATCCGCCTTATGAAAGAAATCGGTATACAGCAGAACCCTGCCAAAAAAATTATGATTTTTGGCGGCGGCAAGCTTGCTTTTTACCTTGCCAAAAAGCTTTCAGAGGGTAATAATACCGTAACAATAATTGAAAAGCAAATTGATGTTTGCGAAAGGCTTTGCGAAGCACTTCCAAAAGTGACCGTTGTTAATGCTGACGGTACCGACCAAGAGGTCTTACTTGAAGAGGGACTTTTGTCGGTAGATGCTTTTGTTTCGCTTACGGGTATGGATGAACAGAATATACTTATGTCAGCCTATGCTCAGACTAAGGGTGTGCCTAAGGTTATTACCAAAATCAATCGCGAAGCCTTAATGCCAATGGCGGAAAGTTGGGGACTTGATACAGTTGTTTCACCTAAAATGACGGTTTCTAATATACTTGTTCAGTATGCACGTGCGCTTGAAAATTCTCAGGGCAGCAGCGTGGAAACTCTTTATAAGCTTATGGATGATAAGGTTGAGGTTTTGGAATTTATAGTTAAAGAAGATTTTCAAAACAATAATATTCGGTTTAAAGATTTATCATTAAAGCCTAATACACTTGTTGCAGGTATTATTCGCAACCGTAAGACCATAATTCCTACAGGTGACGATATGTTCTTACCCTTGGACAAGGTTATAATTTTAGCGGCAAACCAGCGTATAAATAAGCTGTCCGATATATTAAGGGGATAAGCTATGAATCGTAAAATTGTTTTTTATCTTTTGGGTAAAATTTTGTGCATAGAAGCGGTACTTATGCTGTTGCCTATGGCATATTCAATTGTTTATGCCGAAAAAAGTGTTATAGCATTTGCCATAACAATTATTTTTTCTTTAGGGCTTGGCTTTTTGTTAACGGTTATCAATAAACCTAAGGATAAAACTTTTTTTGCAAAAGAGGGTTTTGTAATAGTAGCGCTGTCTTGGATAACCTTGTCTGTAGTAGGGGCGCTTCCCTTTGTTATAAGCGGCGCAATACCAAATTTTATCGATGCGTTTTTTGAAACCGTAAGCGGTTTTACCACAACGGGTGCTACTATTCTTAGCGGCGAACAAATTGAAGCAATGGGAAAAGGACTTCTATTTTGGCGAAGTTTTACCCACTGGGTAGGCGGTATGGGTATTCTGGTGCTTGTTATGGCTATCGTTCCTACCGAGTCGGGACGTTCTATTCACATAGTCCGTGCCGAAATGCCGGGGCCTATTGTCGGTAAGCTTGTACCTAAGCTTAAAAGTACTGCCAAAATACTTTATTTGATATATATTTTCCTTACAGTATTAGAGGTTGTTTTATTACTCGCAGGCGGTATGAATTTATATGAATCTCTGGTACACTCATTCGGTACCGCAGGTACAGGCGGTTTTGGCGTTAGGGCAGACAGTATAGGCTCATATTCACCCTATATTCAATGGGTCATTGCAATATTTATGCTCATTTTCGGCGTGAATTTCAATATTTATTATCTTATTCTTGTAAGAAAAATCCGTACTGCTTTCAAAAGTGAAGAGCTTTGGTGCTATCTAGGAATAGTTGTTGTAGCGGTTTCTTTAATAACATATAATATTTATCATTTATTCGGTAGCTTTTGGGAGGCAGTACGCCAGTCTGCCTTTCAGGTGGCTTCTATTATTTCTACAACAGGATACTCGACAGCAGACTTTAATTTATGGCCGGGACTCTCAAAAGGAATACTGTTTATTCTTATGTTTATAGGTGCGTGTGCAGGTTCTACGGCAGGCGGTATTAAGATTTCGCGTATAGTTCTTTTATTTAAGCGTATTCGCGCTAATTTAAAGCATATGCTTCATCCGCGCGGAGCAGAGGCGGTAAGGTTTGAGGGCAAAGGTGTCGAAGCGGAAACCTTAAACGGTGTTATGGTTTATTTTGCGCTTTACTTTTTCTGCTTTGTTATAATATTTTTTATACTTCTTTTTGAACCCTTTGGTTTTGAAACCAATATTTCTGCGGTTGCCGCTTGTTTTAACAACGTAGGACCGGGTCTTTCTAAGGTTGGCCCAATAGGAAATTATGATATTTATTCGCCCTTTGCAAAGCTTGTATTGTCCTTTGCAATGCTTTTAGGCCGTCTTGAGATTTATCCGTTAATTTTGCTCTTTTCGCCTACAAGCTGGCTAAAGCGTAGAAAAATCAAATCCAGATAAAACGGTGCTACGGCACCGTTTTTCTTTTTCTCTTGCAATATCTTTAAAATGATGTTATACTAAAAACGAATAAATGTTCGATAGGAGTTTTTATAATGTCAAAAAGACCGCTTACTGAAAAACAGCAGAGCGTTTATAGTTTTATAGTAAAGCAAATGTCCGGCGGCTTTCCGCCAACTGTTAGAGAAATTTGTAATAACACAGGTATTAAGTCCACCTCCACTGTTCACGCAATTTTAGGCGTTTTGGAGGAAGAGGGATATATTGTGCGCGATGCTAAGTATTCACGTGCAATAAAAATTGATACACCTACATCTGCTTCAATGGTGCCGCTTGTTGGAAAAATTACCGCGGGCAAACCTATTTTAGCGGTTGAAGAAATTGAGGATTATATACCGTATCCGTCTAAGGATGCTGACGGCCTTTTCGCCTTAAAGGTGGTAGGCTACAGTATGAAAGATATTGGTATAATGGACGGCGATATAATCGTAGCGGATAAAAATTCCGCCTGCCGTAACGGTGACATCGTTGTTGGTATGGACGGGGAAGAGGCTACAGTAAAGCGCCTTGTAATAAAGGATAAAACTGTTATCTTTATGCCCGAAAATGAGGATTTTGAGCCTATTTATCCCGAAAACCCAACCGTGCTGGGCAAGGTTGTGGGAAGCTACAGGAAGTATTGATTATGAAGTATATTGAACTGTTTACCGATGGTGCCTGTTCGGGCAACCCAGGTCCTGGCGGTTGGGGAGCAGTGCTCAGGTATAATGGGCACGAAAAAGAGCTTTCGGGCGGTGAAAAAAACACAACTAACAACCGTATGGAGCTTACTGCCGCTATTATGGGGCTTGCCGCACTTAAGGAGCCTTGTAAGGTAAGGCTTGTGACTGACTCTAAATATGTCGCAGACGGTATTACAAAGGGCTGGGCAGAGTCTTGGCGTAAGAATAATTGGCGCAAGGCAGATAAAAAGCCCGCCTTAAACCCTGATTTGTGGGAACAGCTTTTAGAATTGATAAAAGAGCACGATGTTACTATAGAATGGGTTAAAGGTCACGCGGGGCACCCCGAAAATGAGCGTTGCGACCGTTTGGCAGTGGCATATTATTTAAAATTACAGGAGAATTTATGAACATAGCATTTTACACCTTGGGTTGTAAGGTTAATCAGTACGAAACACAGGTAATGCGTGAAGCCTTTGAAAGCAAAGGTCACAAAACGGTGCCCACAACGGCACCGTTTGATGCGCTAATTATAAATTCCTGCACAGTTACGGCTGAAAGTGACCGCAAAACCCGACAGGCTTTGCACCGCTTCCGTAAAAACAACCCCAATGCCGTTATTGCGCTTACAGGCTGTATGGTTCAGGCTTTTTCGGAAAAATCAAGGCAATTACAGGATGCCGATATTATAATGGGTAACACCGATGTTTTAAAGGTTGTAGAGAGAGTTGAACAGTTTTTGCTTGACGGCAAAACTGTTTTTGAGGTTTGTGAGCACCCTAAGGCAGAGCATTTTAATACCCCGTCTATTACCGAGTTTGCTGAGCGCACACGCGCTTATATGAAAATTGAGGACGGCTGTGACAGATTTTGCACCTACTGTATAATTCCTACTGCGCGCGGTTGGGTGCGTTCAAAACCTGTAGCAGAGATTAAAAAGGAAGCCGAGGCTTTGGCACAAAACGGCTTTGTAGAGATTGTGCTTGTGGGTATAAACCTTACTTCTTACGGTAAGGGTGAAGATATGAATTTATGCGATGCGGTTGATGCGGTTTGTTCGGTTGAAGGCATTAAGCGTGTAAGATTAGGCTCACTCGAGCCCGACCATATTACTGATGAAATGCTGTCGCGCTTTAAAAATCAGGATAAATTCTGTCCACAGTTCCATTTGTCTTTGCAGTCGGGCTGTGACAAAACCCTTGCACGTATGAACAGGCATTATGATACTGCATTTTACCGTGATTTAGTAAATCGGATAAGGGATATATTCCCCGATAGCGCTATAACCACCGATATTATGGTGGGCTTTGCCGGGGAAACCGAGCAGGAGTTTTTGGAAAGTCTTGCGTTCGCTCGTGAAATTGGCTTTGCCAAGGCACATATTTTTGCTTATTCACGACGCGAGGGAACAGTGGCTTTCGGTCTTCCTAATCAAGTGAGCAATGCACAAAAGTCCGAACGCTCAAAACGTATGATAGAAGCAACCCTTAAAACCGAAGAACAGTTTTTAGATAGGTTTATCGGTACTACCAAGAAGGTGCTTTTCGAAACCGAAACAGAGGGCTATACCGATAATTATTGCCGTGTTAAATTGAAAAATTTTGGTAGTTGCGGTGAAATTAATACGGTTAAAATTCTTAGTCGCGAGGGCGATATACTTATAGGTGAAATAATTGATTAAAAATTTTACACGTCTGTAAAGAAAAAAACTTGACAGGCGTGTATTTTTATGTTATACTCTCATAGGTTAAAGAAAGGTAGGGGGAATTATGACTAAAAATTTGTATATTTCATCCCTGCTTGATGTCTATGGTGACTTTTTGGGTGAAAAACCCCGCAAGCTTACAGAATGCTATTATAACGAGGATTTATCCCTCTCGGAGATAGCTGAAAATGAGGGGATAACCCGTCAGGGTGTGCGTGACCAGATAAAGCGTGCAGAGGCTCAGCTTTTAAGCCTTGAAGAAAAGTGCGGTTACTGTAAAAAGTTTCAGTCACTTAAAGAATTATCGGTAAAATACACTGATGGTGATAAGGACGCTTTAACCGAGATTTTAAATATTATTAATGATTTATAAGGAGTGTGGATTTTTTGGCGTTTGACAGTTTATCAGACAAATTAGCAGGCGTTTTTAAAAAATTGCGCTCTCGCGGAAAGCTTTCCGAGGCTGACGTAAAAACCGCCATGCGTGAGGTGCGTTTAGCACTTTTAGAGGCTGACGTTAACTATAAGGTTGCTAAGGATTTTACTAACTCTGTTACCGAAAAATGCATCGGTGCAAATGTTATGGAAAGCCTTACCGCTGCACAGATGGTTATTAAAATCGTTCGTGATGAGTTAACTGCTCTTATGGGTAGTGAGCAAGCGCGACTTAAGATTTCTAATAAAATCCCTACCGTTATTATGATGTGCGGTTTGCAAGGCTCGGGTAAAACTACCCATTCGGCAAAATTGGCAAAGCATTTAAAGGCTAAAGGCCATAGACCAATGCTTGTTGCTTGCGATATTTACCGTCCTGCCGCTATTGAACAGTTAAAGGTTGTAGGTAAAGCGGTAGAGGCTCCCGTTTTTGAAATGGGCACCGAAAAACCTGAGATTATTGCCAAAAAGGCTATTGCTCACGCACGCGATTACGGTCACGATTTTGTGATTCTTGATACCGCAGGTCGTCTTCATATTGATACCGAGCTTATGGATGAGCTCAAACGCATAACCGAGGCGGTTGAGGTTAACAACATTTTATTGGTGCTTGACTCAATGGTAGGTCAGGATGCGGTTAATATTGCAAAATCGTTTAACGATATTTTGGAGATTGACGGCGTTATTTTAACCAAGCTTGACGGTGATACACGCGGCGGTGCGGCGTTATCTGTTAAGGCTGTAACGGGCAAACCGATTATGTTTGCCGGTGTTGGCGAAAAGCTTGACCAATTGGATGAATTCCACCCTGACCGTATGGCTTCAAGAATTCTCGGTATGGGGGACGTGCTCTCACTTATCGAAAAGGTTGAAACCGAGATTGACGAAAAGAAAGCTGAAAAAACCGCTCAAAGACTTGCTGAAAATAAATTTGATATGAACGATTTGCTTGAACAGTTCAGGCAAATTAAGAAAATGGGCTCATTAAAAAGCATACTCTCTATGATGCCGGGTATGGAAAGACAGATTAGAGATGTTGATATTGATGACCGCGCACTTTTGAGAATAGAAGCAATAATAACTTCTATGACTAAAAAGGAACGCGCAAAGCCTGATATTTTAAATGGCTCTCGCCGTAAGCGTATTGCCGCAGGCGCAGGCGTTACTGTGGAAGAGGTTAATAGACTTATGAAGCAGTATGAGCAGATGAAAAAGATGTTCAAGCAGATGAATTCTAAGGGCGGTAAGCGCAATATGATGCGCAAAATGGGTGGTATGAATATGCCCGGTGGTTTTGGTTTTTAAGATAGCAAATCTTTAAACATATATTTTATTCTGGAGGTGTAATAAATGGCAGTTAAAATCAGACTTCGTCGTATGGGTGCTAAGCGTGCTCCTTTCTACCGTGTAGTTGTTGCTGATTCAAGATTCCCACGTGACGGTCGTTTTATCGAAGAAATCGGTACTTATGACCCCACTAAAGACCCCGCAGCAGTAAACATTGACAGCGAAAAGGCTAAGAAATGGATTGCTAACGGTGCACAACCTACCGATACAGTTAAGGCTTTACTTAAAAAGAACGGCGTTCTTTAATTAAGTTAAACTTTGTGAGGTAAACAATGAAAGATTTATTGGTTTCTATCGCTTCGGGACTTGTTGAAAATCCCAGCGAAGTAAAAGTAACAGTTGATGAACCCAATGAAGCAGGTATTACTATTTATCATTTACAGGTAGCAAGTAATGATGTTGGCCGTGTAATCGGCAAACAGGGTAGAATTGCTAAGGCTATCCGTACTGTAATGCGTGCCGCTGCTAACAAAGCAGGGGATTCAATTGCGGTTGAAATCGACTAAGACTAATGTAAGCATACCCCCACAGCGCTGGGGGTATTTACATAGGAGTAATTATGAAGAAAAGATATCTTGAAGTAGGAAAAATTGTGGGCACTCACGGTGTTAAGGGTATGACACGTGTTCAGGTTTGGGCAGACAGCCCCGATTTTCTTAAACAGTTTAAATATTTATATACTGACAGCGAGGGTAACAATAAGCTTAATGTTTTAAAGGTACAGCCCCACGGTAATATTTCGCTGGTGGCTTTTAAGGGTGTTGAGAGTATTGAACACGCCGAAAGCTTTCGTAATACAGTGCTTTATATTGACCGTAAGGATGTCAAATTGCCCGAGGGCAGATATTTTATTACCGATTTAATCGGCATTACTGTTACCGACGCCGAAAGCGGTGCTGTGTTGGGTGAAATAAGCGATGTTTCACAAACAGGTGCTAATGACGTATGGCATATAAAAAAGGACGGTAAGGAGTATCTTATTCCCGCTATTGATGAGGTTATAGTTGAAGTCGATATTGATAACCAAACCGCTGTTATAAAGCCGCTTAAGGGGATTTTTGATGATGAGGATTGATATTTTAACCCTTTTTCCCGAAATGTGTGAAACAGTAATGAATGAAAGCATTATCGGCAGAGCACAGAAATCGGGCAAGGTGGAAATTGTCTGCACAAATATTCGCGATTATGCCAATAATAAGCATAATAAGGTGGACGATACACCGTATGGCGGCGGTATGGGTATGGTTATGGCGGCTGAGCCGATTTATAATGCATACAAAAGCCTTTATAATGAGGGTGAAGAAAAACCGCATCTTGTGTATCTCTCGCCAAAGGGTAAAACCTTTAATCAGCAAAAGGCGGTTGAACTTTCAAAGCTGCCCCGATTAGTGCTGTTGTGCGGTCATTACGAGGGCATTGATGAACGAGTTATTGAAGAAATTGTTGATGAGGAAATTTCAATCGGCGATTTTGTACTCACAGGCGGTGAGCTTCCTGCTTTAGCGGTTGCAGATGCGGTTTGCAGAATGCTTCCAGGTGTTTTATCGGATGAGCTTTGCTTTAGTGAGGAAAGCCATTTTGACGGTCTTTTAGAGTATCCGCAGTACACCCGTCCTGCTGTTTGGATGGATAGGCAGGTGCCTGAGGTTTTGCTTTCGGGCAATCACGCTAATATTGAAAAGTGGCGTAGGTGTAAGTCGCTTAAAATTACAATGGAAAAGCGTCCGGATATGTTAAAACAAGAGAATTTGGACGAAAAAGATAAAAAGCTTTTGAAAAAATTCGAAGATTGTTTATGATTTTGTGATAAAATTGCACAAATCAGAGATATTAAAAAACGTAATTGTTGGATAAATATTAGAACTTTTTCACAAATAATTGACTATCGCATTAAATGTGGTATAATAACATTGTAGTTAAAAACACCATTACCGATAAGGAGATTTTATAATGTGCGTTAAAGATGTTGTTATTCACAATCAGGTAGGTTTACATGCTCGTCCCGCTACTTTTTTCATCCAAAAGGCTAATGAATTTAAGTCTTCAATCTGGGTAGAAAAGGATGAAAGAAAGGTTAATGCAAAAAGCCTTTTAGGTGTTCTTTCTCTTGGTATTGTAGGTGGTACTACTATTAAGATTATTGTTGACGGTTCTGACGAAAAGGAAGCGCTTGACGGTCTTGTAGCATTAGTAGAATCAGGTTTTGCAGATTAATTTTTAAAAAATGAAGGGTTGCCTTATTTTTTTAAAAAAGGCAACCTTTTTTCTATTGACAAATTAAAATTTCGTGGTATAATACTACTTGCGTGTGTGAGAAAGTATTATTCACTTCTTCACTATTCACTATTACTTATTACTTTAAGTTATCCGGGTGTGGCGCAGCTGGTAGCGCGCTTGACTGGGGGTCAAGAGGCCGCAGGTTCAAGTCCTGTCACTCGGACCAAGCCTGGAACCTCGACACGCAAATGCGTAGTTGAGGTTCTTTTTTTATACATTTTTTAGACTTATTATTGAAAATTTTACAAATATTGATATAATTAACCTATCAAAGGAGGGATGTATATGAATGATAAAATAGAAAATTATTCATTTAAATATTCGGGTGTGATGGATGATGCAACGAAATCATTACCACTTGGTAACGGAGATATAGGTATAAACGTTTGGCTATCCACTGATGGCAACATTCATCTGCTTATTTCGAAAACTGATTCATGGAGCGAGTTATACCGTTTACTTAAACCGGCTCACGTTGTACTTAAAATGGAACCAAATTTATTTGTTAATGGCGCAGATTTTGATTTAAGTATTGCAAACGGAACTCTTGATATTTCCAGTGGGAAAAACTTCATACGTATATACGTTGATGCGTACGCACCGTGC
>JAFXCZ010000013.1 GCA_017516445.1 Clostridia bacterium
CTGCCCTTGATATCTGTTGAATTTAGTTCAAGTCCTCCACAAAGGTCGTTTTTGGGAGATGATATCTTTTGAATTCCACCTTGAAAAATGGCATAACAAAACCCCGAAACCGCTGGGGTTTCGGGGTTTTTCGAACCGATATCTTTTTCGGTTCGCAATGTTGGTTGCGGAGGCTGGACTTGAACCAACGACCTTCGGGTTATCTTTTTAAGGCACCGCCTTAAAAAGCCTCGGGCTAGTGCCCGAAGAAAAACTTCCTTGGAGCGTCGTTTTTCTTCGACCGCGGCGCGTGCATTTGCTCGCTATATCTCGCACCGCGAGCGCTCGCAACCTCACCCAACGAGCCACGCTCGTCGGTCTCAACCCAAAATCATCGGTCTAAATCGAACTTTCATAACCAAAACGAAAAAGACGCCCTTTTGGGTGTCTTTCGTTTTGGTTGCGGAGGCTGGACTTGAACCAACGACCTTCGGGTTATGAGCCCGACGAGCTACCAACTGCTCCACTCCGCGATATTTATTTCGAGAACAATATTATTATACACAACCTTGATTGGTTTTGCAACCCTTTTTTGCAAAAAATTTAAAATTTATTTCGCATTTTTCGACAAGACGGCTTGACTTTACTTTTTTTGCGGTTTAAAATGAATTAAAATAACGCTTTTGGTGATAGTATGAGAATGAGAAAAAAGAAATATCTTGAAGACAGGCTTTCGGCTGTTTCAGATATACTTTTTAAAATAGATACCCTTGACCGCAATTTTAACACATCGGTTTTAGAAAAAGAGTACATTGATTTTGAAAATTGGTTTGGCAATTCTAACCCGATTCATTTGGAGATTGGCTGCGGCAAAGGAAGATTTGCTGTTGAATACGCCAAGCAGCACCCCGAAATAAATGTCTTAGCGGTTGAAAAAAGCGCGAATGTAATTGTAGGTGCGTGTGAAATTGCAAAAAATGAAAATGTAAATAATCTGCGTTTTATATGCGGAAGTGCGGAATATCTGCCAAAATTTATTCCAAACCGTAGCATTTCGCAAATTTTTCTCAACTTTTCCTGCCCTTTCCCTAAAAAAGCCTATGCTTCGCACCGACTAACCCACCGCAACTTTTTAAATATTTATAAATTGCTTTTAAAGCAAGGTGCCGAAATACACCAAAAAACCGATAATATGCACTTTTTTGAATTTTCTTTAGAAGAATTTTCAAAAAGCGGATTTTCACTCCATAATATATCCCTCGACTTACACAACAGTGATTTTGAGGGCAACATTATGACCGAATATGAAAGCCGTTTCGTATCCTTAGGTCAACCTATATACAGATTGGAAGCAAAGCTTGATGATTGATTTTAATATACAAAAAATAATCCCTCTATGCGCAGAATTCGGTATAGAAATCACACCCAAAATTAAAGAAAGGCTTAACCTTTACGGAAACCTTTTAATTGAATGGAATGAAAAAATAAACCTCACCGCCATTACAGAGCCTGAGGATGTGCTTTTTAAGCATTTTTATGACTGTATTTTGTTCTTTAAAAATGTAGAAGTTCCAAACGGCGCCGCTGTGATAGACGTGGGTACAGGTGCAGGCTTTCCGGGACTTGTTTTGAAGATTGTCCGCGAAGACCTTAACGTAACCCTGTTAGACAGCCTTAATAAGCGCATTACATTTTTAAACGACGTGATAAATAAGCTTGGTTTAAAAAATATAACGGCTATCCACTCACGCGCAGAAGAGGGCGGAAAAAATAAAGACCACCGCGAAAAATATGATATTGCCTGCGCGCGTGCAGTGGCTTCTATGCCTGTTTTACTTGAATACTGTGTTCCTTTTGTAAAATCGGGCGGGTTATTTGTAGCAATGAAGGGTCCGTCGGTTGATGAAGAAATTGCGCTTTGCAGCAATGCGCTTAAAGAATTAAAAATAGAAAAACCTACCATTATATGCGAAACCCTCACAGGTGATGAGCAAAGAGCCTTTGCTATATTCAAAAAAATATCGCAAACACCGCCAAAATACCCCCGAAACAGCGGAAAAATTGCAAAACAGCCCTTATAAACGGGCTGTTTTTTGTTGTATATACTCGAATTTGCCCGACCGAAAAAACTTTACAATTCCTTATAAAGCTTTACAATTAAACTAAGGAGGAGTTGTATGCACAATTTATTTGACAAAAAGCTTTTAATGCTTAAGCCCGACGAAATTATAGTATCTGAAGACCAACCGAGAAAACATTTTGATGAATACGAGCTTAAGCAATTAGCAGACAGTATCGCAGCAAACGGAATAATACAGCCCTTGGCTGTACGTAAAACCCAAACAGGAAAATACGAAATAATAGCCGGTGAACGGCGTTTTCGTGCCGCAAAAGAGGTGGGACTAAGGCGTATACCTTGCGTTATACATACCGCCGACGAGCAAACTGCGGCAATACTGTCCCTTACCGAAAATCTACAGCGCAGTAACCTTTCGGTATTTGAGGAAGCCTTTGCTATAGACCGACTTATTAACTACTACGGCATATCCCAGACCGAAGCGGCAATAAAGCTTGGTATGGCGCAGTCTACCCTGTCAAATAAGTTAAGGCTTCTAAACCTGTCACCCGAAATTCAGCAAAGAATTACTAAAGCCCGACTTACAGAGCGCCACGCAAGAGCACTCTTACGGCTACCTGAAAATATGCGTGAAGAAACGCTTAATTACATTATTGCAAATGGCTTAACCCTTGCCCAAAGCGAAGAATATATTGAAAAAATACTTAATCCAGAAATCAGAGAAGAAGAGCCAAAGCCCACACGAAAGCAATCTATCGGTGATATACGGCTTTTTTACAACAGCCTTTCAAAGCTTGTTACAACACTTCAAAGTGCCGGTATAAATGCCCGCACCCGTAAAACTGAAAACGAAAAATACATTGAATATAAAGTCAGAATCAAAAAGGAAACCACTCAAAATAATGACTGCAAACAACTCAAAATTTGTTAAAACATAAATATAAGCCGCAATAATTCATTGCGGCTTATATTTTGTAATAAAATGCTTGCAAATACATATTAAATATAGTATTATATATTGGTTAAGGAGGTAAATTTAATGCCTGAATATTTAAAAATGGAAAAGCAAGACTTAATAAATGAATTTGAAGCCGTGCGTAAAGAATATGAGGCTCTTCGTTCTTTACATCTTTCGCTTGATATGTCACGCGGTAAGCCCGGTTTTGATAATATGGATTTAAGCGAAAAAATGTTTGACCTTGTCGGCAATGATACAGGATTTAAAAACATAGACGGAATTGATTGCCGTAACTACGGCGGTCTTGACGGACTTATTGAAATGAAAAATCTTTTTGCCGAGATTTTGGAGCTTAACCCCGAACAGATTATAGTTGGCGGTAACTCCTCACTTAATATGATGTTCGATACCATAGCACAGGCTATGACACACGGTATGGGTGGTGCACCTTGGTATGAATGTAAGGAGCGTAAGTTCTTATGCCCTGTGCCTGGGTATGACCGTCACTTTGCTATAGCACAGTATTTTGGCTTCAAGCTTATCCCGATTGCGATGAATGCCGAAGGTCCCGATATGGACGCGATTGAAGAATGGATAAAGGACGAAACCGTAAAGGGTATCTGGTGTGTGCCTAAGTACTCAAACCCCAACGGAATCACCTATTCTGACGCTGTTGTGAAGCGTATGGCGGCACTAAAGCCTGCTGCACGTGATTTCCGTATTTTCTGGGATGATGCCTATGCAGTTCACCACCTTTATGATACAAAGGATGAGCTTCTTAACATTTATGATGAATGTGTAAAATGCGGTAACCCCGATTTGCCGATAATCTTCACCTCTTCCTCGAAAATCACCTTCCCCGGTGCAGGTGTTGCGGCTCAGGCGGCAAGCCCTAACAATGTGTCAATGCTCAAGGGCAGAATGCAGTATCAGACTATAGGCCCTGACAAATTAAACCAGTTACGCCACGCGAGAATGTTCCGCAATATACAAGACGTTGAAAAGCATATGAAAAAGCTTGCAGATAAGCTTCGCCCGAAGTTTGATGCGGTACTTTTTGAGCTTGACATTCAGCTTAAGGGCTTAGGCGTAGCAAGCTGGACCAAACCCAACGGCGGTTATTTTATAAGCCTTGACGTGTTAGAAGGCTGCGCCAAACGTGTTACTGAGCTTTGCGCAAACGCAGGTATGACCTTGACCCCTGCAGGTGCAACCTACCCATACGGAATTGACCCTAAGGACAGTAATATACGTATCGCCCCGTCCTTCCCCTCGGTTGATGAAATTACCAAAGCTGCTAAGGTGCTTTGTGTGGCTGTTAAGTATGCTGCGTTAGAAAAAATCATTAATAACTAAACTATTTGACTTTATCAAGTAATTTATGTATAATATATATAATTTGAATATTGGAGGATTTGCCAATGAAGTCTAAAAGAACAGGCAAACCGGTATTTTTAGTAGTATTCATTTTGATTTTGGCACTTGCATTTACCGCATTTTTCGGAATCAGCGACTACTACGGAGATACCAAAAAGGTTTATTTAAAAGGTGCAGAAGATATCCGTTGGGGTATTGACATCAAGGGCGGTGTTGAGGCTGTGTTCTCACCCGACAAGCAGGATGTTGATATCACTACCGAGGATATGGACTCTGCCAAAGCTATTATTGAAACACGTCTTGTAAACAACAACATTACCGATTATGAAGTGTTTGCAGACAATGACAACAAACAAATAATCGTACGTTTCCCCTGGGCTGCTGATGAAAGTGATTTCGACGCTGCTGCCGCTGTACAGGAATTAGGCGAAACCGCAATGCTTACTTTCTGCGAGGGTGAAACTCAGGACAAGGTTATTTTAAGCGGTACCGATGTTAAAAACGCTATGGGCGGCTATGACAATGAAAGCGGTTACGTTGTAAGTCTTGAATTTGACAAAAACGGTACTTCAAAATTTGCTACTGCTACTGCTAAGCTTGTAGGTAAAACCATCTCTATCTGGATGGACGATACTATGATTTCCGCTCCGACTGTTAATCAGGCTATTACTGACGGTCAGGCAATCATCACAGGTATGGAAAATGCAGACCAGGCAAAAGACCTTGCTGATAAAATCAATGCAGGCTCTCTTCCCTTTGCGCTTACAGTTGATGACAGCAAGCTGCAGATAATCTCCCCAACCTTAGGCTCTGATGCGTTAGAGGTTATGGTTATCGCAGGCTCTATTGCTTTTGCACTTATCTGCTTACTTATGATTTTACGCTACCGACTTAACGGTTTTGTAGCTGCAATTGCACTTTTAGGTCAGTTAGCAGGCTCTATAGCTTGTATTTCGGGCTACTTCTCAGGTGCGGACAGCTTTACCCTTACCATCCCCGGTATTGCAGGTATTATCCTTTCAATCGGTGTGGGTGTTGACTGTAACGTTATCGCGGCTGAACGTATCCGTGATGAATTTGCAAAGGGCAAAACCATTGACGGTGCAATTGATTCGGGCTATAAGAACTCACTCAGCGCTATTATCGACGGTAACGTAACCATCGTTATTGTATCTATAGTACTTATGGGTGCATTCGGTACTCCCGACAGCTTCTTGGCTAAAATCTTCTCACCCTTAATGTCTTTGTTCGGTACACAGATTACCGGCTCCATTTACTCCTTCGGTTACACCCTCTTAGTTGGTACAATCTTCAATCTTATAATGGGCATTTGGGCCTCTAAGCTTATGCTTAAGAGTATTTCAGGCTACAAGTTCTTAAGAAAGCCTTGGCTTTACGGAGGTAACAAAAATGCGTGAATTTAACATTGATTATAATAAAACCTTTAAAGGCGTACTTATAGCATACCTTGCAATATTTGTTATCGGTGCCGTAATGGCTTGTGTTTTCGGTATTAATCTTGATATTAACTTCTCGGGCGGTACTAAGATTTCTTATTCCTACACCGATGAAATTAAAAACGAGGATATCGAGGCTACCGTTAAAGAACAAATCAAAAATGATTTTACTCTTACAAAAAGCACTTCATTAGCAGGCGATACACAAACCTTTGAAATTTCGCTTATAGGTAAGAATGCGCTTTCTGCCGAGAACCAAGAAAAGCTTACCTCTGCACTTTCAGAAAAATTTAAGGATAATAATATTGCGCTTTATAACTCAAACTCAGTAAGTCCTACAATTGCAGGCTCTTTCTTCCTTAAAAGCTTGGTTGCAGTTCTTATCACCGCCGTTCTGGTTGTGATTTATGTAGGCTTCCGCTTTAGAAAAATCGGCGGTATCTCTGCAGCACTTACCGCGTTCTGCGCATTGATTTTTGATATTCTTATTACTTTCTTCACCTGTGCTATATTCCGACTTCAGATTGACTCTAACTATATGGCAGTTGTGCTTACAATTCTCGGTTACTCTCTTAACGATACAATCGTTATTTATGACCGTATCCGTGAAAACGAGCGCCTCTTCCCCGACTTAGAAATCGGCGAACTTGTTAATAAGAGTGTTAACAAGGTTATGATACGTAACATAGTTACAACTGTTACTACCATTCTTGCCGTTGTAACCATTATCGTTGTAGCTGAGTTCTTCGGTCTTACTACACTTCGCACCTTTGCTATTCCGATGGCATTCGGTCTTATTTCGGGCTCGATTTCATCTATCTTCATTTCAGGTCCTCTCTGGGTTATCTGGAAAAGATATAAAGCAAAAAAGGCAAAATAAATTTCAACTTAAAACACGCTTCTCAAAAAGAGAAGCGTGTTTTTTATTTAGTAACTGTTTCTTTATTTTTCTTAATATCATCAATAGTTATCTTACTCTCGTGCGGAATGGGCTTCCAAGTAACCTTTACAAAGAGCGCTACATAGGTTGTATACCTACCTATAATATCAAATACAGGCCAAGTAAATGTATAAAGCACCTTTTTGTACCACGGAATTTTAACAATACGTTTATGCTCAACAATAAAGAGATATACCGCAACAATCATATTTTCAATATACTTTCCTAATCGGTACAAAATGCGCAGCCATATCTGCATTAAAAGCCCTGTAAAGAAAGCGTCCGTACCCGAATCTAAAGTGATTTCAAATGGGAACAGCCAGCGCAAGCCCTGAGCTAAATATGTGCCGCCAGAGAAAAAGGTTATACCCTCTACCCCGCCGTTATAACAGAAGCAGGCGTACATAAATACAGGAACTATAAGCCACCGCGCAAGATTGAATACCGAGAACGGCGTTAGCTGAATAAGCGTGTCAAACGAAGCAAAGCGATGCCGCACAGACTCGGCAACCCCCAAAGCCATTCGCTTTAAAGTGAGAGGCTGTTTTTCTTTTTTGGTTTTATCTGTAAATCTGGTTTTAATAAACAGTTTTCCAAAAAAGATATTAATAAAAAGGTACGGTCCCGTTTCAGCAAAGGCTAAAAGGTGTCCCTTAGACCAACGAAGACGCTGACGCAGTGCTACGCGAAGACTTATCGGCTGCTCGTCATAAAACTCTGCCTTGTCATTATAAGAAATCTTATATCCTTGCGCTACGGCATCGGCAGTCAGGGCGCGGTCTTCAGTGAGTGAGGTATACTTCCAACCCTTTTCCACAATTTCGTTAGAGAACAAAAAGCCTGTTCCCTGAATATTTGTAGCCAGACGTAATACACTCCTTGCGCGGTGGTTTTGCCTTATAGACCGCAACCAGTGAAGCGCATAGGTTGAAGCCACCCAGCCCTCAGTAAAGTTTTTGGTGTTACGGTAAGAGGTGATTATTTTTTCGCCCGCATCGAACGAATCGTTCATACGTGAAATATAGTCCTCTTTTAAAAGGTTATCGGCATCGAAAACAAAATACCCTTCAAACGACTTTCTGCCGTAATCTCTCTCTATACACTCAAACAAATATTGCAGTGCAAAGCCCTTAGTTTTGCGCTCATTATCAAAGCGTTCATAACAAATTGCACCCTTACTACGCGCAACCTCGGCAGTTTTATCGGTACAGTTATCGGCGACAACAAATACTGTAAGCAGCTCTTGCGGGTAGTCCTGCTGTTTTATACTGTCAAGCAGATTACCTATAACCGACTGCTCATTACGGGCGGCTATGACTATAGCATATTTGTGCTTGTGCTTTGCCGGAGCAAATTTTCTTGTAAAGAAAAAGCCTAAAACCCTGTAAATTTTTTTATGAAACATTAAATATGTAAGCACCGTTCCTATAACCGCATATATTACCTTGGCGGCGGGATAGGCGTTACCTATTGCAGATATAACAGTATCAAATATATTCAACCAAATCTATCTCCCAAACTAAAAAGTGCAAATCAATTATATACTATAAAGAATAAAAAAACAATAGTAATTTTATTGTTGTGAAAATGGGTAAAAAATGGTACAATATATTTAATTGAGGTGTTGAAATGGATATTTTAAAAAAATTACAGGAAGAATTTAATTTGAAGCCTTTTCAGGTGCAAAACACAGTAGAGCTTATTGATGCGGGAAACACTATACCCTTTATCGCGCGTTACCGCAAGGAAGCTACCGGCTCGCTTGATGACCAGGTTCTACGTGAGCTTAATGACAGGCTTTCATATCTACGTAATATGGACGAAACAAGAGAAAAAATCAAGGCTTCTATTGAAGAACAGGGTGCTTTAACAGACGAGCTTATAGAGGCTATTGAAAACGCTGTAACCTTGACCGAGCTTGACGATATTTACCGCCCATACAAGAAAAAACGCAAAACCAGAGCCAGTGTTGCTAAAGAAAAAGGCCTTGAGCCTTTGGCAGATATTATCTACGAGCAAGCCCCCACTTGCCCTGAGCCTATTGCTTTAGCCGAGGAATATATAAATGCCGAATCAGGTGTAGAAACCGCACAAGATGCTTTACAGGGCGCCATGGATATTATAGCTGAAAAAATCTCTGACGATGCGGATATACGTAAGCGTATGCGATTTGTCTGCTCGGCACACGGTGTGCTTACCGTTAAGGGTGCTAAAGAGGATTTAGACGTTTATGAAATGTACGCCGATTATAAAGAAAGCGTTGCCAAAATCGCAGACCACCGCATTTTAGCCATAAACCGCGGCGAAAAGGAAGACTTTTTAAAGGTTTCGGTTGACTTCGACAAGGACAAGGCTATGTTTATAATAGCCAAAAACCATATAAAAGAGGGCTCCCCTGCAACCGACACAGTAAAAGCCGCCGCAGATGACGCTTACTCACGCCTTATATTCCCATCTATTGAGCGCGAAATCCGTGCAGAGCTTACCGACCGCGCAAGCGAATCGGCAATAAAGGTATTCTCTACCAACCTAAAGCAGCTGCTTATGCAACCGCCCCTTAAGGATAAAATCACCTTGGGGCTAGACCCAGGATACCGAACAGGCTGTAAGGTGGCCGTGGTTGACGGCACAGGCAAGGTGTTAGATACGGGTGTTATCTACCCTGTTCCACCTAAAAACGATATAGAAAACGCTAAAATTATTATTAAAGCGCTTGTTAAAAAGCATAATGTTGAAGTGTTTGCTATTGGCAACGGCACCGCAAGCCACGAAACCGAGGTTTTTGCCGCAGACGTTATTAAAGAGCTTGACACAGGTGTTTCCTATATGGTAGTAAGCGAAGCGGGTGCTAGTGTTTACTCCGCTTCAAAATTAGCCGCAGAAGAGTTCCCCGATTATGATGTATCTCTTCGCAGTGCGGTATCAATTGCGAGAAGACTGCAAGACCCATTAGCAGAGCTGGTTAAGATTGAGCCTAAAGCCATTGGTGTAGGTCAGTATCAGCACGATATGCCGCAAAACCGCTTATCAAGCGCACTTGACGGTGTTGTTGAAAATTGCGTTAACAGTGTAGGTGTAGACCTTAATACCGCCTCTGTTCAGCTTTTATCACACGTTGCAGGCTTAGGCCCAGCAGTTGCCAAAAACGTTGTAAGCTACCGCGAAGAAAACGGACGCTTTGAAAACCGTAAACAATTGTTAAAGGTTGCAAAATTAGGTCCTAAAGCCTTTGAGCAGTGCGCAGGCTTCCTACGTATTATAGACGGCAAAAACGCGCTTGATAACACAGGTGTTCACCCCGAAAGCTATGAGGCTTGCGAAAAGCTTTTAAAGCTTTGTGATTTAACCCAGAAGGACCTCAATACCGAGGCTATGAAAAATATTTCCCAAAAAGCCGAAGAAAAAGGTATAAATAATCTCGCTGAAGAATTAGGTGTAGGCGTTCCTACCCTTACTGATATTATAAAAGAGCTTGAGCGCCCCGGCAGAGACCCGCGCGATGAATTACCTGCCCCCTTACTTCGCAAGGATATTATGTCAATGGAAGACCTTAAAACAGGTATGGAGCTTACAGGTACTGTGCGTAATGTTATTGACTTTGGCGCATTTATAGATATTGGGGTTCATCAGGATGGACTTGTTCACATTTCCCAAATCACCAACCGCTTTATAAAGCATCCAAGCGAAGTTTTAAAGGTTGGCGATATTGTAAAGGTTTGGGTTTTAGGCGTTGATTCCGCTAAGAAAAGAATTTCCCTTACCATGCGAAAGGACAAGCTAAATGAGAACTAACAACCTAAAGGGTAGTCTTATTTTAGGGCTTGCGGCGTTTATTTGGGGTATGGCATTTGTAGCGCAAAATATGCTAAGCGACACCGTGCCAACCTTTACAATAAGCGCTTGCCGCTCATTTATTGCAGCCGCTTTTCTGCTTATTTTCTGGAGGATAACCACCCACAAGAAAAAAGAAAGCTTTTTCCCAAAAGAAAAAGCTTTAAGAAAAAAATATTATTTAAGTGCCATTATTTGCGGCACCTGTCTTGCGGTTGCATCTAATCTTCAGCAATTTGGTATGTCACTCTACCCCAAAAATGCCCCCACCGAAGCCCACGCAGGCTTTCTCACTGCACTTTACGTTATCTTAGTACCGATTTTCTCGGTATTCTTACGTAAAAAGGTAGGCTTTCTTGTTTGGCTTGGTGGTATACTTGCCGCTGTCGGCATTTATATGCTCTGCTTTGCAGGGGGTATCGGCGGATTTTACATAGGCGACTTGGTTGTATTTACCTGCTCCATAGCCTTTGCCTTCCACATACTGTCTGTAGACAAATATGTTGGTATTACGGGCGGTGTAAAGCTTTCGATTATGCAATTTTTTGTGGTTGGAATAATATCACTTATCGGCGCAATTATATTCGACCTCAAAGCACTTGAATTAACCGCTCTGATAGACGGCATTCTTCCGATTTTATATTTAGGCATAATGTCAAGCGGTGTTGCTTATACATTGCAAATTGTCGGTCAAAAATATGCCGAACCTGCAGTCGCCTCTATCACAATGAGCTTTGAAAGTGTATTTGCCGTTCTAGGCGGTGTACTTTTCTCCTCGGGCACACTAAAAATAAACGAAATATTAGGCTGTGCCATAATGTTTATAGCAATAATCGTAGCACAGATACCTGAGCTACTACAAAAAAAGAACTGTGATTGAATCACAGTTCTTTTTAATTTTATAACTCGATTTCATATCCGCCAACAGGACGAATTGATAAAACACTGCAGCTACCGTCGCCGTAAACCGCCTCAATCATTTGCTTATATTCATCTAAGCGAGCAGTTGGTATGTAGCACTGTATAGTACCTGCGAAGCCGCCACCGTGAACGCGGCAAGCACCGTCGTCACCTAAGAACTGCTTAGTAAGAGCAATTGCGAGTGATAAGCCCTGCTCCTTAACAGCGGTAGTTGAGTAAAGGTTTTGTAAATAGTCAAATGATGACTGCCCCGATTCATTTACAAGCTTTAAGAAAGCCTTAAAATCGCCATTTAAGAGTGCTTCGCGTTGCTTTAAAACACGCTCCTGCTCGTTAAAGAAGTGGAATGCGCGAAGTACGGCGCGTTCACCGAATTCCTTACGCAAGGAAGCGAGCGTTTTATAAAACTCATCTACATTAGCATCTCTTAAAAACTCAACACCAAGTGCATTGCTTATTTGCTTACATTCAATTGTAATATCGGCATAATCCTGTGTTAAATTAGCGTGGTTTCCGCCTGTATCAACAACACAAAGGGTATATCCGAAATCTCTTATATCAAGGTTGATTGTTTCTGTAATCGGCTCAGACGGATTATTAAAATCAGCATAAGTAAAGCCACCTAAGGAAGACGCCATTTGGTCAAGAAGACCGCAAGGCTTACCAAAATATTCCCTCTCGGCGTATTGACCGATTTTCGCAATTTCAATAGCACTTACTTGTGCTTCTGCGAAAAGACCGTTTACGATATTGCCAAGTAAAACCTCAAACGCCGCCGAAGACGAAAGACCAGAGCCCTTTAAAACATTAGAGGTTGTATAAGCGTTAAAGCCGCTTATTTTATAACCCAAAGCGTCAAAACGGTCACAAACACCGCGTATTAACGAAATTGCTCTGCCTGTTTCCTTTTCCTGTTTTTCAAATTCGCCAACGTTAATAATGTCCATATCATAGCCCTTTGACTTAACGCGGATAACATTATCAGCATTAGTGCCAACAATGGCAATAACATCCATATCAACGCCGCCGGCAACAACACTTCCGTGTTGGTGGTCGGTCTGGTTCCCGCCCACCTCGGTTCTGCCGGGGGCTGAGAATATGCGAATATCTTGAGTATTTATATAAAGCTTCTGAAATTCTTCACAAGCCTCTAAATAACGTGCTCTTGACTTTTCACACTCGCCGTAAAGCATAAGAAAATCTTTATCATACTTACCGCTTTTAATATTCTCTATAACTTGATTCAAAGTCATTTATATCACCTGTTATTTGGAAATAATTTTTAAAGTATCTCTTGCAATAGCAAGCTCTTCATTAGTAGGAATAATATATACGTCTACCTTACTGTCATCAGTAGAAATCTTAACCTCTTGGCCTCTAACGTTGTTCTTTTCCTTATCAAGACTGACACCGATATAACCTAAATTTTCACAAACAAACTCACGAAGGCCGGGGTCATTTTCACCGATACCGCCAGTAAATGCAATAGCATCAACACCGTTCATAGCGGCAATGTAAGAGCCTACAAACTTAAGAATTTGATAACGCTGCATATCTATAGAAAGTTGTGCTCTGTGGTTGCCCTCTGCGGCAGCAGCGGCTACATCACGGTTATCGTTAGATACACCCGAAACGCCCAAAACGCCCGATTCCTTATTGCAGATACGATTAATATCAGCAGGAGTAAGGTTTTCCTTTTCAGCAATAAAGGTTAAAGCAGAGGGGTCTAAAGTACCTGTACGGGTTCCCATCATAAAGCCGTCAAGCGGAGTAAAGCCCATTGAAGTGTCAAAGCACTTGCCGTCCTTTACAGCGGTAATTGAACAGCCGTTACCCAAGTGGCAGGTGATAATTTTAATATCCTTTCTGTCCTTGCCCATAACCTCTGCCAATCTGTTACTTACAAAATCATGGCTTGTACCGTGTGCGCCGTATTTACGTACACCGTACTTTTCATAATATTCATAAGGAAGTGCAAACATATAAACATGCTCAGGCATAGTCTGATGGAATGAAGTATCAAACACTGCAACCTGAGGCTTTTCTTCACCAAAGGTCTTAATACAAGCCTTGATAGCCAAAACGTGAGCAGGGTTATGTAAAGGAGCTAAAGCGCCTAAATCATCAATATCCTGTAAAGCCTTTGGAGTGATAAGGCAAGAGCCCTTGAAAATAGCGCCACCCTGTACTATACGGTGACCGATAGCCGAAACCTCATCAAAAGAATCAATAACCTTAGCCTCAGACTTTGTAAGAGCGAAAACAACTGCTTCAAAAGCTTCGGTATGAGTAGGCATTGCCGTATCAGCCGAATAAACTCTACCGTCAGCCGCCTTATGTGTGATAGCGCCTGTAACACCGATACGCTCGCAAAGTCCCTTTGCTAAAACCTGTTCGTTTTCCATATCAATAAGCTGATATTTTAAGGATGAACTTCCTGCGTTTACAACAAAAATTTTCATTTGTTTGTCCTCCTAAAAAAATATTGAAGTGAATACTAAATTATGGTATCATATAAATATAATAATACTATATTCTAATAGCTTTTTCAAGTTTTTTTGCAAAGAAGTGATATTTTGGAAGTTTTAGGCATAATTGCAGAGTTTAATCCCCTGCACAATGGTCATAAATACCTAATAAATGAAGCCAAAAAGCACGGCACTGTGGTATGTGTTATGAGCGGTAACTTTGTCCAACGGGGCGATACCGCTTTTTTTGAAAAGCGTCTTCGCACAAAAGCCGCGCTTGAATGCGGGGCAGACTTAGTAATTGAGTTGCCTGTTTGCTACTCTATGTCAACTGCACAAAACTTTGCCTTAGGCGGTATTTCACTTCTTGACGCTATTGGCTGTGACACTGTGATATTTGGCAGTGAGTGCGGCGATATTGATAAGCTTTCAGCCGCATCAAAAATCCTAAGCTCCAACGAATTTTCACAAAAACTGCCCTATTATCTCGAAAAAGGCATAACCTTTGCCGCCGCCCGTCAAAAAGCGGCTGAGGACTGCGGCTGTGAAAAAGGCATTTTAGAAGGTGCTAACAATAATCTCGGTATTGAATATATCACTGCGGCTAATAATATAAACTCTAATATGAATTTTAAAACCGTACAGCGTCTTGGCGCAATGCACGATAGCAAAGATTTAACAAGCGATTATGTAAGTGCGTCTGCTTTGCGAGAAAGCATTAAGCAAAACGGCTTTTTAAATTGCGAAAAGCATTTTCCAAATGAAGTAAGAGGTTTATTTAAAAACGCCGATTACTCGGATATTTACCGCCTTGAAACCGCTATTTTAGCTACACTTCGCACCAAAGAACCAGACGAATTAAAGCAATTGCCCGATTTGAGCGAGGGTATGGAAAATAAGCTGTTTTCACAAATTAAAACTGCGGTAAGCCTTGACAGTCTTTATGACGGTATAAAGGTTAAGCGTTATACATTAGCAAGAATCCGCCGCATTGTACTGTCAGCCCTTTTGGGCGTTGATAACCGTATGTTTTTAAAAGCACCGCCCTATATGCGTATTTTAGGCTTTAACAAGACCGGTGAAGTGCTTCTACGCAATAACAGAGAAAGCTCGCCTATACCCGTAGTAATGCGGGTTAATGAAATTAAAAATTTAAGCGATGAAGCAAAGTATATATTCTCGGTTGAATGCCGTGCTACAGACTTGTATGCGCTTTCACTTTCAAAGCCTTTGGAATGCGGTCTTGAATACACCGCAGGAATAATAAAGCAATAATTATTACATTTTTTGTAAAAAGTTAAACTTTAGTTCATAATTTTATTTTATAATACAGTTTAGAAAGAAGGGGTAATATGAGTATTAAAACCACAAATAATTCCTTTGACACCCAAATCGGCAAATACACACAGCTATGCCTTAACAACTGCAGAATAGACCCTGAGCTTAATATAAAGCATAAGGTTTTCAGAGGACTTCGTGACCTTGAGGGCCGCGGTGTTTTAACAGGACTTACCGAAATTTCGGATATAATAGCCCGAAAGACAGTAGACGGCAAGGAAATCTATTGCCCCGGTGAGCTTTATTACCGCGGATACGATGTTAAGAAAATCGTTGCAGATTTCACCTCTCAAAACCGCTTCGGCTTTGAGGAGATAATCTATTTGCTTCTGTTTGGTGAGCTTCCAACCAAAGAACAGTTAAACGATTTTAAGGTAGATTTAGGCGCGCTTCGTCCTCTGCCCGACAATTTTGTGCGCGATGTTATTATGAAAGCACCGTCGGCAGATATGATGAACTCCTTAGCACGCAGTGTTTTGACCCTTTATTCTTATGACCGTAATGCTGACGATACAAGTATTCCAAATCTTATCCGTCAGTGCTTACAGCTTATAGCACGTTTCCCCTCTTTAGCGGTTTATGGTTACAATGCATATAACTATCATATGAAGAAAAGCGACAGCTTTTTTATTCACACACCAAAGCCTGAATTATCAACTGCGGAAAATATACTTTATATGCTAAGAATTGACGGCAAGTACACCGAGCTTGAGGCTAAGGTGCTTGATATGGCGTTAGTGCTTCATGCAGAGCACGGCGGCGGTAATAACTCTACCTTTACCACCCACGTTGTATCCTCTTCAGGTACTGACACCTACTCTGCAATAGCTGCCGCTTTAGGCTCTCTCAAAGGTCCAAAGCACGGCGGTGCAAACTTAAAGGTTGCCGCAATGTTTGAGGATATTAAGCAAAATATAAACGACTGGTCTGACGAGGACGAGGTTACCGCTTATATTGATAAAATTGTAAACAAGCAAGCCTTTGATAAAACGGGACTTGTTTACGGTATAGGCCACGCTATTTATTCCGTTTCAGACCCAAGAGCACAAGTTTTTAAGGAATATGTTAAAAATCTTTCGGCAGAAAAGGGGCTAACAAACGAATTTGCCCTTTATTCCAAGGTGGAGGAAATTGCACCAAAGCTTATTTCAAAGCAGCGCAAAATGTATAAGGGCGTTAGCGCTAATGTTGACTTTTACAGCGGCTTTGTTTACGATATGTTAGGGCTTCCGCGCGAACTATTTACACCTATTTTCGCAATTGCACGTATTGCCGGCTGGTCAGCACACCGTATTGAAGAAATTCTTAACGCGGGTAAAATTATCCGCCCTGCCTATATGGCGGTTGAGCCTCATAGAGAATACATCCCTATGGAGAAGCGTAAATAATAAAAATTCCTATTATAAATGATATGCACCTTAAAAGTGTTTAGCTTTTAAGGTGCATATCTTTTTGTTATTTAAGCACTTTTTTAAGAAACTGACCTGTATAAGATTTTTCGCAATCAGCCACCTTTTCGGGTGTACCGCTGCAAACAACAGTACCGCCCTTGTCACCGCCCTCGGGACCTAAATCTATAATATGGTCGGCAGTTTTAATAACATCAAGGTTATGCTCAATTACAAGCACGGTATTGCCAGCATCAACAAAACGCTGCAATACATCAATAAGCTTGTGAACATCGGCTGTGTGAAGACCTGTTGTAGGCTCATCAAGAATATAAATAGTTTTGCCTGTACTGCGTTTTGAAAGCTCGGTAGCAAGCTTAACACGTTGTGCTTCACCGCCCGAAAGGGTGGTAGCAGGCTGACCAATCTTTATATACCCAAGCCCCACATCATAAAGAGTTTTTAGCTTTCGGTAAATTTTAGGTATGCTTTCAAAGAAGTACATACCCTCTTCAACCGTCATTTCAAGCACATCAAAGATACTCTTGCCCTTGTACTTAACACTTAAAGTTTCGCGGTTATAGCGGCTGCCGCCGCACACCTCACAGGGTACATAAATATCGGGTAAAAAGTGCATTTCTATCTTTAGTATGCCGTCACCCTGACAGGCTTCACAGCGCCCACCCTTAACATTAAAGGAAAATCGTCCCGCTGTGTAACCGTGCATTTTGGCATCCTTAGTAGAAGCAAAAAGCTCGCGAATATCGTTAAACACGCCCGTATAGGTAGCAGGGTTAGAGCGCGGTGTTCTGCCTATTGGTGCTTGGTCGATATTTATAACCTTATCGAGATTTTCTATTCCCTCTACCGCCTTGTATTTACCTGCAATAGTCTTTGCGCGGTTAAGCTTATTTGCAAGGACGTTGTAAAGAATATCGTTAACAAAGGAGGATTTACCACTTCCCGAAACACCCGTAACACAGGTGAAGGTGCCAAGCGGAATTTTAACATTTATATTTTTAAGGTTGTTTTCTGCCGCTCCCTTAACAGTAAGTGAAAGCCCGTTACCCTTACGGCGTTTTTCGGGGATTGGTATTTTCTTTCTTCCGTAAAGATAATCGGAGGTAATAGAATCGGTGCATTTCTCGAGGTCGCAAAGCTCACCCGAAAATACCACCTTACCGCCGTGTATGCCCGCCCCAGGACCAATATCAAGCACATAATCCGCCGAGCGCATTGTGTCTTCGTCGTGCTCAACCACGATTACGGTGTTGCCAAGGTCGCGTAGTCTTTTAAGGGTTGCTATAAGTCGGTCATTATCCCTTTGATGAAGGCCAATGCTTGGCTCGTCAAGAATATAAAGCACACCCATAAGCGAAGAGCCGATTTGGGTTGCAAGCCTTATGCGCTGACTCTCACCGCCCGACAAAGTACCCGACGAGCGCGAAAGGTTGAGATAATCAAGTCCCACACTCTGCAAGAATGTAAGTCTTTCGCGTATTTCCTTTAAAATCGGCTTTGCTATCATACTGTCGCGCGCGCCAAACTCAAGGCTTTCAATAAACTCAAGCTCGGCACTTACCGACATATCACAAAATTCAATAATATTTTTACCGCCAACAGTAACCGCAAGGTATTCGGGTTTGAGTCTTCTACCGTCACATTCGGGGCAGGGCGACTCGGTCATATAGCTTTCAATTTCATTTCTGGCATAATCACTTGTGGTGTTTTTATAACGGCGTTCAAGGTTATTTATAACACCCTCAAACTCACCATAATAGGTGCCACCGCCATAGTCAGAAGTACGGGTTAGTTTAATTTTTTCACCCTTAGTGCCGTAAAGAACAGCGTTTTTAGCGTCTTCGGGAATATCCCTAAAGGGTAAATTTATATCAAAGCCGTAATGCTCGGCTATACCGCGATAATACATTTCCGCAATAGTCGAAGCATCGGGATTAAACCAACTGTTTACACCCCAACCCGAAGCCTTTATAGCACCGTTAAGCAAGGATTTATCCTCATCATTTATTACAAGACGGGGGTTTACCTTCATAAACATACCAAGTCCCGTACAGTGTGGGCATGCGCCAAACGGACTGTTGAAAGAAAACATTGTAGGTGTAAGCTCGGGTATGCTTATGCCGTGCTCGTCACAGGCATAGGTCTGAGAAAACTGCATCTCCTCCCCGCCTATCACATCAACCGCAATAAGACCGCCCGAAAGACCTACGGCAGTTTCAATACTGTCAGTAAGGCGCGACACAATATCCGCCTTAATAACAAGACGGTCTACTACGACCTCTATCCAATGCTTTTTATTCTTTTCAAGTTTTATTTCATCGGCTAAATCAAGAATATTGCCATCAATACGCGCACGCACATAGCCTTGCTTTTTAATGCCTTCAAGCTCTTTTTTATATTCGCCCTTTCTTCCCTTTACTATGGGCGATAAAATCTGAATTTTACTGCCCTCGGGAAGTTTCATAACCGCATCTACAATCTGGTCGGTGGACTGCTGACTGATTTCCTTACCGCAAACAGGACAGTGCGGAACACCTACACGCGCATACAAAAGGCGCAGATAATCGTAAATCTCGGTAACGGTTCCAACCGTAGAACGCGGATTTTTAGAGGTGGTCTTCTGGTCAATTGAAATTGCAGGCGAAAGCCCCTCTATAACCTCTACATTAGGCTTTTCCATCTGCCCTAAAAACTGACGGGCATAGCTTGACAGCGACTCCACATATCTTCTCTGCCCCTCGGCATAGATGGTATCAAAAGCCAATGACGACTTACCGCTGCCCGAAAGACCTGTAAAAACTATAAGCTTATCACGCGGAATTTCTACATCAATATTTTTTAAATTGTGCTCATTAGCACCCTTTATAATAATTTTTTCGTTAGCCAATTATTAGCCCTTCCTTAGCTTGTTAATTTTATCTCTAAGCGTTGCGGCGTACTCAAACTCAAGTATCTTAGCCGCAGCTTTCATTTCTGCTGTCAGGCGCTTGATTTCTGCCTCGCGCTCAACCTTTGACATCTTGGAAACTGACTTTTCTTTAACCTTTGTACCAATTTCAAGTACCTCGTGAACACCCTTAGTAATGGTCTTAGGCACTATACCGTTTTCCTCGTTGTATTTCATTTGTATCGCGCGGCGGCGCTCGGTCTCGGTAATAGCGCGCTCCATAGATGGTGTCACGCTGTCAGCGTACATAATTACCGTACCGTCCGCATTACGTGCCGCTCTGCCAATGGTCTGCACTAATGAAGTTTCACTTCGAAGAAATCCCTCTTTGTCGGCATCAAGTATAGCCACAAGCGACACCTCGGGAATATCCAGCCCCTCGCGCAAAAGGTTAATTCCCACAAGAACGTCAAACTCGCCAAGGCGCAAATCACGGATAATTTCCATACGCTCAATTGTATCAATATCATAATGCATATACCTAACCTTAATTTCAAGGTCGTTAAGGTAATCGGTAAGGTCTTCCGCCATCTTTTTAGTAAGGGTAGTGATAAGCACGCGCTCTTTTTTTGCTACACGCGCATTAATTTCACTCACCAAATCATCAATCTGACCGTCCGAAGGGCGTACCGAAATGAGCGGGTCTAAAAGTCCTGTCGGGCGGATAACCTGTTCGGCTATACGGGTGGCTTTTTCTTTTTCAAGCTCACCCGGCGTTGCAGAAACAAACACCGCTTGGTTTATGTGGCTGTAAAACTCCTCAAAATTAAGCGGTCGGTTATCAAAGGCCGACGGCAAACGGAAGCCGTATTCAACAAGGTTTTCCTTTCTCGCCCTGTCACCGCCGTACATACCGCGCACCTGTGGGAGAGTTACGTGTGATTCGTCAACAAAAAGCAAAAAATCATCGGGAAAATAGTCAAGCAAAGTAGACGGCGTACTACCGGGCTTTCTGCGAGATAACACACGCGAATAGTTTTCTACACCCTTACAGGTGCCAATTTCTCTTAGCATTTCTATATCATACTCGGTACGCTGACGTATTCGCTGTGCTTCAAGCAGTTTTTCGTTATCAACAAACCACCGTTCACGTTCTTCCATTTCCTGCTTTAATTCAGCCAAAGCCTCTTCCAGTTTGTCCTGTGGTACTATATAGTGTGATGCAGGATATATGGCAATATGCGAAAGCAAAGCCTTAACCTCACCCGTTACGGTGTTGATTTCACAAATGCGGTCAATTTCGTCGCCAAAAAACTCTACACGCACCGCGTTTTCCATAGAATAAGCAGGAAAAATCTCCACCGTATCACCGCGCACACGGAATTTATTACGGACAAAGTTTATGTCATTTCTTTCATACTGCAAATCAACAAGCTTTTCTATAAGCTCGTCACGGCTTTTCTCCATACCCTGATGTAAGGATATCACCATATTTCTGTAATCAATCGGGTTGCCGAGCGAATATATGCACGAAACCGATGCCACAATTATAACGTCGCGCCGTTCACTCAAAGCACAGGTAGCGCTGTGGCGCAATTTATCAATTTCATCATTTATGGATGAATCCTTTTCGATATAAGTATCACTGCCCGGAATATATGCCTCCGGCTGATAATAGTCATAATAGGAAACAAAATATTCCACCGCATTCTCAGGGAAGAATTCACGGAACTCCGAACACAGTTGTGCGGCGAGGGTTTTATTGTGAGCGAGAACGAGGGTCGGACGGTTTACACGCTCGATAATATTCGCCATTGTAAAGGTTTTACCACTACCTGTTACACCCAGCAAAACCTGCTCTTTATCACCATTATTTATACCCTCAACCAATTCGGCAATAGCTTGCGGTTGGTCACCTGTCGGCTTATATTCTGAATGTAAAATAAACTTGTCCATTTCCTCACCTCACAACGCATATTTATACTAATATATTATACCACAAAAATTTTTATAAGTAAACAAAATTGATTTTACTGCTTATAAATTTATTGCCAAAAGATATAACTCGGTTGACAAAAGTCATTAAAACCCTTGACATTGGATTTTTAAAAAATATAATATACTTAAAGTTAACTGTTTGGAGGGGTTTCATGTATAGAGAAGCTATAAAATCCGATTGGTTTTTAAGGGATTTGACAACCGACGGCGAAAAATTTGATGCCACTGTCCCTGGTGACATTCATGACTCTTTATTTAAAGCCGGTCTTATCCCTAATCCTGATATTGACGACAACGCAAGAAAGGCTTATTACGTTGTAGAGCACACATGGGAATACACTACAACCTTTACCCCTACTAAGCTTTCAGGTGAAACCAGACTATGCTTTGACCGCATTGACGGAGCTTGCGCTGTATTTTTAAACGGACAAGAATTAGGACGAATTGAAAATGCCTTCAGACCGCATCTTTTTGATGTTACAAGCCTAATCCTACCAACCGAAAATGAGCTGAGATTAGTTTTTTTCCCTATTACCGATTTAGGAAAACGTGATGATGACGAGCTTATGCCTTGGTGGAATGCACGAGCAAATCTCCGCCGCACACAGTTTAACTGTGCTATGGACTGGGCACTTCCCCTGCCGTCTATGGGAATTGGAGCAGAAGTATACATAGAAAATGAAACTGAATATGAAATAATAAATTGTGATGTTAAGCCTTTTGTTTCGGGGCGTGTTGACTTTTTATTTGAAATAAGCGACCCTGCTTTTACAAAGGGCGATTATATTGAACTGACTATTTGCGACCAAGATAAAGAGCTTAAATATACCCTTAGCCTTGCAAACAGACGACTATTAACCACCATTAACCTTGATGAGCCTAGGTTATGGTATCCTAACGGTTACGGCGAGCAAAGCCTTTACCCTTGGGAAGCAAAGCTGTTTGTAGACGGTAAGTGCTGTGATACTAAAAAAGGCCGTTTCGGTATTCGTGAAATATCCAAAGTGCAAAATCCCTTTACCAAAAGCGACGAAAACGGATATTCCTTTGGGCTTTGTGTAAACGGGCTTAACATATTTTGCAAGGGCGGCAACTGGGTTCCTATGGAAAAATGGCCGGGTTGCATTAAAGATGAAGATTATGAATACTATGTTCGTATGGCGGCAAATGCCAACTTCACAATGCTGCGCGTATGGGGCGGCGGCATTTATGAGCATGAGCGCTTCTACGAATTATGCGACGAATACGGCATTTTGGTATGGCAGGATTTTATGTTTGAATCCCATGTCTATCCTATCCAAGAATTACACGACGAAATACAAAAAGAAGCCGATTACCAGTTAAGGCGGTTGAGGCTTCATCCCTCAGTTGCCTTATGGTGCGGCTGTAATGAAAATATTAATTCTTGGAAATACCAACGTGATATTCTTTGGCGCCAAGACAATGATTTGGCAATTGATATAGTGAGCTCACAGGGTGACGATACCGCTCAAATTGACAGTGTAATGCATTTTGACCGCGGAAAAGCCGATAATGAGCTTTTTGGTATTTGGCTTAGAGGCTTTGTTGCAAAACACTCCCCTAACACCCCTTATATCGAGTCAAGCCCAGAATCCCTTACCGATTTCGGCAACGACCCCACTTCAGGCAACTGCCATATTTCTTCGTGGAAATATGCCCTTTTTGAGACAAACGGAAATTATGCTGACTGGCGAAAGCACTTTGACAAGGTGTGTTCGTTCGATTCGGAGTTTTGTATTCAAGGTCCCTGCAGCGTACATATGCTAAAGGGTATGTTCTCCGAAAAAAATCACTGGCCGCCTAATGATATCTGGAGCTACAGAATAAATCTCGGTCATAAAAAGCTTCCGCATTATCTTCAAACCTTATGGGTTGCGGGGGCTACCATAGGCGAAATTGACTCTTTACAAACCTTCGTAAAGCACGGTCAGGCAACCCACGTTGAGATGATGCGTGCAGAGTTTGATTCCGCACGGTTTGACTGCCCCGACAACGGCGGTACGCTTATGTGGATGTTCAACGACTGTGCCCCTACTTCAAATTGGTCAATTATTCCGTATGACAAGGTGCCTAAGCCCTCATATTATTCTGCAAAGCGTGCGTGCGCACCTGTATCCCCTATATTATTTGCACGAAAAGGCATTTTATATGTTGCGGTAAGCAATCAAACGGCAAATAAAATCAATGGAAATGCAGTTTTTGGTGAACAAAAATTTGATGGAACTATTTTAAACAAAGCTTCTGCATCTTTTGAAGCCGAAACGGGAGAAACTGTTGTTATATCCCAAATTGAACTTTCAAAGCTAAACCGCGACACCGATTATTACTACCTTGATATTGATGGTTTGCCACGTGTGATATACTTCCCGAACGGTTGGAACGCACTTGCCTACCCACAGCCTGAATTTGAGGTATCTACCAAGCTATTAGAGCTTGACGGTAAATGGCAAATGGTAGTAACTGTAAATGCTAAGAGTTTTATACGCCTTTTCCATATTGCATACAAGGACAGAAATGTTCATCCATTTTACTCCGATAACTATTTTGATTTAACTAACGGTGAAACCCGAACTATAACTATTAATTTTGATTTTCGCCCTGATGAATCAATGCTTGATTTCGGCCATTGGATGACCGATTGGGACTAATATAAAAAAGCGCTTCGTAAATGAAAATTACGAAGCGCTTTAAATTTACTTAAAAGTATTCTTCAATAAGCTTTTTAAAATAAGGCAGGGATTTTTCAATTTGTGCGGTGGATACGCAGTAGCTTATACGTACATAGCCCTCAAACCCAAAGGAATCACTCGGCACAAGTAAAAGGTCGTATTTTTTTGCCCTTTCGCAAAAAGCGTTTGCATCAGGCTCGGGTGACTTGATAAAGAGATAGAATGCGCCATCGGGCTTTGCGGCAGTGTAGCCATAATCAGTCAATGCGTTGTAAAGCAAATCGCGGTTTTTCTTATAAACTCTTACATCACTTGTAAGGTCAATACAATCTCTTACAACAAACTGTAAAAGGCTTGGTGCACACACAAAGCCTAACGCTCTGCCCGCACCGCAAACAGCGGCATAAACCTTGCCGCAATCTGAAATTTTGGGAGAAACAAATATATAACCAATACGCTCACCCGGAAGCGATAGGGATTTACTGTAAGAATAGCAAACCAAGGTGTTATCGTAAAACTGGGGTATATAAGGCACCTCTACCCCGTAAGCCAATTCCCTGTAAGGCTCATCACAGATGATAAAAATTCTCTTACCGTATTCGGCTTGTTTTTTGCTTAAAAGGTCAGCTAGTTTTTGGATAGTTTCCTTTGAAAGAACAACGCCTGTGGGGTTGTTGGGAGAGTTTACAATAATGGCTTTAGTATTCTTAGTAATAGCATTTTCTAAAACCGAAAAATCAATCTGAAAATCACTCTCGCGGCATTTTGCTACAACAAGCTTAGCCCCCGCCTTTTCTGCAAAAACGCGGTACTCAGGAAAGAACGGTGCTAAGGCTATAACCTCATCACCCTCATTACAAACCGCGTTAAGACAAATAGTAAGCGAAGCCGCCGCACCGCAGGTCATATAGATTAAATCAGCATTTGCCTCAATCCCGAAGCGCTTTACAATACTGTCAGCCACAGTTTTACGAACATCAGGTGCACCCTGTGCCGAAGTATAACCGTGAAGTCTTACAGGGTCGGTAACGGTTAGCAATTTAACCATAGCATCATTCACAGCCTTAGGAGCAGGGATACTGGGATTGCCGAGACTGAAGTCATACACATTTTCGGCACCAACTTCTAACCTTCTTTTATTACCGTATTCAAAAATTTCACGTATAACCGAACGGTTTTCACCAAGCTTTAGCATTTTTTCGTTTAACATTTTTATCACCCTTACTCAATTTCAAGTTCCTTAATAGAACGCATCTGATAATCAACATTTTTAAGCAGATGCGGCTTTTTAATAGCTACCGCGGCACCCTTTACAACACTGTGCGCTGGGTCTTCAAGGTGATGGACCTTTATACCGAGATAATCCTCAATTTTTTGCGCCAAGCCCGACAATAAAGAGCCGCCGCCCGCAAGATACATACCGTCATTCATAATATCTGCTACTAAATCGGGGTCGGTCTTATTAAGTACCTCGCGGATTGCATTGCAGATAGTATCCAAAATATCCTTGGTAGCCTCATACACCTCAGACGAGGTTATTTCAAAGCTTTCGGGAAGTCCTGTAAAGACGTTTCTTCCTTTAGCTACAACCGCAATTTCAACATCACGCTCTATCGCAGTGCCAACCTTCATCTTAATAGACTCAGCCGTTAAATGACCAATCTCAATATTAAATTCTTTTCGCACATAACGTATAATCTGCGCATCAATATCAAAGGAAGCCACCTTAAACGAATTACAGGTAGCGATACCACCCATAGATATTACCGCCACGTCGGTAGTGCCTGCGCCTATATCAACAATAAGGCTTCCGTGAGGTACTGAAAAATCAAGTCCCAAACCAAAGGCTATAGCTAACGGGCTTTCTATAACTGTAATATTTCTGCCGCCTGCCGCCTCAACCACGTTTGCAAGTGAATGGTGCTGAAGCTCAGTAAGGCCAGCCGGCAAGGTAGCCATAATACGCGGACGAAGCACCTTATTACCGAAAGCCTGTCCCATATATTCTTTAAGCATAAACTCGGTTAAATCATAATCAGAAATTACGCCGTGCTCTATAGGAAATACCGTTTGCATACTTTCGGGTGTTCTGCCTAGGGTCTGCTTGGCTTTTTCGCCTGTATATACAACTTCCCAACTGTCACTGTCTACCGTTACAACATTCGGAAGCTCCAAAACAACCTTAGAGCTTGAAAAAATAACAGTTTTAGAAGAGCCTAAATCAATACCAATATCAGTTGCCATTTTTCTTTTTTCCTTTCTCTGCCACGGTTATAAGACCGCTCACACAGTAAACATTATTCGCACCCGCTAAAAGCAGTTGCTTTGCGCACTCATCAAAAGAGGCGCCCGTAGTCTTAATATCATCAACAAGCAAAACAGTTTTACCTGTTATTTTATAATTAGTGATATACATTCCCTTAATATTTTTAAAACGCTCTTTAATAGGCATATTATGCTGACTTTTTCTGCGGTATTTACAGGAAAGCAAGCCGTCATACACCTTTAAACCGAAAATTTTTGAAAGCTCATTAGCTAACTGCTGCGACTGATTAAAGCCGCGCCTTAGTTGCTTTAAAGGGTGCATAGGAACGTACACAATACCGTCAAAGGCAATATCATTATACACTGTTCTGACCGCTTTTGCCATCTCTTTTGCAAAAAACTTAGCGCCCGACGGTGTACGCTTGAATTTATAGCGGTACATAGCCTGCTGTGCTGCACCCTTATTTTCAAAAGGTGCAATGCTACCGCCGAAGTGGAAAACCCTGCTTTTGCACTGGCAGTTTTTCTTTGCAAGACCGCAATGTGTGCAAATTTTAAGTAAATCAACCGGCTCTATCATTTCAAAGCAGTATTCACACAGATAATCGCCGTCGTTAATTAAAGCCCCGCACGAAACACACTTGTTAGGAAACAGCGCGTTTATAACCGCATTAAAAGCTCTCATTAAAAGCATTTTCCTTTAAGAAATTTTGCAAAAGGGTATATCTTAGGGTTTTTCGGTCATTTTCCGCCATATTGTCCCATATTTCCCTGTTGCCCACCATCACAAGCATTTTTTTAGCACGTGTAACAGCGGTATACAAAAGATTTCTATACATAAGCTTTGAGGGAATTTCACTAAGTGGGATAATAACGCAGGTATACTATAGGAATAGGTAAACTTTTGATGTTATCTCCAGCTTTTCCCCTCCTCCACACCGTGCGTGCGACTTTCACCGCACACGGCGTTCCATCGTCTCACTTAATATCACTTTAACATCACACAATGTTTCGTTTCAACTCAGAAAATTTTCAGGTTATTAACGGAAGTTCTGCTATTTCTCTGAAATGATTAAGCTTTGAAAGTTGTTTGTCATTCAATTTGAGTAAACTTAAATATCGTGCTATTGTGCTTTCCTTTTTAGCATGTACCAGTCGATGTACATCTTCAAGAATAAGCACAAGATTGTTATAACCATCTTTACCACCTTTGGAAATTGGTTTCTTATGGTGGCAATGTATTTCTTCTTGGCTCAAGAATTCTTTGCCCGTTATGGCACATCTTCCTCTTTGAGCCGCAAAGAGTGATACTCGGTTATCGTTATACTCAATTGAGCGGTCTCTTACTGGGTATCTATATAATTCTCCCAATAAGTGTGCATTACCAAACATTAGATTGTCGTGTTTCCATTTTCGACCATCAGGCGTGTATAGGTTGACACTTTTCTTTTTACCTACTGTTTTGCGATGACTAGCATATGCTATAGGTAAAATGTAATGTCCCTTACATTCCATAATCCGCTTACATTTACCATAATTTTTGTAGTCCCCTAATCGTGGGGATAGCGTACATTTCTTCAATGGCTTTAGACGATTATACATCATCATGTACAATGAATTATGGATTTCTTGACAATCTACAGTTATATCCGTTGCCATTCTAAAGTAATTGTGGATTCCCCTTACTTCCGAATTGTACAACTGTATATTTTCAATTATTTGGTTTTTGTTTCCGCTGTGTTGAATGACTTTGATTTGCTCTTTGAGTGCTTTTTTGGAACGTTCAATAGCTTTTCGGCACATATGGGACGCTATGACGTCTTTTTCGCCTTTTCGCTTCGTTCGAATTTCAATACCTAGGAATTCACCATATTGCTTTCTCAAATTCACAATACGTGTTTTTTCCATCGAAACATTTAATTTCAAACGCTTTTGTAACCATTCAACCACTCCATATAATACTCTTTCCGCTTCCTTTTTGGTAGCACACATTATCCTTACATCATCAGCATATCGTATGATGTGTAATTCTTTAAGATTGGTTTTTCGCATTTCCCTAAAGGAACTCCCTTTACTGAAAGTGCCATTTTGGGCTATGCCACCTTTCCATTTATATGCAAGTGGATTTTCACCCCATTGACTTTCAATATGCCAATCCAATTCATTTAGCACTATATTAGCTAATAGTGGTGATATAATTCCACCTTGCGGTGTACCTTTTGTAGGCGTAATTAAAGTTCTATCAGGCATTAGTATTTTTGCCTTCAGTATCTTCTTGATTATACAGAGTAATTGCTTATCTTGTATTCCCATTGTCCACATCTGTCTTATTAACTTTGAATGGTCTACATTATCAAAGAATCCCTCAATATCTAATTCTATCATATAGTATAGATTTGAACGATTTATATATCTGTAGACTTCATTCATAGCATTTTCAGCAGAACGCAAGGGACGAAAGCCAAAACTGTTATTGGAAAATTTAGCTTCGCATATGGGTTCAAGTATTTGTAAAATACATTGTTGTATCAATCTATCCCAAATACAAGGTATTCCCAAAGGTCGAGTTTTTCCGTTTGGCTTTGGTATATCTTTTCGCCTAACATTGCGTGGTTGGTAATTATTCAAGATATTTCGCACTCGATTACATACTACTTCAGGCTCTAGTTTCTCAATATCTGTAATGTTCAGTCCATCAGTTCCTGGGGTTTTACTTCCTGAATTCCTTTTTATGGAACGGTAAGCCATCATAATGTTTGCATCCGAAACGATATGTTTCATTAATTTGCAAAACACTGTTCCCTTTTCACTTTCACTGTACAGACTATCTAACAAGTCCTGTTGGTCGTAGTATTCAGCATATCTAAGTTTGTTTATTTTCTTTTGCTTAATCTTTTTACCCCTCATTATCTCAGAGGGTGTTTTTATTGAAAGATGTTCATCCACTGGCTCATCACCTCCATTATTGAGGTGCCTCTTTTAGGCTTACTCACATCCAATGTTAAGTGATGTTTAGTGAATATTAGTGTAACGACTTGTGGCCATTCCTCCTGCCCTCATTACAAAGGCTATCTACAGTTCGACCACTACTTTTCGGCACCAGTTCGATAGCTTATTTTTCTTCGTCTATCTATTCTCACTAGTGAAAACCTGATACCTTTCCTCGTTCCCTTAATCTTATCTGTACATATTCTCTTTTAGGTTTCTGCTATAGTCCTGTCGGATTCATATGTGCCTACCACATATAAGGTATTTCATAGTAGCAAGATTCTTACTTTACCTCACCGACGTCCCTCTGTGGGGAACCTCCGTGTTTCCACGTTTTGTCAGTTTAGACCCGTACATTCGCAGATTCGTCAGTACGTTAGTACATTCTAACCATGAGAGATTTATAGACCCCCGGCATATCATTTCCCATATCATTTACTTTGAGTATTCTTGACAGGTGGGCTCTAGCCACTTGTGTACCAATCTTTACTAACTCATTTCATTGACTTAGGTACTCTTTCTGCCGACTTCACCGAGCTTCTGACTATTTAACTTTCGTTATATATAGCCAGTCGGAGTATTAGGGATAGTCCTTCAAGAGGGTTATCCAACTATTGTTGGCTCTATCATTTGACTATTCAAATTAAGAGTTCTCCTTAATTATCTATCGTAGTGTTTCAAACAGGCGGGTTCTAACCACTTTTGTACCAATTTTACTTTACTACTTCGACTTCTTAAGTGCCTTAGCTTTTCACTAAGGAACGAGTCGCACCACTTCCCTGACTTTTATGCACAGTAACAGCATACGCAAGCTCTAACTGGCTTAAATCCTCCGAAAAATATGTAGCAACCTTGTCATCATATCTTACCTTTATTATGCCTGCACGAATGTCAATATCGGTTATAAAGCCCACATCACCGTTAAATATACCCGTACCATAGTCGCCGTTATCCTTGCGGTACTGCAAATCATAATTATTCTTAATCTGCATTACCTTATCATTCACGCGGAAATATATTCCCTTATATGCTAACTGCGGTTGGCCGTTCTTGCGAGGATTAAGGCGTTCCTGTAAAAGATTGTTAAAATTAACTGTGCCTGTATCAAGCATTCTTGAGGGACAAAGTATCTGAATATCGGTAACGGGATTTATACCGTAAGCAGACGGCAAACGCTCGCACACAAGCTCTAACACCGTTTCTACGGTAGAATACTTATCTGCACGCTTTAAGAAAAAGCAATCGCTGTCATTATTCCTGAAATTTGCCTCTTGTCCGTTTATAATCGCGTGGGCGTTATTTACAATCATACTCTCTTTAGCTTGACGGAAAACCTTTTTAAGCCTTATAGACGGAAAAACATCTGCCTCTAAAATATCATTTAAAACATTACCCGCGCCTATACTTGGAAGCTGGTCAGAGTCGCCCACTAAAATTATTCTGCAAGAAAGCCGTAACGCTTTAAGCAAATTATCAAATAATAAAGCGTCTATCATAGAAGCCTCATCAACTATTATAACATCGCAGTCTAAAGGATTTTTTTCGTTACGGGCAAACTGTTGGGTATCGCCCTCACCCCATTCAACCTCTAAAAGACGGTGAATTGTTTGCGCTTCCCTACCTGTAAGCTCGGTCATACGCTTTGCGGCTCTGCCTGTGGGTGCGGCTAACTCAATATTCAAATTTCTGTTTTCAAAAAGCTTTATTATAGCGTTAAGGGTAGTAGTCTTGCCTGTGCCCGGACCGCCTGTAAGGATAAGTATGCCGCTTTTAAAGGCTTCAAAAATTGCCTCGCGCTGAAGAGCCTCAAATTTAATGCCAAGCCTATTTTCAACATTTTGTATTTCAAGCTCGTCCACTGTAACCGATGCGTTTATAAACCTTTTCACCGAGAATAAACGCGCCGCAATATGCTGTTCGGCATTATAGTAATCGGGAATTGATAAATACTCTGTGCCGTTTATATTTTCACTGCAAAGACGGAAGGCTTCCAAAAGCTTATCACAGCAAATTTCAACAACCGATTCCTCGCAACCTAAAAGTCTGCAAGCCACAGGCACAAATTTTGAACGCGGAAGACAGGTGTGCCCGTTGTATAAATTTTTACGCAAAACATATTCTATACCCGCTGTTATGCGCTCCCTGCTTGACATATCGTAAGAAAAATCGGTTGCGATATCCTCAACCAATTCAAAATTAAAATCAATACCCTCCTGACAGAGAATATACGGGTTTGCCTTAATCATTTCGATTGAGCGCGCACCGTATTTGCGGTATATAGAAACGCATTTATCGGGCAGAATATTGAATTTTGAAAGCAAAAGCATAATATCGCGAATACCGTACTGCTTGCGATATTCTTCACTTATAGCCATAGCCTTTTGCAAGGATATGCCCTTAATTGTTGCTAAGGCTGTAGGATTTTCGCTTATTATTTCAAGGCTTTCATCGCCAAATTTTTCTACAATACGCCCTGCGGTAGAGGGCCCTACACCCTTTATAGAGCCCGAAGCTAAATATCTTAAAATTGCGGCGGTGCTTTGGGGCGGTTTACGCTCAAAGCTTTCAATTTTAAATTGCTCGCCGTAGGTCTGGTGGACTATAAACTCGCCCGTAAACTCGGCAGTGTCGCCCTCGTTTAAAAAGGGCAAGGTGCCAACGGCTGTAAACTTTTCGGTGCCGTTTCTTAAAATTGCTACAGTATAATAATTTGATTCATTACGAAAGGTTATCTTTTCAACATCTGCTACAAAAGTTTCCATTTTACTTCCTTTCTCAAAATCAAGATTTTTCGGGGAATTTTACCCCGTATTTCTGCGCAATTTGCTTGCAATTCTCATAACTTTCATCGTCCAAAGCCGAAACATTTGGTACAATGAAATCTGCATAATTTTTACCGTACCAAAGCCACTGCTCACAGGCGTACAGCAATTGCTTTTCGGCAGTACCTTTTTGAAGATTTATAACAAGGTGGGCATACATTTTCCTTTTCGGAAAAATGAACTTAAGCCTTAAAATATGTAAAAACTCACTAAACCCGAAAACCGCAAATACTAACAAACCCAAAAACAGTATTTCCATAAAATCTCCCCCGTTACATTATACGGAAAAAATTTTAACTTGATAATACTAAATAAAGGGCTGTTTTCAGCCCCTTATTTTTTCTTAATTGTAACTGTTGTATTATAGGTACCTATTGCCCAGATATTATCTTTATCCTTAAAGCAAATCAAAACCTCAACCGAATGCTCGCCTGCCTTTTTATCGGTTAAATCAACAACGGCATAAGCCTCACTGCTCTTTAGGCGGTTAACCGAAAGGCGAGGTCCGCAAACCTTAACATTTTTAACCTTACTGCATACTGCGCTAAGGTTTTTATCAAGATTTTTAACACTAAAATCTGAAACTGAAACTATTTTCTCAGAATAATTTGCAGTACTAAATTTTACAGTAAAATGTTCAATGTTATCAAACAGTCTTATGCCGTCAGGCAGAACTGCCGAAACATCAAAGCTTGAAGAGCCTTTTGAAACAGAAGAAATATCAATCGGAGAAAGGGTTATTTTCTTAGTCTTATCAACCGTTTCGGGTGTGCCTATAACCGCAACACTCTTATGGTCGATAGTATAGGAAAGCGAAGCCTTATCAAATCCCTCGGGAAGCTTTGTAAATGCCACCTCAACAGGCACAGTCTTCTTTTTAGAAATAGGAACAGTAACCTTAACCTTTGTTTCGCTTAAAGTAAGATTATCAAGCTTAATTTCCTTACCCTTTTCGGTATAAAGCTTAATTTGTGCATCAAAGGTGGTGCTTGCCTCCAGCATTTTATTAACGTCTGCAAAAGCCACTACCGAATCAATTTTGTTTATAACCGTACGCGGTCCTGTAATTGTAATAGTATCACTCTCAGCACCGCTTACTACCGCATTTTCGGCAATAAGGCCTGCCTTTGCGGTAACACCCTGTGCCATACCCTTAACCGTAAACTCTTTTGTATCAATATAATCAAAAGAAACCTTAACAGTAGATGGGGTAACGCTTAACACCTCATACCCCTTGTTTGCGGAATTGGGAATAGCTACAACCTCTAAATTATACTCACCCGGAGCATCAATAGAAGCCGCCGAGGCATAAACATTAAAGTCTTCACTTTTAAGTGAGCTTATAAGATAGGTCGGCCCGCGAGCGATAACGGTAAACTTCTGCTCAGAAATATCACCGACAAGGCTCATACCGTTTTCAGAAGCAATAGTGTTTTCAAGATTAACATTTACCGTCATATCAGCAAAGCTGCGGTCGATAATCGGGTTTTCCTTTGTTACTATAAGCAGCCAGAAAATAAAGGCGAGAATAATTGAAACCGGAACGGTAAAACGCTTGTTATAAAGCAGCTTTCTAAAAGAAAAGGAAGTTACAAAATCTTTAATTTTAGACATTAGTCATCCTTCCTTTCTTTTTTCTTGAACGGGTTAATACTCTTAATAACCGAAATCAAGGTGTTAGACTTTTTATTATTTTCATCCGACAATAAAAGACGTCTAAGCTCTGCAATAGCGGTAACCGAGTTATAATTACGCGTGATTTTACCGCCGACCGCAATAGATATTATGCCCGTTTCTTCCGAAACCACCATAACCACCGCGTCAGAGTTTTCACTCATGCCAATTGCCGCTCTGTGACGGGTGCCGAGCTGGGAGTTTATATCCCCGTTCTGAGTAAGAGGCAATATACAGCCTGCCGCCCAAATTCTGCCGTTACGCACAATCATAGCACCGTCATGCAAAGGTGACTTTGGGAAAAATACGTTATTAACGATTGAAACAGAGGCGGTAGCGTCAATCAAAGTGCCTGTGTTTATAATTTCACCAAGCTGTGTTGTACGCTCAAAAACTATAAGCGCGCCGATTTTCTTTTCGGACATAAAGCCAGCGGCTTTACCGATTTTATCAATACTTTCAGACAAAGCGTCGTTGTCATCATCAAAAAGTCTGTCATGGGAAAATCTCGTACGTCCCACGTTTTCAAGTATGCGTCTAAGCTCGGGCTGGAATATTACCGCAGCGGCGATAATAGCCGAATCCATAACCTTTGACAAAATCCACTGTAACGTTGCAAGATTCCACCAATCAGCAATAATATACATAAAAAAGAGAATAGCCAAGCCTTTTACTAACTGACCAGCCCTTGTTTCGCGCAAAAAACCAATCGACTTATAGATTATATAAGCGATTATCAAAATATCCAATATATCAAAAACCCTGATATTAGATATTGCGTATATTATTTGGTTCCAAGTAGCATAAATTGCATTAAAAATGCCGCCCACTCCTACAACATCCTTTACTTAAATTATAAAATATAGTTATTCATATATATTTTAACACAGAATGTTTAGTCATTCAATAGGTTTTTTGCAATTTTTTAACGAATTTTTCATCTTTAAAAAGCCGTAACAACGCACCTACTTCGCTCGGTTGGTTAAATACGCCAAAGCTAACCCTTACTGCACCGTCAGGCAGTGTATTTATACATTTGTGGGCTGTAGGAGCACAATGAAGCCCTGCCCTCACTGCAATACCGCGCCGATTCAGAAATTCAGCCGTTTTAAAGCTTTCGCAGCCCTTGAAATTAAAGGGCAGGACAGGTGCGGTTTCATAAACCTTTGGCGGTTTTGTATAAAGCAAAATATTACTGTTTTGTGAAAGCCCGCTGTAAAGCATTTCCAAAAGCTTAAATTCGTGCTTATAGATATTTAAAATTCCCATTTTATTTACAAAATCCACACCTGCACCAACACCCATTACTGCAGGTACGTTTATAGTTCCGCTCTCAAAGCCCTCGGGCAGTATCCGCGGTTGAATAAAATCAAGCGAATCAGTTCCCGTACCGCCCTCTATAACGGTATTTTCAAGCGGCTTACGGCAAATCAAAACACCTATGCCCATAGGTGCGTAAAGGCTTTTATGGGGTGCTATACAAAGATAGTCTATATTCATTTTTTGCATATCAATCGGCAGTACTCCTGCTATTTGTGCGGCGTCAACACCAAACCGCACTCCCCTTTCCTTGCAAATTTTTCCAAGCTCACCTATTGGCACTATTTGTCCTGTCACGTTTGAAGCTGCGCTTGTGAAAATCAGCCTTGTATTAGGCTTTATGGCATTTTTAAAGTTTTGTACCGTTTGGTCGGTATTTTCACTTACATTAGCTTGCGAAAAGCTTATTCCCATTTTCTTAAGCGGACGCATTACGGCATTATGTTCAAGGCTTGAAACTACAATATGGTCGCCCCTTTTAAGAACACCCTTAAGCACAAGGTTTATGCTGTGGGTACAGTTAAGCGTGAAAATTACATTTTCTGCTCCGCCACAGCCGAAAAAATCCGAGATTTTACTTCTCACCTTATAAACCTCATCAGCCGTCTTTACCGATAAATCGTGACCGCTTCTACCCGGATTTGCCGACAAATTTTTGAGCGCAAACCCAACCGCATCTATAACCGATTGCGGCTTTTTACCGCTTGTTGCGGCATTATCAAAATATATCATATTTTATCCCCCAAAAAAGAAGACACCCCGTTTTTACGAGATGCCTTAAAAATTAATTTATTTCGGTTATATCGAGTATTTTTACACCGCTGTCACGGAGTAATTCCACCGCTTCGGATTTGTCGCCCTCTAGGCTTATGGCATATCCACAGCCATAGGTTTTTTCGCCGCTTTTACGCTCAATTTTAACCTTAAAACCCTTTCTGCGCAACAAATCCCTGCCCTTAATAGCGTAGGTAACCGTTCCTACCTGTATTAAATATCTTTTCATTTTAAGTCACTCCGTTATTACATAATATGCAGCTTTTCTCAAACTGACAAACTGTCTGTCATATCTTCTTTATAATAACGTATAACAACAATAAAAATTATCGGGAATAAAATAAGCCCCGCAACGCCGAACAGTTTTAGTCCCAAAAACATCGCAATAAGGGTAAAAAGCGAGCTTATTCCTATCTGCATACCAATTATTTTAGGCTCACAGAAATTACGCACAATAACGATTATTACAAACAAAACCCCTACACCTATACCAAGCGAAAGATTACCCAGTAATACCGCGCCTATGCTCCACGGCACCAAGACGGTTCCCGTTCCTATTACGGGCAATAAATCGACAAAAGCAATTATCACAGCAAGGCTTAAAGCGTAATCTATTTTCAAAATCAAAAAGCCTATATAAAGCTGAAAAAAAGTTATTAAAGTTAGTATAAAATAACCTTTACCGAGCTTGAAAACACTGCCGATAATGATATCCTTAATTTTCAAGGTAATTTTTGTCCGCTGTTCCCCTAAAAGCGTTTTTACAAACCTTAAAAGATGCTCAAAATCCTTTGCTATAAGGCAGGTTGCTACTAAGGTTACAATGCTGCTGACAAAAAATGTCGGTGCTTTTTTAGCTACACTGCTCATAAGGTCAGACACAAAGCCAACCACCGTTTCCAACAGCTTTTTTAAGGTGTCCTCAATAAGAAGATTAAAGTCTAAATTAAGTCTTTCGGGCAAGCCGGAAAACAGTGCGGAATACTTGTTTTGTATCTGCTCAAAGACTGTACCTATTTATCAAAAAGGCTTGGCAGAAAATCGGTAAGGCCTATCAAAAACACCGCAAACCGATAGCCTAAAAACACAAAAATTACACCCACCGCCAAATATACCAAAACCGATAAAACCGCCGCTAACAACCCCTTTGAAAGCCTGATTTTACCGCTTAAGTACCGCGACGGCTTCTGTACAGCAAACGCAATAACCGAGCCTATAACAAAAGGCAAGAGATATTTTAACACCAAAACCGAGAAACCGCCCACCAAAAAGGTTATTAACGCTATATATGCCACATCAATTATAAAATTCTTTTTTGCTATTCTTTCCAAAGCCATACCCCGATATTAAAAATTTTTATATTGCTTTACCAAATATATTAAAAAACTTGATTTTTTAGGCATTATAAAATATAATAAGATATATTATATTATTTTCCAGAATACTGAAATTATTGTAGGAGTTTAAAATGATTGATGTTGCTATTATGGGACACGGAGTTGTAGGCTCGGGTGTTGCTGAAATTTTAATTAACCATAACGAACGCATTTCAAAAAGAGTAAAGAACGATGTGAATGTAAAATACATTCTCGATTTAAGGGATTTTGATTCTTTACCCTACAGTGAAAAGTTTATTAAGGATTTCAATATCATCCTAAGCGACGCTGATGTTAAGGTGGTTGCAGAGGTTATGGGCGGTGTAAACCCCGCTTACGATTTTGTAAAGAAGTGCTTAGCTTCGGGCAAAAGCGTTGTAACCTCGAATAAAGAGCTTGTTGCCGCTAAGGGTGCTGAGCTTATTAAAATCGCAGAAGATAATAACGTTAACTTCCTCTTTGAAGCAAGCGTAGGCGGCGGTATTCCGGTGCTTCGTCCTATGACACAGTGTATGTCCGCAAATGAGATTGACGAAATTTGGGGAATACTCAACGGAACAACAAACTACATTTTAAATAAAATGATAGTGGATAATATGGATTTTGACACCGCTTTAAAATTGGCACAGGACTTAGGCTTTGCCGAAAAAGACCCCACTGCCGACATTGAAGGTCACGATGCCTGCCGCAAGGTTTGCATATTAGCCGCTTTAGGCTTTGGCAAGCACGTTTATCCAAATCAGGTTAAAACCGAGGGTATTACCAAAATCACCCTTGACGATGTTGCTTATGCTGATAGCTTCGGCTGTGTAATAAAGCTTATTGGCCACGCAAAGAAGCTTAAAAACGGCAAAATTACCGCTTCGGTTGCTCCCACACTTGTAAGCCGCGACTGTATCCTGTCAGGTGTCAACGGTGTTTTCAATGCTGTAATGCTCAACGGCGACCAAACAGGCGAGGTTGTATTCTACGGTAAGGGCGCCGGTAAAGAGGCTACCGCAAGTGCGGTTGTTGCTGATATTATGGACTGCATAAAACACATAAATGCACGCAAATATCTTTCTTGGGAGGACGGCGACAACGATTATGTTGATATAGCCCATGACCCGAAAACTCGCCTTTTCGTATTGCTCAAATCCGAGGATTTTGACGGCTTATTAAAGCAATGGAGTGAAATTTTCGGAGAAAATATCCAGAATGTTAAAAATGAAGAAACAGGCGAAATTGCTTTCATAACCGATACCGATTTTGAAAGCAAGCTTAGAGAAAAGCTTTCACTCTTTAAAAACGGCATTTCGGTTAAAACACTTAAAACAATGCTATAATTCGGAGGTAACACAATGGCATTAATAGTTAAAAAGTTCGGCGGTTCTTCTGTTGCCGACGCAAAAAAAGTATTCAACGTCGCAAACTTAATTGTTGACGACTACAAAAAAGGTAACGATGTTATCGTTGTAGTTTCTGCTCAGGGCGATACTACAGATGACCTTATCGCAAAGGCTAAGGAAATCAACCCTAAAAACCCGTCCAAGCGTGAAATGGATATGCTTTTATCCGCTGGTGAACAGATTTCAATTTCACTGCTTGCTATGGCTATTGAAACAATGGGCTGCCCCGTTATTTCACTTCTCGGCTGGCAGGCAGGCTTCAATACCGATTCTCACCACACAATCGCACGCATTAAAAACATCAACGGCGAGCGTCTTAAGAATGAGATTGAAAAGAAAAAGATTGTTATTGTTGCCGGCTTCCAGGGACTTAATAAGTATGACGATGTAACAACCTTAGGCCGCGGCGGCTCGGATACAAGCGCAGTTGCAATTGCTGCTGCCCTAAAAGCTGACCTGTGCCAAATCTATACCGACGTTGACGGTGTTTACACTGCCGACCCACGTAAAGTTCCTACCGCTCGTAAAATGGATGAAATATGCTATGACGAAATGTTAGAGCTTGCAACCCTCGGTGCACAGGTGCTTAACAATCGCTCGGTAGAAATGGCTAAAAAATATAATGTTGAGCTTGAAGTGCGCTCAAGCCTTGAGCCTCAAAAATCTGGTACAATTGTAAAGGAGATAGTTAAAATGGAAAAAACTTTAATCAAAGGCGTTGCTAAGGACAATAATGTTGCTAGCATTTCAATCATCGGTCTTAATGATAAGCCCGGCATCGCTTTCAAAATTTTCAATAAATTGGCTCAGTCTAAAATCAATGTAGATATAATTTTACAGTCCATAGGCAGAGATAATTCTAAGGACATCACCTTTACCGTATCTCAGGATAACCGCGCTGACGCTGTTGCAGTTATCGAAGGCTTAAAGGATAGCCTTGCTTTCAAGGAAGTAACCTTTGACGAAGGTGTTTCAAAGGTTTCAATCGTAGGTGCAGGTATGGAAAGTAACCCCGGCGTTGCTGCAAAAATGTTTGAAGCTTTATTTGATGCAGGTATTAACATCCGTATGATTTCTACAAGCGAAATCAAGGTTTCTGTACTTATCGACGAGAAGTTTGCCGATGCAGCTGTAAGCGCAGTTCACGATAAATTTGTAAACTAATATAAAGGAGAAAACTCCCTTGGAAAAAGATGCTTTAACAGCCGGTGTTTCCGAAATCGGCGGTCTTTTCACAACGGCGGAAATCCGCGTACTGATTTGCTATATTTTCTCTTCCATCAACCAAGCTATACCGGGAAAGCTTTTGGCAAACACTCTTCATTATGAGGGCATTGCAAACTGCTTTGAAGTAAATGATTCTATAGATTATTTATACCAAAACGGTCAGTTAGAGCTTGTAGATAAGGATGAGGATACTTATATAATCACCCAAAGCGGTAAGGACGTTGCCGAAACGCTCAAAACAACCCTTTCTATTATAGTTAAGGAACGCGCTTATAATGCCGCTTTAAAAATGTATTCGCGCTTTAAAAACACAAAGGAAACCGACATAAAAATTTCACGCGAGGATAATAAAACCTTTATCACCTGCTCTGCTTGTGATAATGACTCCCCTTTTATGAGTGTTAAGCTTCTTGTTTCCGACGAAGAACAGGCAATTCATATAAAGGAGAAGTTTTTAAACAATCCAACCGAAATTTACTCTAATATTATTGATTTGCTCACAAAATAACATTTTTTCAAAAGCACTTGATTTTTTCAGGTGCTTTTTGAAAATAATGCTTGACTTTATATATCATTTTAGATATAATATTAAAGTCGCGTAAGCGCGTGCTGCTATGGCTCAGGAGGTAGAGCGCATCCTTGGTAAGGATGAGGTCACCAGTTCGACTCTGGTTAGCAGCTCCAAAAATCCCGTTCACGAAAGTGGGCGGGATTTTTACTTTTTCACTATTCACTTTTCACTAAAACATTATGAACGAGATTTTTGGAAGGTGACAAGTAATAGTGAATAGTGAAGAAGTATTGCGGCTTCGCCGCTTTTATGCTACAATAAACCCAAGGCGGTGATGTAATGAACAAAATTACTAAACACAACTTTTTAAGTGAAAAAACCAAGCTAAATTTCAAAACAATAATTTCCGGTGTGGTTTTTATAATTCTTTTGGCTTTAGAAATTTGGTTACATACAGATAATAAAACTAATTTTCTCATTATTTTTGGTGTAATTCTTTTTATAATACTTGCCGTATCTATTTTTGATATTGTTTTAAAGTATAAAACTAAACATTTGCCTTCGCCTTATTATATTGTTGAAGATATATTTATACACGTTCGTGAAAAGGAAGAAATACACATAAAAACACGCAATAGAATATTTTATACTATAAAATTTTCAAAGCACGGTGAATATGTATATTTTACATCTGTCCGTTGGAAAAATCACGAAAAGGATGATGCCGATTATTCAAGCATATTCTTTTCAACTCCAGGCGATGAGTTTTACCTTGTAATTTCTAAACGTGACGGGAAAATTTGCAGGTGTTACAACAAAAAGTATTTTTCCTTATGTGATGATGATTTTGAATATATAGACGGAAAATACTATCCTAAAAAATAAGTAAATCCTCGGTTTTCAGGCACATTTTATTCGTGTCATTAAGTTCAAACTACCCAAAAAATCTCGTTCTTCGGAACGAGATTTTTTTATCCATTGCGAAAGCACTGGCATATCATCACGCAGTATGCGTGCATTGATTTATTCCCGATTTTATGATATAATGCAAATGGGTGATTACATGAATAAACTACCATCTTCAATTGGATTACTTATCCATATCGTATATTATATTTTATCAATTTTATCTTTATTTTATACTGGTATAAAATCTTTCGATTATTGGCTTCATGCAATCGTACTTGCAATACCAATCACTATCTTGTATTTGTTCGAGTCTATCAAAGCTTTTAAAAATAATAAAAATATTTTTAATACTGTTAAACTAATAGTTATTATAATTTCTGTTCCCCTATTTATATTTGTTGGCGGAACCGATGCTACCATATGCTCAATTATTTGGAATATCTATTTCTTTATTATATTTGTTATTGAAATAATATCGTTATTTGCTAAAAGCACTACTAAGAAATGAAATCATAAAAATTTTCGAACAATTAACTAAAACATAACACATTCTTCCGCTCTGCAAACGAGTTCGATGACAATCTTATAAATGTTATGAGTTATCATCAATTTAAAAAAATATAGCTTTAAAGCACTTCTTTCGAAGTGCTTTTTCCATTACCCAATCTTTAATTTCAATCTTAGTTTATCGCTAATCATTGCAATAAATTCGCTGTTGGTGGGCTTTCCGCGCTCGTTCTGTATTGTATAACCAAAATAACTGTTGAGCACATCTATATCTCCCCTGTCCCACGCAACCTCTATGGCATGTCTTATCGCCCTCTCCACGCGGGAGGGTGTTGTTGCAAATTTTTTAGCAACGGTTGGGTATAATAGCTTTGTAACCGAATTTATAATATCACTGTTCTTAATTGAAAGCATAATCGCTTCACGCAGGTAATGATAACCCTTTATATGCGCCGGCACACCAATTTGGTGAATTATTTCGGTAATCATCAATTCCAAATCGGTATCTGCAACATACATTTTATCAACCTTAACGGGTGAGATTTCATTCTTCCAACCTGAAAGCTTTATTATTCTTTCCGCCATAATATTAATATCAAACGGCTTTATAAAATTGTATGTAGCACCCGCTTCCAAGATTTCCTTTTCAAGACGAGGATTAGCATAATTGGAAACCGCCATTACAAGCGGTCTTGTCTTTTGGTCAATTCTCTTAAGCTCGTCAAGCACGCCCAAGATATCAATATTAGGCATAAATACATCGGCTATTAAAATGTCAGGTTTCTCAGTTTTAACTGTTGAAATTACCTTTAATCCGTCTTTCTCGGTTAATATGACCTGCATACCGTAACTTTTAAGTATTTTTGCACAATTCTTTGAAAACTCGGTAGAGTCATCAGCAAGCACTATTTTTAGATTTTTTTCCATAAAATGTCACCTTCATTTAGTTCGTTTTACATATATTACCATAAATTTTAGCGAATTGCAAGTGTTTCGTCCAAAAAATTAGCGTTTCTGCTTATTTTTTTACATTTTTTGTAATTAATACAAATTTCGACAAATATACTTGACAAAGTTCGACACAAAAATTAAAATAATTATGAATTCTTTTAAGGAGCTTTATATGGAAACTGCATTTTCACGTACCGAAAACTTAATAGGTGCAAAAAGCCTTGAAAAGCTTAAAAACTGCTCGGTTGCAGTTTTTGGCATAGGCGGTGTAGGCGGTTATGTTGCAGAAGCGCTTGCGCGCTCGGGCGTGGGTTGTATCGACCTTATTGACAACGACACAGTGTCAAAAACCAATATAAACCGACAAATTATTGCTACTAACTCGACCGTAGGAAAATATAAAACCGAGGTTATGAAGCAAAGAATTTTAGATATTAACCCCCAAGCCGAAGTGAATACCTTTAATATTTTGTATTTACCCGAAACAGCCGACTGTTTTGACTTTTCAAAATACGATTATATAATTGATGCTATAGATAATGTCACAGGAAAAATCAGTCTTGCTTGCAAGGCAGAAGAAGCCGATACACCTATTATTTCCTCAATGGGAACGGGCAACAAGCTCGACCCTACAAAATTTGAAGTGAGTGACATTTACAAAACAAGTGTTTGCCCGCTTGCCAAGGTTATGCGTTATGAACTCAAAAAAAGAAATATTAAAAAGCTAAAGGTTGTATACTCAAAAGAAACACCTATAAAAAACAACAATGAACGTACACCTTCAAGTATATCTTTTGTGCCCTCTGTTGCGGGACTTATTATAGCAGGCGAAGTTATAAAAGACTTGATAAAATAAAAAATGCTGAAACCTAGGTTTCAGCATTTTTTGTTATACAGTAACTGTTTCTTTTATATTCTGCGGTATCTGATATGTTGGAACAATCTGTTTTACAAGTCCCCTTATATCTGCATTTTCGTCATACATCACTTCGCGCATTTCTTCCAAGGTCTTATACAGAATATCGGCATCAATATCAATCGGTTTGCCTATATGTATAAGCTCATTTTCGGTTGCGCGCAGTCCCTCTTCCGACATAAGAAGCTCTTCATAAAGCTTTTCACCAGGACGAAGTCCTGTAAATTCAATGGCAATATCCTTGTATGGCTCAAAGCCTGAAAGACGAATTAAATTTTCAGCAAGGGTTAGAATTTTTACTGGCTGTCCCATATCGAGAACAAAAATTTCTCCGCCCTTGGCATTGGCACCCGCCTGTAAAACAAGCGAAACCGCTTCGGGAATTGTCATAAAATATCTTATAATATTAGGGTCGGTAACGGTGAGCGGTCCGCCCTGCTCTAACTGCTTTTTAAAGAGCGGAATTACACTACCGTTAGAGCCTAAAACATTACCAAAGCGCACCGCAACAAACTCTGTTTCGGACTTCTCATTAAAGGTTTGAATAATCATTTCGCAAATGCGTTTGCTAGCCCCCATAATATTAGTCGGGTTAACCGCCTTATCGGTAGAAATCAAAACAAAACGCTTTACGCCGTATCTATCAGCACATTCAGCAGTCTTATAAGTACCGAAAACATTATTCTTTATAGACTCATTCGGGCTGTCTTCCATTAAAGGTACGTGCTTATGCGCAGCCGCGTGATATACTATCTGAGGCTTATAGGTGCGGAATACATAATCAATACGCTTACTGTCACGCACAGAGCCTACCAATGTAACCAGATTAAGATTTGGATAATCGTGCTTTAGCTCATTCTGAATTTCATAAGCATTGTTTTCATAAATGTCGAAAATTATAAGCTGTTTTGGATTATGCTCTGCTATCTGACGGCAAAGCTCACTGCCTATAGTTCCACCGCCACCCGTAACTAAAACAATCTGATTTTCAACATAAGTCATAAAATCAAGATTAACCTTAATAGGCTCTCTGCCTAAAAGGTCTTCAATCTCAACCTTGCGGATGGTGGGTACATACTCATTAACATTCTGCAGTTGATAGAGTGACGGCAAAATTTTAAGCTGACACTTTGTAAGTCCGCAGATATTAAGGATTTCTGTTCTTCTGATAACAGGACAGGTAGGAATAGCGAAAATAATAGTATCAATTTCATATTTTTTCGCATTATTAACTATTGTTCCCGTACCGCCTACAATATGTACACCGCTAAGATACTGACCGATTTTAATAGGATTATCGTCAATGATACATTTGATTTTAATATCCTTATCTCCCGATAATTCCTTAATTATAGCTTCACCTGCAGCACCAGCGCCTATAATCATAACATTACCTGTTATTGAAGTTTTAGGTGTATTTGAGGTACGCTCAGCAAGCCTAATAGAATAGCGTTTAGTCATAAATCTTTGAACAACTATTAAAAACGCTGTTAAAAAATAATTAAGCACATAAAGCGATAAAATAACATTTCCGCTCCACACTGATTTTTGTGCTATTGCCGTCGCAGCAAGCGGAAGTAAGCATCCTGCAAGAATACGCACAATTTCATTAAAACCCGAAAAACGCCAGAGTATGTTATATATTTTCATAACATACATACTGAACACTGTTGTCAAACACCAAACTACAACAACAAAAACAAATTTTGAAGGCCAGATAAAGCTGACCTCTTCACCCGCTAAAAGAAATGATGCCAAAGTAGATAAAAAAGCCGCAACCGTATCAAAAGCGACAAAGGAAAACAAGCTTAAAAATCTGTTCTTCATAATAACATCCTTTAAAGTAAATTTATGCCGTTTTTCTTGCATTTCTGAATTTCTTTTTCAGGCCAGATAGATACCTGAACTTCACCAACGTGAGCCTTATGTAAAAGGTACATACAAAGCCTTGACTGACCAATACCGCCGCCTATAGTAAGGGGTAATGCGCCTGAAAGGAGCATTTGGTGGAATTCATACTTTACTCTTTCTTCTTTGTTTTCAGCCTTTAATTGCTTTAAAAGACTCTCTCTGTCCACACGGATACCCATTGAAGAAATTTCAAACGGAATATCTAAAACGCGGTTGTAAAGAATTATATCACCGTTTAATTCCCAATCGTCGTAATCAGGCGCTCTGCCGTCGTGCTTATTACCGCTTTTAAGCTTTCCGCCTATTTTCATAATAAAGACAGCACCGTATTCCTTTGCAGCTTCATATTCACGCTGCTTACCGCTTAAATCGGGATATTTATCCTCAAGCTCCTGTGTTGTCACAAAGGAAATTTGCTGCGGTAAATAATTTTCAAGGCAAGGGTATTTTTCTTCTACCGCCTTAGCTGTGCGCAAAAGTGCACCGTAAATGCTTCTTACCGTAGCTTTAAGATAATTTTCAGTTCTGTCCTCTGCGGTGATAATTTTCTCCCAATCCCATTGGTCAACATAGATAGAATGAATATTATCACATTCTTCATCACGCCTTATAGCGTTCATATCAGTATAAAGTCCCGTATGCATTGGAAAGCGATATTTTAAAAGCGCCATACGCTTCCATTTAGCAAGACTGTGAACAACCTCAGCAATCTCACCTGTTTCTAATATATCAAAAGAAACCGGACGTTCAACACCGTTGAGGTCATCGTTTAAGCCGCTCCCCTGCTTTACAAACAGAGGTGCGGATACACGAGATAAATCAAGACTGTCACAAAGCTCACTTGCAAATTTTTCTTTTACAAGGGCGATAGCATTCTGAGTATCAAACTCATTTAGCTTTGAAATATATTTTTCCATTAAAAACACCTTTAAGAAATATTTCCAACAGTTCTGGGATAGAGTATAACGTCACGGATATTGCTCACACCTGTAACATACATAATTATACGCTCAAGACCTAAGCCAAAACCACTGTGCGGCACCGAGCCGAAGCGGCGAAGCGCAATATAATGCTCGTAATCCTCAAGATTCATACCGCGCTTTTGCATAGCATCAAGTAACTTATCTAAATCAGCCTCACGCTCACTGCAGCCGATGATTTCACCAACACCGGGTACTAAAAGGTCGGTAGCGGCAACGGTTTTACCATCAGCATTCTGCTTCATATAGAATGACTTAATTTCCTTAGGATAATCGGTAAGGAATACCGGACGCTTGCAAATTTCTTCCGAAATATATCTTTCGTGCTCGGTCTGTAAATCACAGCCCCATTCTACAGGGTACTGGAATTCTTTACCCGATTTTTTAAGTACCTCAATCGCCTCGGTATAGGTCATAACCGCGAAATCATTAGAAACCACAGACTTTAATTTTTCAATAAGTCCTTTTTCAAAAAGGCGGTCGAAGAACTCAAGCTCGCTCGGGCATTTTTCTAAAACCGAATTAATGATATGCTTAATAAGGTCTTCAGCAATTTCAATAATATCGGGAAGCTCAGCAAAAGCAACCTCAGGCTCAACATGCCAGAACTCTGCTACGTGACGCGGAGTGTTACTCTTTTCAGCACGGAAGGACGGACCAAAGGTATAAATTTTACCGAGTGCCATAGCGGCAACCTCGCCCTCTAACTGTCCCGAAACGCTTAACGCTGCACGTGTTCCGAAGAAATCGTCTGCGTTATAATCCTCTTCATTTTTATAATCGTTACTGTAGCCTATGGTAGTAACCTTAAACATTTCGCCTGCACCCTCGCAGTCACTCGCTGTTATGAGCGGTGTGTGAATATAGGTGAAACGGCGGGCTTGGAAAAATTCATGTATACAAGCCGATACAACCGAACGCACACGAAGCACCGCATTAAAGGTGTTAGTCCTAACACGAAGATGCGGAATTGTACGCAAATATTCAAGAGTGTGGCGCTTTTTCTGTAACGGATATTCAGGTGGGCAAGCACCCAAAACCTCAATAGATTTTGCATTGATTTCAACCGAATCAACCGCAACGGCAGACTTTACAAGTGTACCGCACACCTTTAAGGAGGTGCCAAGCTTCATAAACTCTGCAATATCGCTCATCTCGGACTTATCAATAACTATCTGCAAATGCTTTAAGGTAGTGCCGTCATTAAGCTCAATAAAAGCCATATTTTTAGAGTCGCGCGAGGTTCTTACCCAACCGCATACTGTAACTTCAGTATTTAGTAATTCTTTTTCTTCAAAAATTTTGTAAATATCAATGTGTTTCATAATACCACTCCTAAAAAAATAGCGCCCATTAGTCCCGTTACTTTAGGACGAATAGACGCATTATCCGCGGTGCCACCTAATTTACCTTAAAAAAGGTCACTTTCAACCGTTAAGTTGGTTTGATTTAACGCATCAATTACGGCGCCCCTACTAAGTGTAAGCTTTTAGGTTTGCAGCTTCGAAGTGTTATTCATATTACCGAAATTACCGCATTTCCACCGTCAGCGGCTCTCTTTAAACTCTAAATAATACTACTTCTCTTCATCATAGCCTTTATCAAAATTATTTTACCATTAAATTATAAAAATGTCAACTGTCAAGAATTTACTTGCTCAATAATTTCGCGAAGTGCCATAGCACCCGTATTATTTTGTGCCGAAAAAGGTATAATTTTCGTATTTTCTGCAAATTCTCCCAATTCTTGCTTTATAAGCTGAAGACGTTTTTCAGTTTCGGTTTTATTAAGCTTATCAGCCTTGGTTAAAACCACAGTGTAGGGTATTCCCATCTGACTCAAAAAATCAAGCATAGAAATATCAAAATCGGTAGCAGGATGGCGCATATCAATAAGCTGAAAAGCCATTCTTATATCTCTTTCAGACTTAAAATACCCCTCCATAAGCTCACTCCAACGCTCACGCTCACTGTAATTCACCTTAGCGTAACCGTAGCCGGGCAAATCAACAAGACGGATATTATCCACCTTATAAAAATTTATAGTAACAGTTTTACCCGGTTTTGAGCTTACGCGTGCAATGGATTTGCGATTTAAAACCTTGTTTATAAGTGAGGATTTGCCTACATTAGACCTACCGCAAAAGCAGATTTCGGGAAGTGTAGACTCCTCCAACTGCGCAAATGTGCCGAAAGCCTTTTCAAACTCTGCATTATTAAAATTCATACTACCACTTCCCTATTGGCTTATTGAATTACGAGCCGATGCGTTATAATTATCGAAAATATGATTTTCTGCCTTTGTTTCTTTATCCTCTTGTGTAAAAGCATAATCGAGTATCTCTTCGGCAAAGGAAACAGGTATAAATCGTATATTTTCCTTAACAACACTGTCAACCTCTTCTAAATCACAGAGGTTTTCCTTTGGAATAAAGACCGTTTTTACTCCCGAACGGTAAGCCGCCATAGACTTTTCACGAAGTCCGCCGATTTTAAGCACTCTGCCGCGCAGTGTAACTTCACCCGTCATAGCAATATCGCGCTTAATTTTTTTACCCGTAAGGGCAGAAACCAACGCCGTAACAATGGTAACTCCTGCCGATGGGCCGTCCTTTGGAACAGCAGCCTCAGTCGCGTGAATGTGAATATCCTTATTCTTATAAAACAAGGTATCGATACCGTATTTTAAGGCATTCGCTCTCACAAAGCTTACGGCTGTCATAGCAGATTCCTTCATAACATCGCCCAAAGAGCCTGTAAGCTCAACCTTGCCAGTACCATCCATTACCGAAACCTCAAGCTGCATTATTTCGCCGCCGACACTCGTCCAAGCAAGACCGTTTATAATACCAACCTGGTCTTCACTTAAAATAACCTCGGGTGTGTATTTATGACTACCGAGCATTACTTCAACCTCTTTTTCGGTTATGATAACCTTTTTCTTTTGACCGCTGGCTATTATTTTAGCTGTCTTTCTGCAAAGTGAGGCAATACTTCGTTCAAGCTTTCTAACCCCTGCTTCGCGGGTATAAAAATCAATAAGCGAATATATAGCCGCATCTGTAATACGTATTTGCGCTTTAGTAAGACCGTGACGCTCTATCTGCTTTAAAATAAGATGCTTTTTAGCTATATGGAACTTTTCTTCCCTTGTATAGCTTGAAACCTCTATTACTTCCATACGGTCAAGCAAAGGTGCAGGAATAGTATCAAGCGAATTTGCCGTAGCAATAAATACTGCGCGACTTAAATCGTAAGGTATTTCAATAAAATGGTCCACAAAGGTATTATTTTGCTCTGGGTCTAAAACCTCAAGCAAAGCGGAAGCGGGGTCACCCTTATAGTCCTTACCTAATTTATCAACTTCATCAAGCAATATCACAGGATTACCGCTGCCTGCCTGTTTTATGGCATTTATAATTTTACCCGGCATTGCACCGATATATGTCTTACGGTGACCGCGGATTTCGGATTCATCATGAACACCGCCTAAAGCCACACGCGCAAATCTTCTGCCCATACATTCGGCAACAGTCTTACCAATTGAGGTTTTGCCTACACCGGGAGGGCCTACAAGGCAGATAATCTGCCCCTTAATATCGGGTGATAAGGTGTAAACTGAAAGCAATTCGAGTATGCGTTCCTTAACCTTTGAAAGTCCGTAAATGTCACGGTTGAGTATTTTTTCTGCCTTTAAAACATCGGTAGAGGTTTTAGTAAAGGCTTCCCAAGGAAGCTCAAGACAGGTATCAAGATAATTACGTTCAACAGTGCCCTCGTGTGAGCCTTGCGGCATTTTAGCAAGCTTATTAACGTGAATATGAAGCTGTTCTTTAACCGCATTATCTGCCGAAAGTGACTCGATTTTAGTATGATAACTGTCAATCTCGTCAGCGGTTTCATCACCGTAAAGCTCACTTGAAATTACCTTTAACTGCTCACGCAAATAATATTCCTTTTGATTTTCATCTATACCTGCGCGGGTTTTTTCGGCGATACGTTTATCAATCTGATTAATCTCATATTCCTTATTGAGAAGCTCTATAAGAATTTTAGCACGCTTTACGGGTGATAATTGCTCTAATATGTACTGCTTATCATCAAAAGGCGCGTTAATATTAAAGGCAATAAAGTCAGCCAAAAAGCCTATATCCTCGGTATTTTCAACCGTCATCTCAATATCCGGTGAGGTTTTAGGCATAAGTGACATATATTTTGCAAATTCATTTCTCACGCGTCTTATAAGCGTTTCCTTATAAATTTCGCGATTTGTCACAGGCTTTTCTTCGCAGGGTGTAACCTTAGCGGTATAAAAATCTGGAAGAGCATAAAAATCGGTATGTGTTGCTCTGTATAAGCCCTGTACCAAAACCTTAGTTAAGCCGTCGCTTACCCTTAAAACCTGTTTAACCCTTGCAACACAACCGATTTCATACAAATCATCCTTTTCAGGGTCGTCAACATAAAAATCCTTTTGTGTTACAAGATAAATTAGCTGATTTTTTTCCATAGCATATTTAAGAGCATTTATAGATTTCTTTCTGCCAACATCAAACGATGCTACGGTATTTGGAAAAACCACAAGTCCGCGAAGTGCTAAAAGCGGCATCTGCGCGGCTGTGTTTTCAATAACTGTGGGCATATTTTCTCCTTAATTATTCCAATTTTCGTTATATATAGCAGTAGCAAAAAGCTCGTTCTCCTGAAAAACAAAAATAACGGTTGCTTCATCAAACTCTGCCTTTAAAACAGTTCCGTCAATAACATAGCTTGCAAAAAATGCATTATCCTCTGTTAACGCCTCTTCGGTTAATTTGGTTTGTGAAAGAGCCTCTTGCACCTCTAAAATAACCGTACCAATCGGGAAACCGAAGGCGGTATCGTAATTTACAATATAAGAAATTCCCTTAGCCTTATTTGCTTTATTGTAATAATAACAAATATTGCCGTTATCAAGCAAAATGTTCTTTTCGCCCTCTACATATTCAAAATAAAATTCCTGTTCATCGTGACCGTGAGAGTGGTTTGGGTCTTCCTTATGCTCTGCCTCTTCCTGTTTTAGAAGTCCCTCAAGACCTTCCCTTACAGTATCGGGATTTTCTCCCAAGCAATACTCAGCTTCAGGCATTTGACCTAATTTTGCATAATACTCCAAATCAACCTTGTTGGATTTACCGCCGCTGTCCTTACCGCAAGCAGTAAAACAAAAAACCAAAGACACCGCGAGAACTAAACATAATATTTTTTTCATTTTAATTTCCCTTTATCAGTTTTTATTAAGCTTTGTAAGCATACTGTGGCGAAGATTCCATAATTCTTCTGATAAATCGACATAATAAGTATGCGGATTTTCGAAACGTTTAACCTCATCCCACATAGAATCAACCTGCTCAGCGCGGTAGTTGGAAATTTCGGCTACGCTGGGGTTTTCGTAAACAAGCTTGCCCTTTTCGAAAACCTTAACCTGAAGCTTTTTAGCTACAAAGTTAGTAACAACCTTGCGCTTCCAGGTGTGAACAGGGTCGAAAATCTCGTACGGCTCACTGCTGTCAATTTTTTCATTACCAAGAGTAATAACATCAGCAATAGCCTTGCCTGTTTCCCTATCGTAAAGGCGCCACGGTATTTTAACACCCGGCAATGTGATTTTTGCAGTGTTTTCGCTAATCTTAATTTTGGGGATAATTTCTCCGTCCTTTTCAACGGCAGAAAGCTTGTAAACACCGCCGAAAACCGCCTCACTGCGCGCGGTGATAAGTCTTTCACCTACTCCGTAGGTGTCAACCTTAGCACCCTGTAAAATCATATCACGAATGAGGTATTCGTCCAAAGAGTATGAAATGCAGATTTTACAGTCGGGATAGCCTGCATCATCAAGCATTTTTCTTGCTTTCTTAGTAAGATAAGTAATATCACCGCTGTCAATACGGATACCAACAGGTCTTTTGCCTAATGGCTTTAACACCTCGTCAAAAACCTTAATGGCATTAGGAATACCCGATTTTAAAACATTATAGGTGTCCACGAGTAAAAGACAGCTATCGGGATATTTTTCGGCATAGGTTTTAAAAGCGGTATATTCATCGGGGAAAAGCTGTACCCAGCTGTGAGCCATTGTACCGCTTGCCTTTACACCGAAATCCTTAGCAGTAAGCACACAGGAGGTGCCTGTGCATCCACCGATTATAGCCGCTCTCGCACCGTAATAAGCAGCACCGTTACCGTGGGCACGGCGTGCGCCGAATTCCATAACAGGTCTGCCCTCTGCCGCGCGTACAATACGGTTAGCCTTAGTAGCAATAAGCGACTGATGGTTTATAGTAAGCAATACCATAGTTTCAAGCATTAAAGCCTGCATAGCATTGCCGCGCACTGTAACAATGGGCTCTTGCGGGAAGATAACTGTACCCTCAGGTACTGCCCATACATCACAGTCAAACTTAAAATCCTTTAAATAATCTATAAACTCGTCCGAGAACAAATTAAGACTTCTCAAATAATCTATATCGTCATCGTCAAAGTGTAAGTCCTGCATATATTCAATAAGCTGTTCAAGTCCCGCCATAATAGCAAAACCGCCGTTGTCGGGAACTCTGCGGAAGAACATATCAAAATAAGCTACATTGTCCTTCATATCGCTTGTGAAAACACCGTTAGCCATTGTAAGCTCATATAAATCCATAAGCATTGTTAAATTCATTTTTGCATTTTTCATTTTAATCACCTTACATCTTTTCGGGAGCATCAATTTTAAGAAGTGTTAATACGTTTTTAATAACCATTGCAGTTGCCTCACAAAGAGAAAGTCTTGCCTGCATAAGATTTTCATCAATACCCTTTACTCTGCAAGCCGCATAGAACTTATGGAACTTAGTCGCAAGCTCTTCTACATAGTGGGTAATCTTAGCGGGGTCATAAGCCTTTGCAGAAGCCACAATTTCATCAGTAAGCGCCGCAATATGCAAAATAAGCTCCTTTTCTTCAGGGGCTGTTAAAAGTGAAAGCTCTGATAAATTACACTTTTTATTCTCAACACCCTCTGCTTCAAGGTTGCGGATAATACTGCAAATTCTCGCATAAGCGTACTGAACATAGTAAACAGGGTTGCTGTTTGACTCATTAACAGCCAAATCCAAATCAAAATCAAAATGCGAATTAGGCTCACGAAGATTAAAGAAAAATCTTGCCGCATCAATCGGAACTTCGTCAAGAAGAGTTACAAGGGTGATAGCTTTACCCGAACGCTTTGAAGCCTTAATAACCTCTCCGTCACGCACAAGACGTACCATCTGCATAAGTACAACATCAAGACGAGAAGCATCAACACCCAAGGCTGTCAAAGCGGCTTTAAGACGCGGAACATAGCCGTGGTGGTCAGCACCAAGAATATCGATTGCCTTGTCGAATTTACGTGTTACAAGCTTGTTGTAGTGATAAGCAATATCGGGCACTACATAGGTCGGCACACCGTTTGCGCGCACAAGCACAAAGTCTTTATCACAGCCAAAATCGGTAGCCTTAAACCATAAAGCATCCTCTTGGGTATATGTGTGACCGCTCTCCTTTAAAAGCTCAATAATTCTCGTAGCTTCGCCGTTGTTGTGAAGTGTACTCTCTTTGAACCAAGTATCGTATTTAATACGGTATTTTAAAAGGTCGCGCTCAAGTCCCTCAATATTCTTTGGCAGGGCAAACTCAACCAGCGCCTTTCTTCTCTCTTCCTCGGTTTTTTCCACAAAGCTGTCACCGTGAATTTCAGCAAAAGCCTTAGCGTGAGCAATGATATCTTCACCGTGGTAGGAATCCTCAGGCATTTCTATACCGTCTTTATAAAGCTGTAAATATCTTAAATCAAGCGAAAGACCGAATTTGTTAATCTGGTTGCCCGCATCGTTTATATAAAATTCTCTTTCGGTGTAATAGCCCGCTGCCGACATAACCGCCGCCAAGCAGTCACCCAAAGCACCGCCGCGCGCGTTACCTATATGCATAGGTCCTGTGGGGTTAGCAGATACAAACTCAACAAGCACCCTTTTATTTTCGCCGTAGTTGCTTTTGCCGTAATCCCCGCCCTTTTCAAGTACGTCAGCCACAATGTCGGCATAATACTTTTGAGATAAGAAAAGGTTTATAAATCCAGGGCCTGCAATTTCACACTTTTCAATATAGCTGTTTTCAAAATCAGTATGCGAAATTATAGCCTCTGCTATCTGACGGGGTGCGCATCTGAAAAGGCGCGACCAAACCATTGCCGCGTTCACAGCATAGTCACCGTGCGAGCGGTTAGCAGGCACCTCTATCGTAAAATCGGTAAGCTCTGCTTCAGCTAAGCTTCCATCCTTCATAGCGCTTTTTGTTGCGTCTATTATAATCTTTTTAATTTCATCTTTTGCTTTTGTTACTATTACAGACATTTTTTAATTTACCTCTTTAATGGAAATTTTTACACTGTTATGGCTTAAAAGCTGCAAATTTGTATCAATAGTATAATTCATACAAATATCACCGCCGCTGCCCGTAAGCCGAGTTTTAACCTTTTCACCGAATACTCCAAGCGAAAGCTCGCCCATAGGTGTAGCATAAAAGCAATTATTCCGAACACCTTTTTCGATAACCATTTTACTGTTATAAGCACCGCTTCTTTGAAGCACAACCGAATTATCTGGCTTAATAAAAACGGTGGTCTTAATTTCTCCGTCAACCTCTAACAAACGGCTTTCGTCATAGGAAATAAAGTAGCTATCATCCTTAACACCGAATCTACCGTCGGTTGTAAACTCAATAGTATCGATGTTGCCGTCAACCGTTTGCTCGGTTTTAATATCAATTATAACATCCTTTATCATAAACTGTTTATATCCACCTTTTCAACCAGCCTGTCATCAATTTCTTTCTGCAGTAAAACACTTGCCTGTTCTTTAAAGAAATTAGGCTTATCGCTTACAAAAAATTTATGGTCACCGCCGTTTTCACTGTATAGAGCTTTTTCGTTGAGAAAATCTGCAACAGCCTTAGCGGTAGCCGTACCCGCATTTATAAGGGCAACACCCTCACCTAAAACACTGGCAATCGCGTCACTAAGCACAGGATAATGTGTACAGCCCAAAATCAAGGTATCTGCACCGAAATCAATTATAGGTTTTAAGTAACGCTTAACCGTTTCCAAAACGATTGCATCCTCTTTTTTATACCAGCCCTCTTCCACTAACGGCACAAACAACGGACAAGCACAGGTAATAACCGAAGCGTTGGGGTTAAGCCTCAAGATTTCAGCCTTGTGCTGACCGCTCGATACAGTAGCCGAGGTTCCGATAACGGCGATTTTACCGTTTTTTGTGGTATTTACCGCAGTTTTACAGGCGTGCGATACCACCTCAAAAAAAGGAACGGGAAGCTTTTTTGCGGTATCACTCGCTACCGAGGACACCGTACCGCAAGCGGCAACAATCAGCTTTACGTTGTGCGTTAACAAAAACTGCTCATCCTCTAAAGCGTATTTTTTAATTGTGTCAACGCTTCTGTTGCCGTATGGCACACGGCCTGTATCACCGAAATATACAATGTCTTCTTTTGGCAATTCTTTAATAAGCTCTTTAACAACCGTTAATCCGCCAAGTCCCGAATCGAATACACCGATAGGGCGATTATCAGCCACGAAACCCACTCCTTAAAATATTTATTCAATATATCATACCATATTTTTACGCCTTTTTCAACCGCTAAATGCGTTTTTTAAGGAATTTGATATTGGTTTTTCTAGAGAACGACATCCTCTCGACGTCACATATTTATATTTGTACCAACCGCACACGAAAATAAACATTGCCACCTTGTCGCTAATGCCGCGACGGGCACACCCTTTCTTGTGTTGGCGAAAAGAAAGGGTGCAAAGATTCGCCTGAAAGGGAAATTTCGATTTCCCCTTCGGTGTCGAATTGCCGCTCACAATAAAACGCCACCGAAGAGTGAAAACCAAGATTTTCAATTCGGTGGCAAGTATGTACTATTTTAAAATTTCATCGCGACACCTTCAACCCCTCGACAAAGGGCTCCGCCCTTGACCCGATTTCAGTCTATATAGTTTTTTCATAGAGCACAGCACCCTCAACATTACAAAAAACGGGAGGCGAAACGCCTCCCTTAAAATATGCTTATATAATTTCCGTATCCCTTGTTGCTGTCATCAATAAGCACGTGGGTAACTGCACCGATAAGCTTGCCGTTTTGGATAATAGGACTTCCCGACACGAGTGTGTCAATATAGGACCAACACATTTTTATTTCAAATAAATTCTTAAATTTCCTTTAAACACAAAGAAATCGCAACGATTAGGCACGATTTCTTTGTATTATTGGTAATTAAATTTTCACGGCATGTGTTATATTAGGACCAATAAAGTCGCATTTTTTATCTATAATATTTTCACTTTGATAAAGCAATAAATTCTTTCAAAGCAACTAAATCACAAATATTTATTGTCTCATCTTTATTGCAATCCCCATCAGGAGATATATCACAATCATTTAAAAGATATCTCTTTACTGTGACTAAATCCTGTGAACTAACTATACCATCCCCCGAGGCGTCGTAATCAACTCTAATGAGTGAAATATTTATATTATTTTCTGCTGCAAATTTTTTTGCAAAAGAAGAATAGTAACAATATATAGTAAAATCCGAATTATTTATAAAAGCATTATTAGCTATTGAAGTTACACTAAACGGAATAGTAATTCTTTCATAATCTTTTAACCCATAAAAAGCATAATTATTTATCGTCGTTACACCTTCATCTATAATTATATCTTTTATATATTTGCTATAACCATTTACTTCTAAACAAGCAAAATTAGGAATATTAGTATCACCATAAACTCTTAACACTTTTTCAATCGAATCTAATCTCCAACCCACTCCAGAAGAAAATGCTCCATTTAAAACTGTGACTACTTCAACAGTTACATTCTGAATAAATCCCAAATAACCTATCGTTACTACTTTTTTGCCTTCAGTAGAAAAATCATAATTCGCAATATAATTAGAAATATTTTGAACACTACCATCACTGTATAACAAATTAACACTCATACCCGTTTTATTAAATGTTTCATTTGTTAAATATACTTTTTGCGTAGGTTCTTTTGATATTTGCAAATCTATTACTAATGGTTTTTTTATAGTTAAACAAATAGGTTTGCTATACACTTTTGCAGAAGGCTTTTTAACATTTTTGATAATAGCATAATAATAATAATTGCCTATTTCAGTAATATTTGGAACAAAGGAATTTCCTTCATAAACTAAAGTTCCACCATCCTTAGAAGAATATGGAGTTTGATACCAATTAATACTAAGGTCATCTAGATTATCAATACTTGCATTTATACACAATGATTGAATCTCTTGCCCTAAATAATAAGAAGCACTTTGCGATTGACTAACTATAGTTGGCAAACAAAAAGACTCTTCGTTGTATGATATGAATTGTGCTAAATAGTGATGATCTTTAGTGACTTTAAAACTGTATATATTTTGAGTGCTAATAGTTTCTCCCGTAGATAAATCAATCCAGCCAATAAATTTATATCCGTCATTTGCTTCGGCAGCGATAGTTACATTATTATCTGCCAAATAAACACCGTTTCCTGATATAGTGCCTCCGTTCGCTATATTAGAAGTGGTTTCCACTCTGAATTTTATGCCACGACTATCAACTTCAGAATTCAACTTAGCCAAAAGATATTCTATCAAATCATTCTTATAAGTTTCACAATCCATGTTGGTAATCGTATTAAGTGTGTTCGCAGCATTCAATAAATACATACGAAAATCCTCATCTGGAGTATATGTGTGCTCTAAATAGGATTGCTTTTTGCTATAATAACTAACAATTGCATTTTGCAATTTATCATTATAATCGCAAGGGAAACCATATGATATCATACCATCAAAATTCCAACTTGCAGAACCAGTATCTAAATTTATCATAGCATTTAATAGATCAGGATTTTCTTTACTTAAGTAATAATACGTAAACGCATACCATCCAGCTTCTGTTGATTCTGCATTTTGATAGACCTCTTTAACCTCATCAATATATGCGTTTGATAAACTCCAAGCACCAGAGACGACACCCAGTAATGATGCGGATGATATTGCCTTTACTAAATCTGTAGCAGTGCCGAAATATTCATAGCCCTCCTTGGCAGCTTTTATTATTTCTGCTGTTTTGCTATCAAAATGATCGGAAAAATAACTTAGATTATCTAAACCCAATGTTATTAATGAATCGGCATCTATCGACTCGCCGGATTCCTTCAATGCTTTAATAACAAATTTTGAATTTTTAACAAATAACGAATATCCTTTAAGAGAAGAGCTATATGTTGGATTCAAATATGAGGTATCTCCGCCGGAAAGAATATAATATTTTAAATCATCATAATAGTAAAGTTCAGAAGATTCAGCGAGATTTGCTTTATAAATATCTGTTAAATAACTATAAGACTTTAATGGAATAACAGCGGTAATATCCTCCTTATGTTCTTCTATAAACTCATCTATAGTTTTTCCTTGTTTATTAAGGATAATATATTCCGTTTCTCCGTTTTTAAAAGTTACCTTTAGTTCATCTACAATTGCCATGGCGGTTTTTGCTAACAATAGTGCCTGTAAACCTTCATTAAATGCATCACCGCCATTTAGTTTGTTTTGAAAATAATAGTATTGTGCGTTAAATATTTTAAGCTTTTCCAAAAAATATTCAAAAGCACCATTAATATCATTAGAAGATATTTTTGCATTAACATTAATCATAACATTATTAATATATTTCTGTGCTCTATCCGAAAAGATTATATATGCCATCAAATCCTTAATTTGTGCTTGTCCGTTAATATTAAACGCTGTACCGCTGGACGAATCCATAACAGGAATATCGATTGTTTTATATAACAACTCTTCATATGTATAATTGCTTAAATACTTCTCGAAAGACTGAAAATAATCACTTTCATTTATCCAAACCTTTAATTGTTTAGCAAAAGATTCTTCAGAGAAAATAGGATATTCTAATTCGTTTTTTGTTTTAGAAAAGTTTATAAAAGAAGTATCAGTTAGATTAACTTCGGGATTGTTTTTCAAACATGGATATCCACCGTTTTTATCTGGTGAAATAGCCCATGTATTTTTAAAATCAAATCCTTCGTAATTCTGTTGCAGTTTCATTTCAAACGATGTAAGTTTTCTCACAGTGGCAGTACTATTTAAGTTGTTTTTTACACCTATCGTAATATTATCTAAATAATAACAAAAGTCAACATCGTATTCATATCCCGATGACCCATAACATATTGCTGCCGTTCTGGCTTTCGAAGAAATTGTTCCCGTGTTATAACAAAATAGAATCTTAGCACCGCTTCCTGAGTTTGCACCACTGATTCCACCACATGTTGAATAACTATATTCTGGATTTATCCCGGTAATTGTTCCCGTATTATAGCAATTTTTAATTGTTGTATTATCAAGCCATCCCCATGCAACGATTCCACCTGCAAAATACTTTTCTGTTGTTATATTTCCCTTATTAAAACAATTTTCAATATTGATAATCGTATCACTACTATGTGGGCAAGTGAGTATACCAGCTGCATCACTCCCAACAGCATGTATATCACCGTAATTAGAGCAATTTAAAATCTCACCAGAACTCATAGATACAATAATACCGCCCGCTCCTGCGGTAGTGTTCTTTTCACTATATATCATTATATTGCCATAATTTTTACAGTTATTAAGCTTGATTCCTCCCGCGATTACAACTATTCCAGAAATATCTCGCTTGTCAGAAGTAATATCTCCATAATTAACACAATTATAGTATTCTGGATCCCCCTTTGCTTGATAAGATATACCTCCACCTTTAACATAGTTGACAAGGTTTAACTTCATATAATTAATACAATTTTCCAATTTCGACGAAGAACAAATTGTAACAATTCCAGAACAATATGCATAATACTCAGGTTCTGCTCCATCATATGTTATACTTCCTGAAGATGTACAGTTTTTTACAATAGAATCTTTCGCTGAATATACAATTCCAGAACAAGCACTAAAACAACTATCAACATTACCGCTATAATGACAATTATAAATAGTACCGCCTATTTGAAACGTAACTATTCCTGCATAATAATGATGTTCAGTGAAAGATGTAGGGTTATAATTTGATTTTGGATATACCACATCAAGATTTTCTACATAAAGGTTTTGAATAGTTCCAAAAGAAACAGCAAATAGTCCCATATAAAAATAAGGATAATTATTTCCAAATGAAACATTGTAAATCGTATGACAATTACCCTCAAAAGTGCCAGAAAATGCAACGCATCTATCCTTTGTTAAATCTACACTTGCATAAATATCATACGAAGTCACTTTGCCAATTGGTGTCCAAGGTTTGTTTTGCAAATCAATATCATTTGCTAAAAATATGTACTCACCTTCAAAATTACGGCCATTATTAACTTCTTTGGCTAAATATGCTAATTCTGAGCCTGTACTAATTATATAAGGATCAATTTCGGTACCCGAACCTTTGGCGAAACCTGATGCTATGCTGCCATCCCATTTTGACATAATATTTGTAAAGTCAACACTTTCTAACGCAAATGCTGATATTGGCAACATTTCAATAATCAAAAGTACACTTAATATTAATGTAATGATTTTTTTCACTTGACCATCTCCAAAATAATAAAGCACGGCTACCGAAGTAGACCGCACAAAAAACGCAAACTCCGATAGTCACCAAACTAAATCAATATGCGAGTACATTAATTTTATTTGGCAAATTTCAGTATATCATATTTTGTCTTAAAATGCAATAGAAAAGGACTCCGATTAGGAGTCCTTACTGTTATGATGCTTCTTTTAAATTTTCTTCTGCCACCCCTTGTGCAGTCTCTAACATATTCTCTGCAAATATACCGTAGCCTTTGGTTGGCTCGTCTATAAGCACGTGTGTGACAGCTCCGATCAGCTTGCCGTTTTGCAAAATGGGACTGCCGCTCATACCTTGAACAATACCGCCTGTTTTTTCAAGCAAGGCTTTATCGGTTACGGTTATGAGCATATTTTGGGTAGCGGAATTATAATTTGAATTGCGAATTTCAATATTACACGAATAATACTGCGGTGCGTCACCGTTTACTGTGCAAAAAATTTCAGCTTCACCCTCTTTAATTTCCTGCTTTAACGCGATTTCGGTAAGGTTGGTGAACTTCAAATTTCCGCTGAAATCAGAGTATATTCCCTGCTCACAGTTAAGGCAAATATCTCCCAGTGTTTCATAATTAAATCTGCCCTTTAATTGACCGGGTGTGCCCATCTTCCCTTTCTCAACCGAAATTATCTGCGCAGAAACAATCTCACCCTTATTAATCTTCAAAAGCTTTTTACTATCGTCATCGCAAACCCCGTGACCGAGTCCGCACAAAAGATTGGTTGACGGGCTGTAAAAGGTAAGCGTACCTATTCCCGCCGAGCTGTCCTTTACCCATACTCCAATCTTATAATCGCCCGTATCCTTTGATTTTACAGCGCTTAACGAAAACCACAGCTTTTTATTACCGCGCATTACCTCAAGCCGCATTTTTTCGCCCTTAGAGTTTTCTACAATATACCCTAATTCCTCATTTGTTAAAACCTCTTTGCCGTCAACCGACAAAATATAATCCCCTATCCTTAGTCCTGCTTTTTTAGCAGGATTTTTTGTGCCACTTTCTGTTATAACCTCTGTAATATCACTCACAAGCACACCCTTAGTGTAAATCTTCATGCCAAACGGTGTTCCTAAAACTGCCACCTGCAGTTCATCAATAATCTCTACCTTGGCAGTAGAAATCGGTATAAGCCCAAAAGCCTTTAAATCAACCTCAAATTTCTCGCCTACACTGTAAGCACCGCCGACGCGGGAAAAATTAGAGCCGTTATACTCCGCCGTAATGGGAACCGCCGCGTTGATATTAAGTGTTTCTCCGCTTTTGATTTTAAACTCATTCTCAACATTATAGTCTAAATATATAACAGTGCCAAAAACCAAAATATTAAAGCACAAAAAAACAAAAAATAAAGTTTTTATTAAAACCCGTGCAAATTTCAAAAAATCACCCTCTAATATTTTGCGCGTAACAGCAATTTTTAATAAATGTAAAAAAAACCTTAAATTTTTTAATGATTGAAAAAAACGACTGTTTGTGATATAATTTTTTTGGTGATAATTTTGACTAAAATATATTTTGTGCGCCACTGTGAAGCCACTGGAAATGTGGCTCAGGTTTTCCAAGGTGTGAGTGATACTGATATTACCGATTTAGGCGCAAAACAGCTTGAATTTTTAAAAAAACGTTTTGAAAACATCCCCCTAGATACAGTTTATTCAAGCCCGCTTAAAAGGGCTTATAAAACCGCCCTTGCGCTTAAAAACAACCGTGATATTGAAATTATAGAGCATAAAGGACTTATTGAGCTTAACGGCGGTATTGTTGAGGGTAAACCGATTAAAGAAACCTTTGAAAAAATGCCCGAGCTTGCTGACGCATGGCAAAATCACCCTGAGGATTTTGCACCGCAAAACGGTGAATCAATGCGCCACGCTTATGAGCGAATATACAACACTTTTTTAGAAATTGCAAAGAAAAACCCAGGCAAAACCGTAGCATGTGCTACTCACGGCGGTGTTATACGCTGTTTATTATGTAAGCTTTTAAGTGATGATATTCACAATTTGAAAAACATAACGTTAGCCGACAATACGGCAGTAGCCCTTTTGATTGTCGACGGTGATGATGTTACTGTGCAGTTTTATAACGATGCATCTCACGTGCCGCAGGAATTTTTACCAAAAAAAAGCCGTGCATCTGAATTTATGAAGGTGAACAAATGATAATAATGTCAGTAGATTTAGGAAAAGCACGAACAGGCATTGCCGTATCCGACAGCGGCGAAAGCTTTGCTTTTCCAAAAACCGTTATTACCGAATATAATACCGAAAAATTAGTGCAAAAAATTTGTGCTTGTGCAGAAGATTACTCTGCCGAGCTTATTGTTGTAGGACTGCCTAAAAATATGGACGGCAGCGAGGGCGAGCGCGCTGACGAATGTCGACAAATAGGTGGAAAAATTGCAACCGCCAGCAGCAAAAACGTTGTTATGTGGGACGAGCGCTGTACCACCGTTTCAGCCCATACCGCGCTTAATTTTACCGACACCCGCGGCAAAAAACGAAAAGCTGTTGTAGATGCCGTTGCCGCCGTTATAATACTTGAAGATTATTTGAAATTCAGAAAAAACAGTAAATAAAAAAAGCCTTGAACACCAGTGTTCAAGGCTTTTTTGGCTGAGTGCACAAATTCAACGCTATTGGATTTTTCAATCTATGTGTTTGGACCCTTAAATATTTATGAGTCGTACCGAAGCACACCGCAACTGAAATTGACAGCAAAGAATAGTGAAAAGTGAAGAGGTAAAAAGTAAAATCGACAAGTTTCTGCCGAAACTTGTCGATTTTGGCTGGGGTGGCAGGATTCGAACCTACGAATGCAGCAGTCAAAGTGCTGTGTCTTACCGCTTGACGACACCCCAAAGTGTATATTGAATTTAAATTTACGGCACGCTTACGCGTACCGTAAAATGTGGGGTGGAAGATGGGACTCGAACCCACGGTCTCCAGTGCCACAAACTGGCGCTTTAACCAACTAAGCTACATCCACCATAGAACAAGAATTATTATACCATAATAATTTATTTTGTCAATAAAAAATTTAATAATTTTAGAAAAAGCCTTGCAATTTTGAGGTTTGCAAGGCTTAATGCTATTTAATTTCCTTTAAAAATTCTTCTATACGGGAAAGTGCTTCTTTAATATGCTCTACCGAATAACAGTAAGATGCCCTTATAAAGCCCTCACCGCTCTCGCCAAAAGCAGTACCCGGAACAACCGCCACTTTTTTAGAATAAAGAAGCTTTTCGCAGAATTCCTCACTCGTCATACCCGTAGACTGAATAGACGGGAACGCATAAAACGCACCCTTAGGCTCACGACAGGTAAGCCCTATTTTATTAAAGCCTGCCACAATCATTCTGCGGCGCATATTATACTGCTTTAACATATATTTAACATCCTCGTCGCAGTTTTTAAGCGCCTCAATAGCAGCGTATTGGCTGGTAGTGGGTGAAGACATTATCGCAAACTGATGAATTTTTGTAATCTCATCAATAACAGGCTTAGGGCCGCAAGCAAAACCAAGACGCCAACCTGTCATTGAAAACGCCTTAGAAAAACCGTTCACTGTAATAGTGCGTTCAAAAAAGCCTTCTAAAGAAGCAGGTGAAACGTGCGGCTTGCCCGAAAAGGTAAGCTCTGCATAAATCTCGTCCGAAAGCACCATTATATCGGTGCCATCAAGCACCTTTGCAATTTCCAAAAGGTCTTCCTTTTCCATTATTGCACCCGTTGGGTTAGACGGATAAGGAAGAATAAGCACCTTTGTTTTATCGGTTATTACCGACCTTAATTCTTCCGCAGTAATCTTAAAATCATTCTCTGCCTTAGTATTTACAATAACAGGAACACCGCCTGCTATACGGGTTATAGGCTCATAGCAAACATAGCTTGGCTGTGGGATAATAACCTCATCACCGTAGTTTATAAGTGCGCGCAAAGCCATATCAATAGCCTCACTGCCGCCTACCGTTACTAATATCTCATTCTCAGGGCAATACTTAACCGAAAACTTACGTTCAAGATAATTTGAAATCTCACGTCTAAGCTCAATAAGTCCCCAGTTAGATGTATACTTTGTTTTTCCGCGTTGAAGTGACTCAATACCTGCTTTTCTGATAGACCAAGGTGTCTGAAAATCAGGCTCGCCAACACCCAAAGAAATTACATCGTCCATAGTAGCGGCAATATCAAAAAACTTACGGATACCTGACGGTTTAATGTCGGTAACAGTTTTGTTTAATACCTTGCCGTAATCTATCATACGAAGAGCTGCCCCCTGTCATCATTAACACCTGTTATAAGCTCAACATCCATATCTTTATAACGGCGCATTACAAAATGCGTTGCAGTAGAGGTAACAGAGTCGATAGTAGCAAGCTCTTTTGCGACAAACCAAGCGATATCCTGTAAGGTTTTACCCTTTACGATAATATTAAGGTCATAATCGCCTGACATAAGATAAACTGCCTCAACCTCGCGGTATTTCATAATTTTTTCGGCAACCTCTTCAAAACCGAGTCCTGCCTTTGGCACAACATTAAGCTCAACTATTGCCGAAACATAGGCACCGTCAAGCTTTTCCCAGTCGATAACCGCCTTATAACCGCGAATGACATTATCCTTTTCAAGCTCACTGATAATATCCACAACCTCAGCTTCGGTAATGCCGAGCATTGTCGAAATATCCTCAGGACTGTATTTTGCGTTTTGTGATAATAGCTTTAGTACTTCATACTTCATAATTAGTCACCTTACCTTAAAAAAATCATACTTTATATGCATAAATATGTCAAGTTAAATTTTGGTCATAATGCGCTCGCTCGCCGCCGATAAACTTAGGTCGGCTTCTTGCCGCTAAAACGACAGCGTTACCGATTTTGTTATTTTCAAGCCTTACAGGCACCGCCACCGCTTTTATATGCATTCCAATCATAGTAAACCCAATATCAAGCCCTGCCTGAGCCTTAATTTCCTCCACCGCTACAGGATTTTTAAAAGCAGCATACGCCGCTGTAGCAAAAGAGCCGCCAGCCTTTGCCTTGGGTACAACATTCACTATATCCGAAAATGGCACTGCCTCACGCTCAATTATTATAGCACGGTTCAGATGTTCACAGCACTGTGCCGCGACAAATACACCCTTTTCACAGGCGGCTTTGTATATACCGTCAAACACCGCCTTTGCCGCTTCAGGCGAAGAGCTTGTGCCGATTTTTTCGCCTAATATTTCACTTGTAGAGCAACCGATAACAAGAATATCCTTTTCTTTTAGGTTTGCTATATTTATAATTTCGACAGCTGAATTATACGCCATAGTTGTAAGATTATTAAACATTTTTACCACTTTTCCCAATAATTTACCTTATTATATCACAAAAGCACGGAAATTAAAAGAAAAAATACTTGCAAATTATAAATAATAGTGTTATTATTGTGTATGTAAATGCGATGACGAAGGAAAGTAGGGTTTTACCGCCTTTCAGAGAGTGTCCGCCAAGGCTGAAAGCGGATATAAGTGCAGGGTTTTACCTGAAGTTCCCTTAAGAGCAGCAGTGCTGAAAATTGCAGTAGGTACTGACGGAAACCCCGTTATAGGTTACAAGAGTGTTTGCTTTTGCAAAAATACGGGTGGTACCGCGGAGAAAACTATGCTTCGTCCTGTGATTATAGGACGGAGTTTATTTTATTTTTTGGAGGTTTTTTGATGAAAACACAACTTGAAGCCATAAGCACTCAGGCAAAGCTTGCTATTACTGAGGCTCAGACACAAGCCGAAATTGAAAATTTAAGAGTAAAATATTTAGGCAAAAAGGGTGAGCTTACCGCAATCTTAAAGCAAATGGGCTCGCTTTCACCGGAAGAGCGCCCTGTTATGGGGCAGCTTGTAAACCAAGCCAAAGCAGAGGTTGAGGCCCTTATTACTGAAAAGGGCGAGCTTATGCAGCAGAAAGCCTTGGAGCAAAAATTAAAGGATGAAACTATTGATATAACCCTACCCGCTACCGAAATTTCAAAGGGCAAGCTTCATCCGCTTAATACAGTACTTAACGATATGATTGATATTTTCACCTCAATGGGCTTTGACGTTGTAGACGGTCCCGAGGTTGAAACCGATTATTACAACTTTGAATGTCTTAACGTTCCTGCCGACCACCCTGCACGCGATATGCAGGATACATTCTACTTGGCAGAAAATCTTCTTTTGCGCACCCAGACCTCTGCGGCGCAAATCAGAACAATGGAAAACCGCAAGCCGCCTATCCGTGTTATCTGCCCGGGCAGAGTTTTCCGTGCTGACGAGGTTGACGCAACCCACTCCCCTGTTTTCCACCAGATTGAGGGTCTTGTGGTTGATAAAGGCATTACTATGTGCGACCTCAAGGGTGTTTTAGAAGAATTTGCACGTGAAATTTACGGTAAGGATACCGCTGTTAAGTTCCGTCCCTCCTTTTTCCCGTTTACAGAGCCTTCGGTTGAGGTTGACGTTACCTGTTCAGAATGTGGTGGCAAGGGCTGCCGCGTATGTAAGGGCAGCGGTTGGATAGAAATCCTTGGTGCAGGTATGGTACATCCTAACGTACTTCGCAGCTGCGGTATCGACCCCGAGGAATACTCAGGCTTTGCGTTCGGTATCGGTCTTGACCGTCTAACCACAACCCGCTATAAGATAAGCGATATACGTCTTTTATTTGAAAACGATAAGCGCTTTTTGGACCAGTTTTAAGGAGGGGTAAAAATGAAGATTTCACTTAACACTTTAAAATATTATGTTGATATCAATGTTCCTGTAGAAGAGCTTTGCGATAAAATGGTTATGGCAGGCTTTGAAGTGGAAAGCATTGAAAAAGAGGGCGAAAATCTACAGAACGTGGTTGTTGCCCGTATTGAGAGTATTGCTCCCCACGAAAACAGCGACCATTTACAGATTTGCCAGATGAATATCGGTAAAGATGAGCTTGTACAAATCGTTACAGGCGCACAAAATATCGCCGAAGGTGATTTAGTACCCGCCGCATTGGACGACAGCCACCTCCCCAACGGTATGCATATTGTAAAAGGCAAGCTTCGTGGTGTAGAATCTAACGGTATGCTCTGCTCGGGTGAGGAATTATGCCTTACTGAAGCAGATTACAATGGTGCATCGGTAAACGGTATTTTAATCCTTAAAGATACCGAGGTTATCGGTACAGATATGCGAGATGTTTTAGGTCTTAACGACTATATTATTGACTTTAAAATTACCGCAAACCGCCCCGACTGTAACTGTTTCTTAGGTGTTGCAAAAGAAATAAGCGTTGTACTCGGTACCGAGTTTAAGGCACCAAAGCCCGAATACAAAACCGTTGGCGGAGATATTAAGGACTATATTGACGTTCAGGTTGAAAACTATGACCTTTGCCCACGTTATGTGGGAAGAGTTGTTAAAAATCTTCGTATTAAAGAAAGTCCCGCGTGGATGCAAAAGGCTATTACCGCTTCGGGTATGAGACCTATAAATAATATTGTTGATATTACAAACTTTGTAATGCTTGAAACAGGTCAGCCTATGCACGCTTTCAACTACAACGATTTAAGCGATAAAAAGATTATTGTAAGAACTGCCCGCGAGGGTGAAAAAATTACCACACTTGACGGCAAGGATTACGAGCTTTCTACCGATATGCTTGTAATTGCCGACGGCGAAAAGCCCTCCTGCCTTGCAGGTATTATGGGCGGTAAGGAAAGCGAAATCGAGAACGATACCACTGATTTATTCTTAGAATCTGCCAAATTCCGCCGCGATAATGTCCGCCACACAGGCAGAGCCTTAGGTATACGTACCGAAGCTAGCGGAAGATTTGAAAAGGGCATTGACATTGTAAATGTAGAGTATGCTATGGAGCGCGCTTTACAGCTTATTTCCGACCTTAATGCCGGTGATATAATTGACGGTGTACTCGACCGTCATAACGGACTGCCTGAAGAACGTGTTTTAAAGGTTACTACCGATAGTATTATTGAGCTTTTGGGTGTTGAAATCCCGAAAGAACGTATTGTGGAAATCTTAAATTCTTTAGAGCTTCCCACCACCATTGACGGCAATATGCTTACAACCCGCGTTCCCTCTATCCGCGATGACATTGAAGGCAGAGCTGATTTAGCCGAAGAGGTTATGCGTATTTACGGCTATGACCATATCGTAGGCACAAAAATGAAGGGTGCGGTAGTACGCGGCACAAAATTGCCCGAAAGAATTAAAACCGATAAAATTAAGGCTCTCTTAAACGGCGCAGGCGCTTTTGAAATTGCGACCTATTCGTTTATAGCAAGCAAGGCTATTGACACACTTCTTTTACCAGAGGATGACGAGCGAAGAAATCAGGTTAAGATTATCAATCCTTTAGGCGACGAGTATTCAACAATGAGAACACAGCTTACTACAAGTATGCTCACTGTTCTTGCTACTAATATTAACAAGAAAATTGCCGATGGCAGATTCTTTGAAATAAGCAAACGCTTTATTCCAAAGGCTCTCCCTCTTACAGAGCAACCGCTTGAAATTCCGACAATGTCTATCGGTATTTACGGCGAAAATGAAGACTTCTTCACCTTAAAGGGTATTATTGAGGCAATCTGCAATCTGTTAGGCGGCCACACCCAGTATGAGCGCAGTGCAGAGCCTTACCTCCACCCCGGCAGACAGGCTTTAGTTAAAGCTAATAATAAGGAATGTGCTGTTTTCGGTCAGGTACACCCTGCTGTAGCCGAAAGCTACGGTATTGACTGCCCTGTTTTTGTAGCAGAAATTAAGCTTGACGTTTTACTCGCTATCGAAAAACGCAAGACCGTTTACAAACCGTTACCCAAATTCCCCGCTGTTGAGCGTGACTTTGCGGTGCTAGTTGATAAGACAGTTCCTGTAGGCAACCTCGAAAAAGCAATTTCTTCGGGTGCGGGCAGACTTCTTGAAAAAATCAAGCTTTTCGATATTTATGAGGGCGCACAAATCCCCGAAGGCAAGAAGAGTGTTGCATTTAACGTGTTCCTGCGTTCAGCCGACAGCACCCTTACCGATACCGAAATTGAGGATGCAAGCTCCAAGATTATAAAGAAGCTTGAAAGCATTGGCGCCGAGCTTAGAAAATAATACTTGAATTTTCAGAAAAATTGTTATACTATAGGTATATAATAAAGATACAAAGAGGTGTTATTTATGAATGATAAGACTATGACCTTTTCGGTAGGTGACCAAACCGAGCAACAAATACGTATGACACTCGTAAGCGTTTACGATGCGTTAAAGGAGAAAGGCTACAACCCCATAAACCAGCTTGTAGGCTATATACTGTCCGAAGACCCGACATATATTACCACGCATAATAACGCCCGTAACCTTATAAGAAAAATTGACCGCGACACACTGCTGCAGTCACTTGTAAAGTATTACATTTCTAACTAATAAAAAAACTCCGCTACGGCGGAGTTTTTTATGCGTTAATATATATAATCTTGCATTTTTCCAAAATTTGTGGTAAACTAACATTGCCAAACAAAAATTTAATATTCTTATTACTCAGTATAGATTTTTTTATTTCGGTAAAAATACTAATGCTCTATTTCTGCATATCTATACCTTGAGTAAGAAATGTTTGATTTTTGTTTGGCGACAGTGGAGCTATGTATTTTTCGTGCGTAGTTTACACTGCGCACTTTTTTATTTAAGGAGAGATTGTAATGAAAAAATTATTATCATTAGCTTTAGTGTTAACAATGTTACTTTCTATGGTGCCGTTGTTTTCGCTAACAGTGTCTGCCTCTTCGACGGGTTATGTTGGCGATTGTTCTTGGACACTTGACGGAACACAGCTTACTATAAGCGGTAACGGCAGTATGGGTTATAAAACCGATTGGCCTTGGGGCAAAAACATCACCGAGCTTGTTATAAGCGAGGGTGTTACTACAATCGGCATCGGTGCCTTTATGGACTGCTCAAAATTAAAAACAGTAACACTTCCCAACACCCTTAAAATAATTGATAAATTTGCATTTTACGGTTGCTCTTCGCTAGTTAGTATAACAATTCCCGAAAATGTAATTGAGATTGGTATTTCAGCTTTTCGTTGTTGTTCTAAACTAATTGATATTGTAATACCGAAAAGCGTAAATAACATCGGCGAAAGTGCTTTCGTTGATTGTGATAATTTGACAAGTATAACTGTAGACCCGCAAAATATGCAGTATTGCTCTGTCGATGGTATCCTTTTTGATAAAAATAAAACCACACTAATTAGATATCCTAACAACAAGAAGGATATTTCTTATACTATTCCTGATTCGGTTAAGCATATTGGAAATGACGCTTTTTCATATTGTTGGTATCTTGAAGATATTAAAGCTCCCGACACAGTAGTATCTATAGGTTATAACGCCATCTTCTACACACAATATTACAACAACAAATCAAATTATGTTGACGGTATACTCTATCTTGGCAAGCATATAATTGATGCGGATGAGAATTATTCTTCCTTTTCTTTAAGACAAGATACTAAAGTAATTGCCAACGGCGCATTTGCCACATGCGATAACTTTAAAGAACTCACCATACCAAACGGAGTAGTAGCTATTGGTGGAAGTGCATTTTCTTGGTGTGGTTCTCTCGAAAAAATTTACATACCCAAAAGTGTTAAAACAATCGGCGAAAGTGCGTTTTATGATTGCAATAAATTAAAAAGCATTTATTATTCAGGCAATGCCGAAGAAAGAATAAAAATAAGCTTAGGACGTTATAATAGCGAATTAAATACAGTTAATTGGCATTATGATGCCTGCTCATTATCGTCATTCCATAAATACAATGCTTATAATATGGAAATTGCAACCGCTTCCAAAAACGGCAGTGTTGATAAAATATGCAGTGTTTGCTATCAAGAACGCCATGAAACCGTATATTATCCCAAAGTTTTCACCCTTTCTACTACAAGCTATACCTATAACGGTAAAGTAAGAACTCCACGCGTCACCATTAAGGATACCACGGGTAAAATACTCGAAAAGGATATTGACTATACCGTTTCATACCCACAAGGCAGAACTAAGGTAGGTACATATACCATCAAGGTAACTATGAAGGGTAATTATAGCGGCACTAAAAACCTTACCTTCAAAATCAACCCCTGTAAATCCTCTAAGCTTAAATTAAGCCTTTCTACCACAAACTACACCTACAACGGCAAATCCAAAAAGCCAAGCGTAACTGTTAAAAATTCAAACGGTGATAAGCTTAAAAAAGATGTGGATTATACTGTAGAATATCCAAAGGGCAGAAAAAAGATTGGAAGCTACAAGGTTAAAATCAAGTTTAAGGGTAATTATTCTGGTACTGAGTACTTAACCTTTAAAATCAATCCGGGAAAAACCAGTGTAAAAAAACTTACAGCTTACAGAAAAAGCCTTAGAGTTTCGATTAAAAAGAAATCTACACATGTAACAGGATATCAGATACAGTATTCTACTTCTAAGACCTTTAAGGAAAAATACACAAAAAGCAAAACAATTAAGAACTATAGAACAACCTATGTAACTCTTAAATCACTAAAGGCTAAAAAGACCTATTATGTAAGAGTACGTACTTATAAAACTGTGGACGGTAAGAAGTATTACTCAGCTTGGTCAAATTATAAGTATAAGAAAACCAAATAATCAATCCCACCGTGATTTTCACGGTGGGATTTCTTTTTAGAACATAGATATTTGATTAGTATCGGGTAGAGAATTTAGTGCGCCTAAATCGGCAAGGTTTTGGATAATGGTTTTTGAAACACCTGCTTGCAATTGGAAATCCTCCTTAGAAATAAAGTCGCCCTTGCTTGCCGCCTCATAAATAGAGTACGCCGCCTTTTCGCCAACACCCGAAAGTGCGCCGAACGGCAAACGGATTTTTCCGTTTTCGGGCAGATACTTCATAGCGTGGGATTTTTCCAAATCAATGGGCAGTACCTCAATTCCTCTTGACATAAGTTCATTAAAAATAAGCATATTTTCATAAACATCAAGCTCTTTTTGGCTTGCTTCCTTACCCTTATTCTTAATATCCTGCAAATAGCGTCTTACCGCACCTATTCCGCCCATAATGGTTGGAACGTCCACGTCCTCGGGGCGCGCGGTAAAGTAAGCGCAGTAAAATTCAAGCGGTTTATAAACCTTGTACCAAGCAAGTCGCAAAGCGCCTATAACATAAGCTGCCGCGTGGGCTTTGGGGAACATATACTTAATCTTATAGCAGCTGCCGATATACCACTCGGGCACATTTACTGCACGCATATCGTCCTCCATCTTGCCCCAGTCTTCCTTAGAAACCTTACCCTTAGCAACAAGACCCTTACGCACCGTTTCAGTTATTTGAAAGGCTCTGCCCTCCTCCATACCCTGATGGATTAAGTACACCATAATATTATCACGTGTACCGATAACCTCTGAAATGGTACAGGTGCCGTTGTCAATAAGGTCTTTAGCGTTACCGAGATAAACGTCGGTACCGTGAGAAAGTCCCGAAATCTGTAAAAGGTCGGAAAAATTCTTGGGACGGCAGTCCACAAGCATATCGCGAACGAACTTTGTGCCAAACTCCGGAATACAGAATGTACCCGTTTTAGAATCAATATCCTCAGGTGTAACACCCAAAGCCTCGGGTGAAGTGAAAAGGCTATAAACCTTTTCGTCACTCATTGAAACCTGACTTACAGGTATGCCCGAATACTCTTCAAGATACTTGTACGTAGTAGGCACCACGTGGCCGAGCTCGTCAAGCTTTAGGATTGTATCGTGAATAGAATGGAAATCAAAATGCGTAGTAACCACGCCTGATTCCGCCTTATTAGCGGGGTGCTGTATCGGGCAGAAATCGTAAATTGTGTTAGTTCTCGGCACTACAATCATACCCGCGGGGTGCTGACCTGTGGTGGTCTTTATTTTAGAATTTTCTACAAGAGCCGCCAGACGTGAAAGCTCAGCATTGCTGAGTGTAATTCCCTTTTTCTCGGCATAAGCCTTTGCAAAACCAAAAGCGGTTTTCTCGGCAACGGTAGAAATAGTACCCGCCTTAAACACGTTTTCACTACCGAAAAGGGTTTCGGTATATTTTTGCACCTCGGTCTGAAATTCGTCCGAAAAGTTAAGGTCTATATCGGGCACCTTATCGCCCTTAAAGCCTAAGAAGGTTTCAAACGGGATATCGTGACCGTCACGGTTTAGCGGTGTATTACAGTGTGGGCAGTTCTTTTCGGGTAGGTCAAAGCCTGAGCCCACCTCACCCTTGGTAAAGAACTCACTATACTGACAGTTAGGACAAACGTAATGCGGTGCTAAGGGGTTAACCTCGGAAATACCTGCCATTGTAGCAACAAAGGAGGAGCCTACTGAACCACGCGAGCCTACAAGATAACCGTTTTCTTCACTGTAAGCTACGAGCTTTTGTGCCGAAATATACATTATAGAGAAGCCGTTATTAATAATCGAATTAAGCTCTTTATCAAGGCGCTTCGCTACGATTTCGGGCACCTCTTCGCCGTATCTTTTATGGGCGTTATCCCAACAAATCTGACGAAGTAAATCGTCCGAGCCCTCAATAACAGGCGGATAGTTACCCTCAGGCACGGGGATAACATCATCACTTACCATATCGGCTATTTTTTGCGGATTGTCTATAACAAACTCTTTTGCACGTTCACCGAAGTATGAGAAATCCTCAAGCATTTCTTTAGTGGTCTTAAAATAAAGCGGAGCCTGATAGTCAAATTCCTCAGCCTCATAGCCTTGACCAGCCATAAGTATTTTACGGATAATTTCATCACTCTTTTTAAGGAAGTGAACGTCACCCGTAGCAACCACAGGCTTGCCCAATTTATCCGCTATTTCCACAATCTTGCGGTTGTAATCTTTAAGCACCTCAACACTTGTGATATGACGAAATCTGTTAGGTATTACATTACCCTTTTTGTCCTTTTTATCGGGCAAGGAAGACTCCCTTACCATAAAGTCATTATTGCCAAGCGGCTGTATTTCAAGGTAATCATAATAATCCGCAATACGAAGCAGCTCTTCTTCGGGCTTATTTTCTAAAATTGCCTGAAAAAGCTCACCCGCTTCACAGGCAGAGCCGATTATAAGTCCCTCACGCAGCTCATCAAGCTTACTTTTAAGTGTAAGAGGTCTGCCCTTAAAATTATTTAAGTGTGCATCCGACACAAGCTTATAAAGATTTTTAAGACCTACAAGATTTTTAACCAAAATAATCTGATGATAACGCTTAATCTGACGCGCATTCATTTCAGAAACGTCAATTCCCGTATCGTCTACAAAATAGCCTTCCATACCGTAAATCAGCTTAAAATCTCCGCCGCCTTTACGGATTTTCTTAACCGCACCCGCAGCGGCTGGGTAAGCCTGAACTACGCCGTGGTCGGTAATTGCAACCGCCTTATGTCCCCACTTAAATGCCTGTTCAATAATGCTCTCTGCCGAGCAAACAGCATCCTTTTCGGACATATTAGTGTGGCAGTGAAGTTCTATTCTCTTGTCGCCCTCATAGTCATCCATTTCGCTATAGCTTTGCAAAACAGCCATAGCGTTTGGCTTTAAAATAAAGTCCTTTTTATAGTTATCAAACTCATAAAAACCACGGATAAGTAAGTAATTACCGTCCTTTACTTCGGCTACAGTATCCATTTTTTTAGGGTCTACAAACATTGAGCAATTTATAGAGTTTGTGTAATCCGAGAAAGAAAAGCTTAAAATATTGCTCTCACCGCGCTTGGTATTAATTGTGCGGATTTCTTTGCCGAAAACCTGTCCCCAACAGCAAATCTCGTTATCCTCGGGAGATACCGATATCATCGGCTTTACGTCCGACGCATCTAAGCGTCTGCCGTAAAACTGCTTTGGATTGTCAAGGTAAACTATACCGTTTTGTGGCTTGTCCTGACGCTTTTCAAATGAAATTTTCTTTTCTTCTGTCTTTTTAACTACTTTCTTTTCAATAACGGACGTTTCTACAGGCGGAAGCTCCATTTCAACGTCCTCAAGCTGACCTATAAATTCAACATCCAAGCCTTTACTGAAACGGTTTTCGGTAACAATTTTAAAGCTGTTTACAAAACCGCTTTCAAGTATCTTTTCATAACCGCCATGCTTTAAAGTAACAACTACCCTGTCTGCTAAAAGCTCATACTCAGCACCGCCGAGATAGCCGTTAACCGCAGGGTTTTTAATCTTTAACTCCTCGGCAATATCCATGCAAGCCTGTATACAAAGAGAATCCTTTAAAAACACAAAAGCTATATTACATTCCGTAAGCTTAAGTGCCGTTTTTAGCGCAACATTGATTTTTATTTGATTTTCATTTGTTATGTATTTCCCAGAACTAAGCTCTATATCAAGTCTTCGTTCATCTATATCAAGATTGCATTTTGTAAGCAGTGCCTCATCTAAGCACTCTCTCAAATTTTCTCCGATGCAATCCGCAAACACATCTAAAAATCGGGGGGTAGCCATTTTTTCAACTCCGTTACATTTTTTCTATTTCTTCTACTAAACGGTCAAGTAATTCATCTTCTTGTAATTTGCAAATAATTTCGCCCTTTTTAAAGAGCACACCGCAGCCCTTACCGCCCGCAATACCGATATCGGCAGCACTCGCTTCTCCAGGACCGTTTACTACACAGCCCATAATAGCCACGGTGATATTTTTATCAACATCTTTAAGGCGTTCTTCTGCCTTTTTAGCGATACCTATTAAATCAATCTCTGTTCTGCCGCAGGTCGGACAGGAAACAAACTTAATACCGTCACTTCTAAGTCCTATAGCCTTTAAAAGCTTTTTACCCGCTTCTACCTCTTTTACAGGGTCATCTGTAAGTGAAATTCTGATTGTATTACCTATTCCGCGAAGCAGCAGTCCGCCAATACCTGCGGCGGATTTTATAACACCCATATTTTCAGTTCCCGCCTCGGTAACACCTAAGTGCAAGGGATATCTGCATTTTTCTGCCGCCAATTCATACGCCTTATACATTTTAAAGGTGTCGGACGATTTAAGCGAGAGCACAATATCTGTAAAATCAAATTTTTCAAGCAAGGAAATATGATAAAGTCCGCTTTCTACCATAGCCTCAGGCGTAACAGAGCCGTATTTTGCCAAAATCTCCTTTTCGAGTGAGCCCGAATTTACGCCGATTCTTATAGGTACATTAGCGCGTCTGCAAGCGTCTGCTACCAGCTTTACCTTGCTTTCGTCACCAATGTTACCCGGATTTATGCGCACCTTATCAACACCCATAGCTACGCTTTCAAGCGCCAAGCGGTAATCAAAATGAATATCGGCTACAAGCGGTATTTTTATATTCTCTTTAAGTGCCTTAACTGTTTTAAGGGCTTCGCTATCAGGCACAGTAACACGCACAATATCACAGCCCGCCGCCTCTAACCGCAACGCCTGTGCAACATTCCCCTCTATATCGTGTGCCGGAACACAAAGCATTGACTGCACCGTAACTGGCGCATCTCCGCCGATAAAAGTGTTCCCCACCTTAACCTTTACTGTATCCTTATTAGTATAAAACATCTTTTTCACCTTTTAAAAAATTAAGCTTAAAATATCCTTTGCCACTATAAGCACCATAAAACCTATAAGCAATATAAAGCCCACTGTATGCACTACCGACTCATATTTTTGGGGTACAGGTTTTCTGAAAATCATTTCAAGCAATATAAATAAAAGTCTTCCGCCGTCAAGCGCGGGTATAGGCAATAAATTAAAAATACCTAAATTTATGCTTATAAATGCCATTAGCGGCAATAAATTCCTAAGACTTTGGCGTGCGGCATCAGCTATAACTACGGTAACACCCACAGGACCCGAAACCGCACTAATACCATATTTACCGCTTATAAGGTCAATAAAGCTTCGCCAGATAACTACGCAGTACGAAACCGAGGTTTTAACCGTGTTTTCAATATAAGTGCCAAAGGTTTTCTCCTGACCGTAGACCTTGAAATCCACAGTCAAAAAGTCTATACCTTCCATCGTTTCGGAGGCGAATTTTACATCCGAAAGCTCAGTCTTTTTGCCGTCGCGCAAAACCTGAATATCAACCTTGCCGTCATTTACATTGGTAAAAGCATAGCTTAAATCATAGGTTGTAAAAATACGTCTTCCGTCAACCTTTAAAATCTTATCGTTTTCCTTAAGACCGCTTTGTACGCTTACCGCATTTTCCGAAAACTCTGCAATAGTGGTTGTAGCAAACCTATCGGTAGGCGCCAAAATTATTGCAACAATTATAACCCCTAACAAGAGATTGAAAACTGCACCCATAACCACAATTAAAAATCTGCGCCAAGCCGCTTTATTGCAAAACGCCTTACTATCGGTGCTGTCCTCGTCCTCGCCCTCCATAGCGCAATATCCGCCTAATGGGATGAGGTTAAAAGCATAGTTGGTTTCGCCCCATTTTTTTGAAAAAAGCTTAGGGCCAAAGCCTACCGCAAACTCATTAACACGCACACCTAAAAGCTTTGCGGCAATAAAATGCCCAAATTCGTGAATTATTATTAAAATTAAAAATAAAAATATTGCCACAAGATATGGCCAGACATTATTCCATAAATTTAAAATTTTAATCACCAACTAATTTAATTCGTAATTCGGAATTAGAGATTATTTAATACACATTCGCGCGATAATTTATCTGTTTCTAGTATGTCTTCGAGTGTGAACTCTTTTTTATTATTAGCCGATTCGAGCGCTTTTTCCACCAAATCCGCAATTTGTAAAAATTTAATTTTACCCTCCAAGAAAAGCTTAACCGCCTGTTCATTAGCACCGTTTACCGCAGTAGGCTTAAGACCGCCCTCGGTTATAGCTTTAATACAAAGCGGCAAGCAGCGGAAGGTATCAGTATCAGGCTTTTCAAAGGTAAGCGTACCTATATCGGCAAGGCTTAAACGCTCAAAAGCGTAGTTGCTGCGTTCGGGGTAAGTGAGCGCATACTGTATAGGCAAACGCATATCGGGTGTGCCTAACTGTGCAATAACCGCGCCGTCAGAAAGCTCCACACCGGAGTGAACAATACTCTGCCTATGCACTAAAACCTCAATTTTTTCAGAGGGCAGACCAAAAAGGTGCACCGCCTCTATCACTTCAAGCCCCTTATTCATAAGGGTAGCCGAATCGATAGTGATTTTCGCACCCATTGACCAATTAGGGTGGTTAAGCGCCTCTTTTACAGTTACATTTTCGAGTTCTTTTCGGGTTTTGCCGTAAAACGGACCGCCCGAGGCTGTAAGCAAAATTTTACTAAGACTATTTTGAGGTGTACCTTGAAGCGACTGGAAAATTGCCGAATGCTCACTATCAACAGGTAATATTTTAACACCCTTTTTCTTTGCGGCACGGTTGACAATATCACCGCCTGTTACCAAGGTTTCCTTATTAGCAAGCGCTATATCCTTACCGCTTTCAATAGCCGCAAGTGTGGGACGAAGTCCCGCGATACCTACAATTGAATTAAGGGCAATATCGGCTTCATACTGTGCAATTTCGCAAACGCCGTCCTCACCGCCAAGCACCTTAATATCGGTATCCGACAGCTTAATTTTTAATTCCTTTGCTTTTTCTCCATTAAAAACTGCAACGGCTTTTACCTTAAACTCGCGCGCCTGTTTCTCGAGCAGCTCTATATTACCGCCTGCCGCTAAGGCATTCACCTTATAACCGTCACGTCTGCAAACTTCGAGCGCCTGTGTACCGATAGAACCTGTCGAGCCTAAAATCACTAAACTTTTCATATTAATACTTCCCAAACAATACAAACAAACATAAACGGCGCAATCATTATTATACTGTCAAGTCTGTCCATAATACCGCCGTGACCTGGGATTAAGTTGCCGTAATCCTTAAGACCTACCGAGCGCTTAATAGCAGAAGCGAAAAGGTCACCTATCATACCTAAAACACAGAAGGGTATTGTAAGCAGCATAACCGCTATACTGAATTTTTTGAACAAAAGCGAGATTATAAGCGTAAAAACAAGGCTTGAAACTATACCGCCGATAGCACCCTCTACCGTCTTTTTAGGACTTATTTCGGGGCAGAGCTTGTGCCTGCCGATAGTAACACCTGTAAAATAAGCACCCATATCGCAAACGCAAGAAAAATTAAGTAATAGCAATAAATAGTATATTCCGCCGTTGGCATTAATTATTACATTTAAGAAATAAAATGCAACTGCAAACGGAATTGGAAAACCGTATACAAGCGAGATTTTACCCAAATCAAACTCATTATGATTTATTAAAATCATAATAACCGCAAAAATACAATACAAAACAGTTGCCGTAATAACGCCCGGGAAAAATGCCCAATCGCCTAACAGTACAGTAATTGCCGCATATATACACGCGCCTATTATAACCGGCTTTTTAGTAATACCTGCCGCATTATGAATAATTTCATACACAGCACCTGCTGCCAATAAAGCCACTGCTATTGTAATCACTATAGGCGCCCACAAATAACCAACTGTGAGAATTACACCCACAATTAACGCCATAACTGCGCCCGAAATTATACGAGTTTTCATAAATTTATCACTCCATTACTCCATTATATATAGTCGGCAAATCCGACACACTCACTATTCACTATTCACTATTATCTATTAACTGTTAAAATTTTGTATACAAAATTTTAACCTATACTCCTCCAAATCTACGATTTCGATTATTATACTCTTCAATCGCTTTTTCTAAATGTCGTGAAGTGAAATCAGGCCACAAAACATCCGAAAACCAGTATTCCGCATAAGCCGACTGCCAGATAAGATAATTAGAAAGACGGTATTCACCGCTCGGTCTTATAATAAAATCGGGGTCGGGCATACCCTTGGTATAAAGATTTTGAGAGATAGTATCCTCGGTTATATCCTTAGCATCCATACCACTTTCAACTATTGTTTTAACTGCATTAGTAATCTCATCCCTGCCGCCGTAATTTATAGCGATATTAAGATTTAAGCCTGTAGCATTTTCGCTACCCTTTTCATTTTTCTCAATAAGCGCTTTAATATCGTCAGCCAGCGGCTCCAAATTACCGATAAACCTAACGCGGATATTTTCATCCTTAAAGTTTTCGGCATCGCGAAGATAATCGCGCAAGAGGTTCATAATACCCTCAACCTCTTCTTTAGGACGCTTCCAATTTTCAGTTGAGAATGCATAAACAGTTAAGTATTCAAGCCCTATTTTATTGCAGTATCTTGCAATATCCTTAAAGGTTTTTGCACCTGCTATATGACCTGCACTTCGCGGCATTTTACGCTTTTTTGCCCATCTGCCGTTACCGTCCATAATAATTGCAATATGGCGCGGCAGTGCTCTTTCTGCCGTCTTTTTCTTAGAAAACATAACATCACCTATGTGTAAAAGCGGTCTCACAAAAGTGGGACCGCAAAACTTTAAATTTCTAAAATTTCTTTTTCCTTTAAAGCAGCCAACTCATCAATTTCCTTGCAGTAATTATCAGTAAGCTTTTGAATTTTCTTCTCCCCGTTTGTCTGGTCATCCTCAGTAATTGCGCTCGACTTTTGAAGAGCCTTAAGCTTTTCTAAAGCATCGCGGCGGGTATTACGGATTGCAACCTTGTTATCTTCCGCTGTTCTTTTAACGTCTTTTACAATTTCTTTTCTGCGTTCTTCGGTAAGAGGCGGGAAGGAAAGACGGATAACGCGACCGTCATTTTGAGGATTGATACCAATATCCGAAATAAGAATTGCTTTTTCAATATCCTTTAAGGTTGAGGCATCCCAAGGCTGAATCATAAGAACGCGGGGCTCGGGTACAGATACAGCCGCCATCTGCTGAATGGGGGTGGGTGCGCCGTAATAATCTACTGTGATTTTATCCAAAACTGAAACATTTGCTCTGCCTGCACGGATAGATTTATATTCGCGGTCGAGAACAGCCACGGTTTTAGTCATTTTTTCTTCAGTTACTTTTAATAATTCGTTCATACAAAAATCCTCCTACTTAACTACCGTACCTATTGTTTCGCCAACCATAGCCGAAACAATGTTCTGCGGTTTATCAAGATTAAATACTAAAATTTCAATGCCGTTGTCCATACAAAGCGAAGCGGCGGTGCTATCCATAACATGAAGTCCCTTTTGGAGAACATCAAGATGGGATAAAACATCAAACTTCTTAGCATCCGGATTAAGCTTGGGGTCGCTGTCGTAAACGCCGTCAACATTGGTTGCCTTGAATATAACATCAGCGCCGATTTCTGCCGCACGTAAAGCCGCTGCAGTATCGGTAGAAAAGAAAGGGTTTCCTGTTCCGCAACCAAAAACAACCACTCTTCCCTTTTCTAAATGTCTTACCGCTTTATTTCTGATATAAGGCTCAGCAATCTGACGCATTTCAATAGCGGTCTGAACGCGGGCGGTCACACCCAACTGCTCAAGCGCGTCTGCTAATGCCAACGAATTTATAGAGGTAGCAAGCATTCCCATATGGTCAGCGCGTGTGCGGTCCATTTTACCGCTGCTTCTGCCGCGCCAGAAGTTGCCGCCGCCTACAACGATAGCAACCTCAACACCCATCTCTACACATTCTTTAACACTCTCGCAAACCTCTAAAACCTTGTCAAAATCAATTCCTACGCCCTTTTCACCGGCTAAAACCTCACCGCTGAGCTTTAAAAGCACTCTTTTATAAACAGGTTTCACTACAAAACACCCCTTTACAATCTTAAATATATTTTACCTTATTAAGAGTATAAAGTCAATCTTAAAATATTGAAAAATAGACTTGAAATGTCACAAAAATGTGGTAGAATATAGTAGTAGAATATTTTCAGAGGAGAATTATTATGGCAAAAGAAGTAATGGTTGAAATTTCAGCCCGTCACGTACACGTATCACAAAAGGATTTGGAAATTCTTTTTGGTGAAGGTTATACCCTCACACCCAAAAAGGATTTATCACAGCCCGGTCAGTTTGCTTGCGAAGAAAAAGTAACTGTAGTTGGCGAAAAAGGTCAGTTAAAGGCTTCTATTTTAGGCCCTGTACGTCCTGACACTCAGGTAGAAATCTCTCTTACAGATGCACGTTCAATCGGTGCAGTAGCACCTATCCGCGAATCAGGCGATGTAGCAAATAGCGGTAAATGTAAGCTTATAGGCCCTAAGGGTGAGGTTGAATTAGAACAGGGCGTTATCGCTGCTAAGCGCCACATACATATGACCGTTGCGGACGGCGAAAGATTTGGTATTAAGGACAAGCAGATTGTTAACGTTAAAATCACTTCTGACGGCAGAAGCCTTATTTTCGGTGATGTTGTAGCACGTGTTAGCGATTCTTATGCTTTAGCTATGCATATCGATACCGACGAAGCAAACGCTGCTAAGGTTGGCGCAAACTGCATCGGTGAAATTCTTGACTAAGCTTGGTCTTTATCTTCACATTCCGTTTTGTGTAAAAAAGTGCGCTTATTGTGATTTTTATTCTGCAGTCTTCACTGAGGAAATGGCAGTAAAATACTTTGAGGCGCTTAAAAGAGAAATTAAACAATGGGGCGGCAAAATAAACCGCCCCATTGATACTATTTATCTTGGCGGAGGTACACCCTCTCTTTTAAATGACAAGCTTCCCAACCTGTTAGAATGTGTAAAAGAAAATTTTCGTGTTACACAAAACGCCGAAATCACGCTTGAAATCAACCCACAGCCTAATATAACGCAAATTCTTGAGAATGCTAAAAGGGCGGGTATAAACCGCCTTTCTATCGGTGCGCAAAGCGGAGCTGACCATGAGCTTAAAGCACTTGGCAGAACGCACAGTAAGGATGATACAAAAAATGCTGTAGCCACCGCAAAAGCGCTTGGATTTTCTAATGTTTCGCTTGATTTAATGCTCGGCTTACCCGATTCCGATAATAAAACGCTAAAGACAAATCTTGATTTTATAACTTCGCTTGAGCCGACACATATTTCGGCTTATATTTTAAAGGTTGAGCCTAATACACTTTTTAGCAAAACCGAAAATATGCTTAATTTACCCGACGAAGACGGCATTTGCGAGCAGTACCTTTATATGTGCGAATATCTGGGTAAAAAAGGCTTTTCACATTATGAAATTTCAAATTTTGCAAAGCCCCAATTTGAGAGCCGACACAATTTAAAATATTGGAACTGCGAGGAATACTTAGGGCTCGGTCCGTCAGCACATTCTTTTCTTAACGGCGAGCGCTTTTACTACCCGCGCGATATGAAGGCTTTTATTTCGGGAAATACCCCTATTTTTGACAGCGAGGGCGGAAGCGACGATGAAAAGCTGATGCTTGCTTTAAGGCTTAAAAAGGGTGTAAGCACTGACGCTTTACCGCAAAGCAAGCTGGATTTTTTTGTGAAAAACGGCTTTGCAGAAATTCAAAACAATCAATTTTCTTTGACAGATAAGGGAATGCTTATTTCAAACCAAATTATTTTACAGCTTTTGGAGAATTAATATGAAAACACTAAAAATTCATCTTATACGGCACGGTGCCACCGATGCCAACTATAAAGGACAGTATATCGGCTGTAAGACCGATTTACCCTTATCCCCCGAAGGTCTTAATGAGCTTCGTATGATGAAGGACGATATCGACTATCCCGAGATAGAAAGGCTTTATTCGAGTCCGCTCTTACGTGCAAAGCAATCGGGCGCGGTGCTCTACCCCGAAGTTCCTATGTTCCTTGTAGAGAACCTAAAGGAATATGATTTTGGTGAGTTTGAGGGCAAGACCGCAACCGAGCTTGATTTAAACCCCAACTTTAAGGATTGGGCTTCGGGCAAGCTTTCACGTCCAAAGGATGGCGAGGATAATGCCGATTTTGTAAAAAGACTTTGCGTAGGACTTAACGAAATTATTGTAGATATGCTTAATAACGGCATTGAAAACGCAGGTGTAATAATGCACGGCGGCGCTATTATGATGCTGCTTTCTGCCTGTGCCGTACCGCAAAGGCGCTCGGTTGAATGGAGCTGTGAAGCAGGTCAGGGCTATTCCTTACTTGTCACCCCGTCACTCTACCACAAAAGCGGTGTTGTAGAGGTTTACGGAATAATTTAAGCTAAAAAGCGAACGATTAAAAATCGTTCGCTTTTATTTATGCCATTATGGTTTTAAGCTTAATTTCGCTGTCCGCTGTAGCAGAAATAGAGGTTATATTACCGTCACCGTTATCGACAATAATATCAACAACCTTGTTTTCAAGCTCGCGGCGAATAAGATTTCTAAGCTCTCTGGCGCCTCGTTTGCCGCCGTCACACTTATCAGCCAGATATTCACACAGCTTATTGTCATACGAAAAATCTATAAGCTTTTCCTTTAAAGCTGTTTTCAGCTCGTCAAGCATAAGTGCGGCAATTTTAATAAGTGTATCGCGCGATAAGGGCGAGAATACAACAATCTCATCAACACGAGCAATAAACTCGGGGCGTAAAAATCCCTCAAGCGCTTTTAATGCCTTTTCCTTAGAGCCGTCCGCCTGAGATTTGCCAAAGCCTAAAAGGTTATCTGATTTTTCACTTCCTGCATTAGAGGTCATAACAATAACGGTGTTTTCAAAATTAACTGTTCTTCCCTGTGCATCGGTCACTCTGCCGTCATCAAGAATCTGCAAAAGTATATTAAGCACATCGGGGTGCGCTTTCTCAATTTCATCAAAAAGCACTACCGAATAAGGCTTTCTTCTTACCTTTTCGGTAAGCTGTCCTGCCTCGTCATAACCCACATATCCGGGAGGCGCGCCTATAATACGCGATACCGAATGCTTTTCCATAAACTCCGACATATCAAGACGGATAAGGGTTTCGGGAGTATTGAAAAGCTGCTCAGAAAGCACCTTTACAAGCTCGGTTTTACCAACACCCGTAGGTCCTACAAATATAAACGAAGCGGGTCTATGAAGATTGCTTGTCTTTACTCTTGAACGCTTAACCGCACTTGCAACCAAGCGTGTTGCCTCTTCTTGACCGATAATACGTGTATTAAGAGCATCCTCAAGTGTGGCAAGCTTTTTAAGGTCGCTTTCCTGAATTTTAGTAGCAGGGATACCTGTCCAAAGCTCAATAACCTTTGCAATATCCATATCTGTTACGGTATTATTAAGTGCCGTACCGCAAAGCTGTTCTGCCTGTTTTTTATACTTTTCAAGGTCGGCTTTGAGCATTGCCTGTTTTTCGTAATCGGGATTTTCAACATCCTGTTCCAATTCCTCAAGCTTAATTGAATATTCGGCAACCTTTTTATTAGCAATATAAAGCTCATCAATTGCCTTGTTCGCAAGGCTCGCACAAGCACAGGCTTCATCCAAAAGGTCAATAGCCTTATCAGGCAGATAGCGGTCGGTTACATATCTTTCCGAAAGAATAACCGCCTTTTTAACAATATCATTAGGAATTACAACATTGTGGAAGCCCTCATAATAGCCCTTTACACCCATAAGAATCTCTTCCGATTCACTAAGGGAAGGCTCTTCAATAGTAACAGGCTGGAAGCGTCTTTCAAGTGCGGCATCCTTTTCGATATACTTTCTATATTCCTTAAAGGTTGTAGCGCCTATAACCTGAATTTCACCGCGGGAAAGCGCAGGCTTTAGAATATTGGCGGCATTCATTGAACCCTCGGCAGAGTCACCCGCGCCGACAAGGTTATGAATTTCGTCAATAAAGAGTATAATATTGCCCGCTTCCTTAATTTCAGCCACCAAGCCTTTTACACGGCTTTCAAACTGACCGCGGAACTGCGTGCCTGCAACAAGACCTGTAAGGTCTAAAAGATGAATTTCCTTATCAAGAAGTCTTGCAGGGGCTTTACCGTTTGCAATCTGAAGTGCCAATCCTTCGGCGATAGCGGTTTTACCAACACCCGGCTCACCGATAAGGCAGGGGTTATTCTTTGAACGGCGTGACAAAATTTGTATAGTGCGGTAAAGCTCTTTATCTCTGCCGATTATAACATCAATCTTACCCTCGCGCGCTTTTTGTGTGAGATTTGTGCAGTACTGCTCCATAAATCTGCGGCGCTTTTTCTTAGAGCCGTCACCCTTTTTGTCCTTTTGCTCTTTTTCTTCCTTGGCTTCGGTCTTTTCACCGCCAATATTGCCGAATATATTCTTTAAAAACGGCATTGCGGGTGCTGTGCCCAAATCAAAGGTTTCATCATTAAGTTCGGCATCATCTGCCTCTTCATTGAGCGACATAATATCCATAAACTGTTCGCTCATCTGCTCGATATCCTCATCCGAAATATTCATTTTTTTAAGCATATCCTCTACAGGCTTAAGCCCCATTTCTTTTGCACAAACAAGGCAAAGTCCATTAGGCTCGGCATTGGGGTTAGTCATATCCGACAAGAAAACCACTGCCGGCCTTTTTTTACACTTGGAACAAAGTTTCATTTTTTAAGACTCCTAAAATACATTGGTTAAAAATTTGAAAATATAGGTTTTATCAATATTCTCGTTATTAAATATCCAGATACCGTTATGGGTAAATGAAATTATTAAAACAACTATTTCGCAAACAATCAAGGCAATTGCCAAGCCCTTAACAACACCCAAAAGGCCGCCTAAGGTGCGGTTTAGCTTGCCTACAACACTGAACGAAAAAGCTTTATTAAGCAGTTTTGCAAGTATTTTTACAACAAACAAAAGCACTACTATAAGTATTACCGCATAAAGTGTTTCTAAAATACCTGTAGCGACAGGTTTTACAGCTTTTTGTGAAATTTCATTTAAAGCGGTGTCTGCACTGCTTAGAGTGCTGTCAACCACTATTTTTTCTATATGCTCTTTGGTAATACCAAGCTTTTCAGAATTATTGGTTATAAATGAAGGCAAGCTTTCCCAAACCGAATCTGCTGTTTGGGCGGTGCTTTGAGCGGCATTTTCACTTACAGAGCTTAAAATAGGTGGCTCTATAACCTTTTCGTATGTAATATCTGCCAAAGGTGCGCTTACAGAAAACGCCACCAGAACTGCGGCAACAAAGCCCACAACTTCAATAACCGCACGTACAAAGCCCTGCTTTGCCGAAATTAGTGCCGTTACAAGAATAATAGCAACAATAATTAAATCAATAACAATACTCATAAACTTACTCCTGTTCTAATTTGATTTTACTGATTGCATTATCCGTAATTACCGCCACAGTGCTCTGCCCTAAGGGACAGCTTCTGCCAACGCCAAAGCCGCAATCGGCACTACGCATAATACTGCCGTCATTGTCAAGGATATACACCTTTGTGTCACTCACGCAGTAGATATGCTGATTTTTAAGCGCAAAGTCGGTAATTATGCCTTTGAATTCTATCTCTCTTTTAAGCTTTCCGTTACTTGAAAAAATTGCAATGCGGTTGTCGGTTTTATCGCTTTCGCGGTTATATACCACCGCAACACCGTTATTGCCCGCTCTGAACATTGCGGTGTTATATTCATTTTTATATTCAAAAAACTTAAAATTAGACCATTTTATAAAATTATAGCTGTTAGCAGTAAGCACTGAAAAGCCGCCTGCAAAGGTAGTATCTATATTATAAATTACAGTATTCTCATACCCTTTTTCAAACAAAGGGGTTGCTGATTTGAACCCAAGCACCAAAACCTTTGAATTATAGGCGCCAACCGTTGAACTAACCGTTGCAACCGCAATTTTTTTGCCCGTAGGTGATACTGCAACGTTGTTCACCAAATCCTTTGAAGAAAACCACTCGTAAACAAGCTCACCGCTTTTTTTATAAACACTTACAGCGGCGGCATAGTTACTTGGTGAAGTGACAAGCGCGTAGGTACCGTTGTCACCTATAGCCGCATTTTTAATGCTCTGCTTACTGTCAACCGTCTTTTTAAGTCCACTGTGGGTAAATATAAGCGCCTGCTTGCCGTCCTGTTCAAAAACAAGTGCCCGTGTTTTTGAGGTTTTAAGCACAGGATTTTCAAAGCCGTGCGCATACGAAAAAATCCGTTTACCCGCATTTGAATAGGCTTCTATGTTGCTGTTTGTCAAAAGGTAGTAATAAGTCCCCTTTGAAACCGTATTGATACTATCGGTGCTTTCAAGCGATATAGGATAGCTTCCGCCGCCTATAGTATGGAGTGCGGTCGAAGCCGTTTCGATAATACCGGCAGGCATTATAAGCTGACACAAGGCAACCGCCGCCGCAATCACTGCTACGGTAATTGCTGTGATTTTAAAGCGTCTTTTGTTTGCAAGCTTTTTGCCACGCACAACGCGCATATTATTCTTTTCGGGCTTCTCTTCCCCTTGAGGTACCATTTTAATATCGCGGGGTACAGCCTTATCTTTAATTCGTTTTTTGTTAACCTTAGGCGCAGATGTAAATGCGCTACGCCGTTTTCTTTTATATTCAGCCATAAATCACCTTTAATAATGTACCTTTTCTAAAAATAAGCCTTGAGGCGGTGCAGTAATACCCGCTCTCTCTCGCTTTTTAGATTCTAATATGCTGCCAATATCCTCTACCGCTATTTTACCGTCAGACACGGCAACTGCAGTGCCTGCAATAATGCGCACCATATTATATAAAAAGCCGTTTGCGGTTACGGTGATTTTAATATCGTCACCGTTTTTAGTAACAAAGCATTCGCTGATTTCTCTTACGGTATCCTCCACAGTTCTGCCCGAGGAGGAAAACGCATAAAAATCGTGACGGCCTGTTATCTCCTTTGCAAAAGCGTTCATTTTATCAATATTGAGACTTCGTTCAATCTGCCACGCGTAACGCAATTTAAAGGGGTCTTTTATACTGCTGTTATAAATATTATAGCAGTAGGTTTTACCCCGAGCATTGTATCTTGCGTGGAAATCGCTTTCAACCTCTTTACAATCTGTCACCGCAATATCGCAAGGTAAAAGTGTATTAACACCGCGCAAAAACGCACTTTCGGGTATATTATCCGCACAGTCTAAATGACAGGTAAACTGCTTTGCGTGGACACCTGCATCTGTTCTGGAAGTGCCTGTAAGAGAAACCTTGGTTTTAAGCACCTGCTCTAAAGCCTCACACAAAACGCCCTGAACGGTAACAGCGTTAGGCTGTACCTGCCAGCCGTGATAAGCGGTGCCGTCGTATGAAATTGTCAAAAGCATTCTTTTCATATTAAGCACCCCTTTAACGCTTAAAAGAATATATTAAATAAAATAATACCTGTGCAGAAAACGGCAGTAAAACCGCAAAGATAAAAATCAACCGCCGAAACCTTTAACTGCTTCATTCTGGTTTTGCCCTCGCCACCGTTATAACAACGGCATTCCATAGCCTCTGCAAGCTCATAAGCGCGGCGCACCGAAGAAATGAGCAACGGTATAAGAATAGGAATAAGCGCCTTTATTCTTTCTTTTAGGTTGCCGCTTTCAAGGTCGGCTCCCCTTGCCTTTTGGGCGTTCATAATCTTCTGTGCTTCTTCTACCAAGGTTGGTATAAACCTCAGCGCAATAGTCATCATAAGCGCCAATGTATGCACTGCATTTTTAAGACCGATGAATTTGAGCGGACTCAAAAGGCTTTCTATAGCATCGGTCAAATCGTTAGGCGTTGTGGTATAGGTAAGCGAAGAGCTCACCACAATAAGCAGCACTATACGCAGTGACATAAAGAAAGCGCGGTATAAGCCGTCATAGGTGATAGTAAGCTTCCACAAAGAAAGCAAAACTGCGCTTTCTTTACTGCCGTAAAACATATTTATGACAGTTGTAAGAATTATAATGGGCAAAATTGCCTTAAGGTTTTTAAAGTACATTTTAAGCGGCACCTTAGAAGCCAATGCCACACCCATAACAAATAAAAACGAAAGTGTTAGGGATAAAATATTTTGTGACAAGAAAATAAAGACTACCGCTAAAATCAGCAATACCATTTTTACCCGCGGGTCTGCTTTATGAATAGGCGACCTTGTTTCAAAATACTGACCAAAGGTGATGTCTTTAAGCATTACTGTCACCTTCTTTCAGATTTTTAAGCACTTCTACCGCGCGTTCCACTGTGAAAACATCCTGCGGAACATCTACGCCAAGCTCTTTAAGTTTATTAAAAACCCTTGTAACAATAGGCACATTAAGACCAATTTCACGAAGCTTTTCACCGTTTTTAAAAACATTTTCGGTCTTATCAAACATAACAAGCTCGCCTCTGCTTAGCACAAGCAGTTTATCGGTTATCTGCGCCATATCCTCCATACTGTGAGAAATAATAATAACCGTAGCGCCTGTCGCCTTGCGGTACTGCTCAATAATACCGATAATATCCTCTCTGCCGCGTGGGTCAAGACCTGCTGTAGGCTCATCAAAAACTATGATTTTAGGATTCATAGCCATTACGCCCGCAATAGCAACCCTGCGCTTTTCACCGCCCGATAAATCAAACGGAGATTTTGTAAGATACTCATCCCTTACACCGATAATTTTGCAAATTTCACGAACTCTCGTATCAAGCTCTTCACCCTCAAGCCCCATATTTTTAGGGCCAAAGGCAATATCATCATACACAGTTTCTTCAAACAACTGGTATTCGGGGTATTGGAAAACAAGCCCTACTGCCGAGCGGACAAGTCTTATTTCCTTAGGGTTATCCCATATATTCTTTTGTTCAATAAAAATTTTACCATCAGTAGGCTTTAAAAGGCCGTTAAGGTGCTGTACAAGTGTGGATTTCCCCGACCCCGTATGACCGATAATGCCTATTATTTCGCCTTGTTCCACGGTAAAACTTACATTACTTACGGCATCATTAATAAAGGGTGTATTACCGCCGTAGGTATGTGTTAAATTTTGAACCTCTAATATTGCCAACTATTTTTCCTCCAAGCATAAGGCAATTGCCTTTGCCGTTTCTTCTTCCGACAAAACATCGGTAGATACATTAAATCCGTTTTGCTTTAATGCGTATAAAAGCTCAGTCGTCTGCGGTACCGAAAGCCCCACAGCCTTTAACTGACTTACATTTTTAAATATTTCCCGAGGTGTATTATCATCAATTATAACCCCGTCATTCATAACCATTACCCTATCGGCATTTTCGGCTTCCTCCATATAATGCGTAATAAGCACAACGGTTATATTTTTTTCTTTATTAAGCTTGTGCAGTGTTTCAATAATCTCTTTTCTGCCTACAGGGTCAAGCATAGCAGTAGGCTCGTCCAGAATTATACACTCGGGCTCCATAGCGATTATGCCTGCAATAGCAATTCTCTGCTTTTGTCCACCCGAAAGATGATGCGGTGTAGAATCCTTAAATTCATACATACCAACACTCTTTAAAGCCTCGTCCACCCTTTGCCTTATAAGACACGGTTCAAGACCTAAGTTTTCGGGGCCAAAGGCGACATCCTCTTCAACGATTGATGCCACAAGCTGATTGTCAGGGTTTTGGAAAACCATACCCACCTTACGCTTTACTTCTATTTCGGTTTCCTCTGCCTTGGTGTTAATGCTGTCAACCAAAACATCCCCGCTTGTAGGCTTAAATAAGCCGTTAAGCATTTTTGCCAAGGTTGATTTGCCCGAGCCGTTATGCCCTAAAATAACCGTAAAGCTTCCGCGCTCAATCGAAAAGGAAACATTCTCTACCGCCTTATAGGTCTGGTCGGCATCGGTATATTCATAAGTGACATTTTTAATTTCAATTATATTATCCATTATCCCTAGTCCAAATCGTAGTATTACCGCAAGGCATTGAAAAGCCTTTCTCACGTATAGGCAGTCCGATTTCGTCGGTATAAACCTTGCCCGAGCGTCCCTTTACAACATATTCCTTTACCATATAGTCAAGTATAGTGTGCGAAAGACCGCCCGTATAAGAATTTAAAAAGAAAAACAACGCATCATCGGATAAAAGCTTGCCTGTTTCGGTTAAAAGCTCGGTCAACTGTTGCTCTAACTTCCAAACTTCACCGTTAGGACCTCTGCCGTATGAGGGTGGGTCCATAATAATAGCATCGTACTTTTTACCACGCCTTATTTCACGCTTGACAAACTTTAAGCAGTCGTCAACAAGCCAACGCACATTGCCGTCCGCTAAAGATGATGCTACGGCATTTTCCTTTGCCCACTGCACCATACCCTTTGAAGCGTCAACGTGGGTTACTGCCGCACCTGCCGAAAGACAGGCAATAGTAGCACCACCTGTGTAAGCGAACAAATTAAGCACCTTAATTTCGCGGTTTTCTTTGCTTATAAGCTCCTTAGCTAAGCTCCAGTTTACCGCCTGTTCGGGAAAAAGTCCCGTATGCTTAAAGCCCATAGGCTTTAGTCTGAAAGTTAAATCCTTATAATTTATACTCCATACATCTGGCACCTTTTTTAAAGTTTCCCAATAACCGCCGCCCGAGTTAGAACGATGGTATTTAGCGTGGGCATTATACCAAAGCGGATTTTTACGCTCACCCGACCATATAACCTGTGGGTCGGGGCGGATAAGTATAATATCTCCCCAACGCTCAAGCCGCTCTCCCGAATCGGCATCTATAAGCTCATAATCCTTAAATCCTTCAACAGTTCTCATCTGAAAAATCCTTTAAAATATTGATTGCTGACTTATGTTACTGTTAAGCTCTATTCCCAAGTGGTCGTAAGCGAGCTTTGTAACACAACGTCCTCTGGCAGTTCTTGTAAGGAAGCCTATCTGCATAAGATACGGCTCATAGACATCTTCAATGGTCACTGCCTCTTCGCCTAAAGCCGCCGCGAGAGTGTCAAGACCGACAGGGCCGCCCGAATAATTTGTAATAATGGTTAAAAGCATCTTGCGGTCAAAATCGTCAAGTCCTAATTCATCAATCTCAAAGCGGGATAATGCCTTTTGGGCTACCTCTTCGGTTATAACACCGTCATATTCAACCTGTGCTATATCACGCACACGGCGAAGCAAACGGTTTGCTATACGCGGTGTACCGCGAGAGCGTGACGCAATCTCCAACGCGCCGTCATGTTCGATTTCTATACCTAAAATTCCTGCCGAGCGGGTAACAATTTGCGCTAACTGCTCTGGTGTGTAAAGCTCCAACCTTAAAAGCACACCAAAACGGTCGCGAAGCGGAGCGGTAAGCTGTCCCGAACGGGTTGTAGCACCCACCAGTGTAAAATGCGGAACATCAAGCCTTATTGACCTTGCCGACGGTCCCTTACCCAAAATTATATCAAGCGAAAAATCCTCCATTGCGGGATATAATATTTCCTCAACATTTCTGGACAGACGGTGAATTTCGTCAATAAAAAGCACATCGCCCTGATTAAGAGAGGTAAGAATTGCAACCAAATCACCCTGTTTTTCAATAGCAGGTCCCGAGGTTACACGAAGATTAACACCCATTTCCCTTGCGATAATACCCGAAAGGGTAGTTTTACCAAGACCAGGGGGGCCGTAAAGCAAAACGTGGTCAAGGCTTTCGTTACGCTGTAAAGCCGCCTTTATATATATGCTTAAATTTTCTTTAACCTTGTCCTGACCTATATAATCCTCAAGCGTTTTCGGGCGAAGTGATAGTTCTCCCTCATCCTCTGAATAACTATAATCGGGCGAAACAATGCGGTTTTCAAAATCCATTTCTTGTTCTATCATCTATTATATCCCCCTTGCGAGAGTTTTTAACGCCTGTTTAATAAGCTCCTCAGTAGAAAGCGCAGGGTCGCATTTGCCTACCGCTAAGGAGGCTTCGCTCTGGGTGTAACCGAGTGACACTAAAGCCGAAACCGCTTCCTTAGTATTGCTGTTAAGGGCAGCATTGCCAACCGCCTTAAGCTCTATAGTATCGCCCGACTGCAAGGAGCCTACCTTATCCCTAAGCTCAAGCACAATTCTTTGCGCAAGCTTAGGTCCCACACCGCTTGCAGCAGTGAGCGCCTTATAATCATTGCTTGCTATATAAAGGGTTAATTGCGAAGCCGTAAACTCCGACAAAAGTGCAAGCCCCATTTTAGCACCCACGCCATTAACCGATGTAACCAGCTTAAACGCTTCTAACTCCTCAGGCTCTTTAAAGCCGTATAAATCCATCGCATCCTCGCGCACCGACAAAAAAGTGTAAAGCATAACCTCGCTATCCTTTTGCGGTAGGTTGTAAAGGGTGTTTTTAGTTACAAAGCATTTATAGCCAACGCCGCCGCACTCAACTATCGCGCAGCTGTTATCTGTAAAAATAAGTTTTCCTCTTACTGATGCTATCATAAGCTTCTCCTTAAAATAGAATCGGAATAATGTCCGTCACAAATCGCTATCGCCAATGCATCGGCAGTATCGTCAGGCTTAGGAATTGCCCTGAGCGATAAAAGACTTTTTACCATCTCCATAACCTGATGCTTTTCCGCCCTGCCGTAGCCTGTTACCGCCTGCTTTACCTGAAGCGGTGTATACTCGTGAATTTCCACACCCTTTTGCTTTGCGGCAAGCACTATAACGCCCCTTGCCTGAGCAACATCAATAGCCGTAGTGGAATTAGTGTTAAAATAAAGCTTTTCAATAGAAAGACGTTGCGGCTTGTACTTATCAATGATTTCAAGCATATCGTTATATATAACCGAAAGCCTGTCGGGGAAAAGTGTTTTAGCCTTGGTGGTTATTGCGCCGTAGCCCACTACAGCAAAATTATTTTTAGCATAATCTACCACGCCGTAGCCCACTATCGCATACCCTGGGTCTATACCCAAAATCCGCAAACCGCTCACCTCTTTCGCAAAAAGTACACACTAATGGCATTATAATTCATATTATTATATCATATTTAAAGACTTTGAGCAACAGTTTTTTGTGTAGAAAAACGAAAGATTTTGAGGGTTTTTTAATTGACTTTTAGAATCAAAAGTTATATAATCAATATAATATAGAATTTTTTATAAGGAGTAATGTATTTATGGCTTTTTATTTCAATGAAGTTTCACACACCTTTAACGAATATCTTTTAGTTCCGGGCTATTCTTCCAGCGAGTGTGTACCTGCAAACGTTTCTTTAAAAACACCGCTTGTTAAATTCAAAAAAGGTGAAGAGAGCGCAATTTCAATGAACATACCTATGACCTCTGCAATAATGCAGTCAGTTTCAGGCGAACGCTTGGCTGTAGCATTAGCACGTGAGGGCGGCGTTTCGTTCATTTACGGCTCACAGTCAATTGAAGACGAGGCTGCAATGGTAGCAAGGGCTAAATCATACAAAGCAGGCTTTGTTGTTAGTGATTCTAACGTTACTCCTGATAATACATTGGCTGATATTTTGGCTTTAAAGGAAAAGAACGGTCACTCTACCGTTGCTGTTACCTCTGACGGTACTGCAAACGGCAAGCTTTTAGGTATTGTTACAGGTAGGGATTACCGCGTAAGCCGTATGTCTACCGACATTAAGGTTAAAGAGTTTATGACTCCTATTGAAAAGCTTATCACCGCAAGTGAGGGCACAACCCTTAAGGTAGCAAACGATATTATCTGGGATAACAAGCTTAATTCATTACCCATTATTGATAAAGACGGCAACCTTAAATATTTTGTTTTCCGCAAGGATTATGATGCTCATAAGTCCAACCCGAACGAACTTCTCGACAAGGACAAGCGTTATGTAGTAGGTGCAGGTATTAACACCCGCGACTATGCTGAGCGTGTTCCCGCTTTGGTTGAAGCAGGTGCAGACGTGCTTTGTATTGACTCTTCTGAGGGCTTTAGCGAATGGCAGTCAAGAACTATCGCATTCATCCGCGAAAAATACGGCGACACCGTTAAGGTGGGTGCAGGCAACGTTGTTGACCGCGAGGGCTTTATGTTCTTAGCAGAAGCAGGAGCTGACTTTATTAAGGTTGGTATAGGCGGCGGTTCTATCTGTATTACCCGTGAAACAAAGGGTATCGGTCGCGGTCAGGCAACCGCACTTATTGATGTTTGTGCCGCAAGGGATGAATACTTTGAAAAGACAGGCATTTATGTTCCCGTTTGTTCTGACGGCGGTATCGTTCACGACCATCATATGACATTAGCTCTCGCCATGGGTGCTGACTTTATGATGTTAGGTCGTTACTTCGCTCGTTTTGACGAAAGCCCGACAAATAAAATCAATATAAATGGTAACTACTATAAGGAATATTGGGGCGAGGGCTCAAACCGCGCTCGTAACTGGCAGCGTTATGACTTAGGCGGCGACAAGAAGTTGTCCTTTGAAGAGGGTGTTGACTCTTATGTTCCTTATGCCGGCACACTTAAGGATAATGTAAACCTTTCACTCGCTAAGGTTAAGTCAACAATGTGCAACTGCGGCGCTCTGACTATCGCCGAGCTTCAGCAGAAAGCAAAACTCACACTTGTTTCTGCTACAAGTATTATCGAGGGCGGCGCACACGACGTTATCCAAAAAGAAACCTCAATGGGAACAATTAAATAATTCACAATTCGTAATGCGTAATGCGTAATTAAAGCCACGGAAAAATTTTCCGTGGCTTTTGTTATATCTATATAAATTCAATTATTCCAAATTACGAATTATAAACCGCAAAAAACTCTCGCCGAAGCGAGAGTTTTTAATATTTATTTAGTCTTTTTCTTTACAGCCGTTGACCAACCCGAATAATACTTCTTACCATTTATTGTCTTGTATGTGCGAACTCTTACATAATAAGTTTTCTTTGACCGCAAAAGCTTGAGTGTGTATGAAGTTGTTTTATTACTCTTTATGGTCTTGGTCTTTGCAGATTTAAACTTGCTAGAGATTGAATACTGTATCTGGTAACCTGTAGTCTGTGTTGACTGCTTTTTAATTTTAACCTTTAATCTCATCTTAGCAGCAGATACGCTTGATACTTTGGTTCCCTTTGGGTTGATTTCATAATACAAATTCTTTGTACCGCTGTATTTACCCTTAAATATTACCTTTATTGTATATTTTCCAACCTTTTTACTGCTCTTAGGTCTTGAATAGGTATAATCTTTTCCGTATTCCAGTTTATTACCCTTAGAATCATAAATCTTAACCGACGGTTTATTTGTCTTGCCGTTGTAGGTATATTTGGTTCTGGAAAGCTTAATTGACTTGGGATAATAGATAGAAACATTTGTCACCTTATTACAAACACTGCACTTTTTAACAATACTGCCGTTCTTGGAAGTAGTTGCAGCTTTTATTGTGCTAGTTTTATAGTTGTGTTTTACTGTACGAGTTGCACCACATTCATTGCAATTTGTATCGCAAACATTATCGTATGTGTGTGAGTGAACAGTCATAATATCTATAAATTTAGCACCTATTTTGTTAGCAAAGGTTTCTGCTGTCGAACCAACAAAACCATAAATAGTGTTGTTGTAATTCAATCCACAGTCAGAGGCAATAGTGCAATTTTTATTATAAATATATACTTTTTTTAGATTTGTACATTCAAAGAATGTATCCCTATAAATATTATTTACTTTATATGGAATAGTTATATTCTCAAGGCTTGGGCAACGGTAAAATGCAGAACCTTCTATATTTGTTACACTATTAGGAAGTGTTATCTCTTGGAGGCTTGTGCAATCGTGAAATGCAGCAAAACCTATTCTAGTTACACTATTACTAATTGCTACTTTTTCAAGACTAGTGCAACGGTAAAATGCATACTCACCTATACTCTCCACACTATTACCTATTGTTACATCTGTAAGGTAACTAAACAACTCGAAAGCTTTTTCACCTATTCTTGTCACACCGTCAGTCACTTTTATTTTAGTTATGCACCGTTGATGTTGATACCAAGGAGTACTGTTATAGGATGTAAAATCAACCATTTCACCAGTGCCGCTGATAACCAATTCTCCAGTCAGTTTATTAAGGCTCCAAACACAATTACCGACCTTACCTCCTATATCATCCGTGCAATCCAAATAAATGATATAATTTTTATTTTTAGCACCATATTCAACAAAAGCCGCACAGGTTTTATATCCATAAAGTAACATTGTACTGGAAAATGCAAATTGACCGATACTTGTCACACTATTTGGTACAGTTATACTTTTAAGGCTACCACAGCCCGAAAAAGCATAATCGCCTATATGAGTTACACTATTGGGGATTGTTACATTTGTAAAACTACTGCAATGCCGAAATGCTTCTTGACCAATACTTGTCACGCTATTTGGAATAGTCACATTTACAAGTCTGGAACACTGCCAAAATGCCCAAGAATTTATACTAGATACACTATCTGGGATAATATAACTTGTATTTCTTTTACCGGCGGGATAACAAATTAAAGAAGTTTTGTCTTTATTAAACAATACACCGTCATCAGATGAAAAAGCACTATTATCTACAGATACTTCTACATTTGTTAAACTCTCACAATCAGCAAATGCACCTGTACCTATCCCTATTACACTTTTTGGAATAGTCACATTTACAAGGCTAGAACACTGAAAAAATGCCCAATTTGATATACCTGCTACATTATTACCTATCTCTACGCTTTTGAGGCTACTACATTCACTAAAGGCCCAAGAATCTATATTTGTTACACTATCTGGAATAGATATACTTGTTAGGCTACTACATTCATCAAAAGCCCAGGAGTTTATGATTCTTACATTATTACTTATTTCTACGCTTTTAAGGCTTGTACAAGAGGAAAATGCACCCAGACCTATACTCGTTACATTATCAGGAATGGTTATATTTTGAAGACTTTCGCAACTACTAAAAGCACCTTCATTTATACCTGTAACACTATTTGGAATAATTAGACTTTCAAGGCTTTTGCAGTAACTAAATGTATAATCTTCAATACTTGTAATACTATTTGGAATAGTTACACTTTTAAGGCTCACGCAACCACGAAATGAGTAAGACAATATACTTGTCACACTATCCGGGATAATATAGTTTGTGTTTGTTTTAGCGGCAGGATAACAAATTAAAGAGGTTTTATCTTTGTTAAACAATACACCTTCATCAGAAGAAAAAGCGCTATTATCAACAGATACTTCTACATTTGTAAGGCTCTTGCAACCAGAAAATGCACCAGCATATATTTTTGTTACACTATTAGGAATTGTTACATTTTTGAGGCTATAGCAATCAACAAACGCACCACTACCTATACTAGTAACACTATTTGGAATTGTTATATTTTCAAGATTATAGCAACTAGCAAACGCATAATCACTTATACTAGTAATACTATTTGGAATAGATATATTTGCAAGGCTTTCACAACCAGCAAACGCACCACTTCCTATACTAATAACACTATTTGGAATAGTTACATTCACAAGGTCCCAACATACATGAAATGCGCATTCGCCTATACTAGTAACACTATTTGGGATAATTACATTTTTAAGGTTACAGCAACCTGAAAATGTATACTCACCTATATTTGTTACATTATTTGGAATAGCTATACTTGTAATACTTTGGCAATCATAAAACGCATAATCGCCTATACTAGTAACACTATTTGGAATTGTTACGCTTTTTAGGTCAAGGCATTCAGAAAATGCGGATTTGCCTATACTTGTTACACCGTTTTCTATTACTATTTGGGTGATATTATTTGCCCAGAGCTGGTTGTCAGAATAACCGTAATCAGCCATTGCGCCGTTACCGCTAATAGTGAGAACATTTTCATCCAGCGACCAAGTACAGTCGCCGGTTGTGCCACATGTCACTTCAGCTCCGACTGTAACAGCACCCAACGGCACAACCGACAACAGTAACATAAGGGTTAAGATTATCGACAATAGTTTTTTCATTATTATTCCCCCAAAAGTAAAAAATGCGCCTACCGAAGCAGACGCACAAAAAACGCAAACTCCGATAGCTGCGAAACTAACTCAATGTGAAAAGGGTGTAAACACACCTAATTATTGATGGAATTTGCATTTTTATCAAATTCATATCAATAATTAGGTTAAACAACCAAAGCGCAATTATCCCTATAAAAAGAACATACACCCAAATTCACACATATTCAGTTAGTTTCGCATTATTAGTTTACCATATATTCTCTCAAAATGCAATATTTTGTTGCGAAAGCAGTTAAAAGCCACGGAAAATTTTCCGTGGCTTTAATTACGCATTACGCATTACGAATTATAAAAGTATGCACACAAGACCGTTACAGCCCTCGTTTATAACGCGCTCGATTGTTTCCTGAACACGCATACGCGCATCTATCGGCATACGCGCAAGCTTGGTATGTAAGCCCTCGTTTACAAGCTCGTGTAAGGATTTGCCGAAAATATTGGAATCCCAAATTTTAACAGGGTCTTCTTCAAACCCGCTAAGAAGATACATTACCAAATCCTCCGACTGCTTTTCACTGCCTACAATCGGGCTTACTTCGGTAGAAATATTGGCTTTCATAAGATGAATTGACGGTGCCGATGCCTTAAGCCGCACGCCGTAACGTCCGCCCTGTTTTACAATTTCAGGCTCTTCAAGCTGTAATTCCTCAATATCGGGCATTATAATGCCGTAGCCTGTAGCCTCTACCTCTTCGAGTGCACCCTTAACCTTGCGGTATTCTTTTTCCATACCTGCAAGATTTTTTAGGCTTTCCATTAACTCCTGCTCGTCGCTTATCTCAAGTCCTGTGACTTCGGTTAAAATATTATAGAACAAGCTAGGCTTAGTGCTAAGGCAGATTTCCGCTTCACCTGAGCCTAAATTTATTTCGCTTACATTGGCGCTTTCAACACTCTCGCAGCATTCAAACCCTTTATTAAAGGTTGCAATATCACGTATACGGCTGACACCCTGACAGGAATTTTTAATGCCCTCTATAAGCTCGCTTCTCAGCGGATGCGAAAGCGGAAGATTATTAATCCAACGCGGGAAGCAGACATTTATTTCATTTACGGGGAACTCAAATAAAATCTCCGCTAAAATACCCTTAATATCCTCTTCACCAAGCTCAAGACAGTTAATAGGTCTTACAGGCACACCGTATTTTTCATATAATTGCGAAGCCATTTCCTTTGCTTCCTTTGATTCGGGGTACATACAGTTAAGAAGCACAATAAACGGCTTGTTTATCGCCTTTAATTCATTTATTACACGTTCCTCTGCCTCGGCATATTCTTCGCGCGGAATATCACTTATACTGCCGTCGGTGGTTATTACAAGACCGATTGTTGAATGCTCGTTTATAACCTTTTGTGTACCGATTTCTGCCGCCATATTAAAGGGTATGGCTTCGTCAAACCACGGTGTCATAACCATTCTAGGCTCGTTTCCCTCAATATAGCCTAAAGCACTCGGCACAATATAGCCTACGCAGTCTATAAGCCTTACATTCATTACTGCCGAGTTATCCATACAAATTTCTGCCGACTTTTCGGGGATAAACTTAGGCTCGGTAGTCATTATAGTTCTGCCTGAAGAAGACTGCGGAAGCTCGTCATTAGCGCGTTCTCTTTGGTATTCACCCGACATATTAGGCAAGACAAGCTTATCCATAAACTGTTTAATAAAGGTGGATTTACCCGTTCTTACAGGTCCCACTATGCCGATATAAATATCTCCGCCGGTGCGTTTGGCTATATCGCTATATATGCTTTGAGTATTCATAAATTTTTCCTCCGTTTTTCATGACACTTTCTTTGTAAATAATATGCAAAACGCACTTTCTTTATGACAAACTGTATTTTAAAGAATATTATGTAGTGTATGGGAGGTTTTATTTATGAATCTTTTCGATTTAAAAAAAGGGCAAAAATGCCGTATAGATAAAATTTTTTCTAAAGGCAGTATCAAGCGAAGACTTTTTGATATAGGCTTAATAGAGGACACAAGGGTAGAATGTGTGGAGGAAAGCCCCCAGCACGACCCCAAAGCCTTTTTAATACGCGGTGCGGTTATTGCCTTAAGGCAGGAAGACTGCAAGAATATACTTATTAAGGATTTGGAAATATGACTAAAGAGCTTCCTAATGACAACATAACAGTAGCCTTGGCGGGCAATCCAAATGTGGGTAAAAGCACCATTTTCAACGCACTTACGGGTATGAAGCAGCACACAGGCAACTGGGCGGGCAAAACTGTTTCCAACGCAAAAGGAAAATGCCAAAGTGAAAAATTTGAATATACATTTGTAGATATCCCAGGAACATATTCACTTTTAGCACATTCCCCCGAAGAAGAGGTTGCGCGCAATTTCTTATGCTTTAAAAACCCAAGGGCAGTTGTAGTTGTGTGTGATGCCACCTGTCTTGAAAGAAATCTCAACCTTGTTTTGCAAACAATGGAGATTTGCAAAAACGTTATAGTTTGCGTTAATCTTTTAGACCAAGCGAAGCGCAAAAAAATTACGGTAGATTTACAAAAGCTTTCTTCCCTATTAGGCGTCGCGGTGGTAGGCACTGTTGGGCATAAAACAAAAAGCATACGCCCCTTACTTAATGTGCTTGACGATACCGTTTTAAAGGAAAACGGCGATTATTTAAAAATCAACTACCCCGAAAATATCGAAAAAGCCTTGGATATTTTAAGCGTACCCTTAAAAAAGCTTGCGCCCGATAACATCAACCACCGTTGGCTTGCCTTAAAGCTTTTAGAGCCTGATTTTTCACTATCGCAAGAAATACGCACCTTTTTGGGCGAAGATTTTTTTGAAAACGATGAAATTATAAACGCCAAAGCCCAAGCAAAAGCGCTTTTACAGGACGATATTGAAAACGCAGTTGCAAAAGCCCTTATAACCAAAGCCGAAAGCATAGCAAAAGAGGTTGTCACAAAGGGTGACAACAAAAAAGAGCTTGACAGAAGCCTTGACAGTATTTTTACAAGCAAAACCTTTGGGTATCCCATAATGCTCTTACTTTTAGGACTTATTTTCTGGATAACCATAAGCGCGGCAAATTACCCGTCGGAATTATTATCGGATTTATTCTTTTATATTCAGCAAAAGCTGACTGCTTTATTTAACTTTTTAGGCGCACCCGATTGGCTTCACCAAAGCCTTGTTTTAGGGGTTTACAGAACACTCGCTTGGGTGGTTTCGGTAATGCTTCCGCCTATGGCAATTTTCTTCCCGCTTTTCACCCTACTTGAAGATTCGGGATATCTGCCAAGGATAGCCTTTAACCTTGATAAGCCCTTTAAAAAATGCAACGCCTGCGGAAAACAGGCGCTTACAATGTGTATGGGCTTTGGCTGTAACGCGGTAGGCGTAACAGGTTGCAGGATTATAGATTCAAAACGTGAAAGACTGCTTGCAATACTTACTAACAACCTTGTGCCCTGTAACGGACGCTTTCCCACAATTATTGCTATTATCACAATGTTTTTATGCTTTGGCAATAGGGCTATAAGCAGTGTATTCTCGGCGCTTATCCTTACTTTAGTTATCTTATTCGGAATTATAGCCACCTTTGCAGTAACAAAGTTGCTTTCAAAAACAATTTTAAAGGGTGTTCCCTCTTCCTATACATTAGAGCTACCACCCTACCGCAAGCCACAGTTTGCCAAGGTTATAGTGCGCTCGGTTTTTGACAGAACGCTGTTTGTCTTAGGCCGTTCGGTAGCGGTTGCCGCCCCTGCGGGACTTCTTATATGGCTCTTAGCAAATATATCGGTTGGTGATATTTCGGTTTTACAGCACTGTGCCAATTTTCTTGACCCGTTCGCCCGTCTTTTAGGACTTGACGGTGTTATACTGTTGGCATTTATACTGGGTCTGCCCGCAAACGAAATCGTAATACCTATAATAATTATGGCTTATATGAACACAGGCTCCCTTACCGAGCTTACAAGCATTACTGCTATGAGAGAGTTATTAATAGCTAACGGCTGGACAATAAACACCGCAATTTCGGTTATACTGTTTTCGCTCCTACATTGGCCGTGCGCTACCACGATTCTTACCATAAAAAAAGAAACGGGCAGTATAAAATGGACTTTAGTATCAGTCGTGTTGCCTACACTTTTAAGTATTGCCGTATGTATGTTATTTAACTTAATACTTAGATTCGTTTAATACAATTAAAGGGACGGTAAACCGTCCCTTTAACTATAGCTTTTTCATAAAATTTTCTTTGTTTTCCTTCGCTGTGGTTGTCGGTCTGCCAAGGTCATCCCTTGAACCGATTGAACATTTTACTTCAATAAAGCATAATTCTTTACTGTTTTTTGCCTTAATAAGTTCTTTATCCAATTCCGAAAAATTATCAACACACACCGTATAGCTATAACCGCAGCCTTGCGCTATTTTAACCAAATCTAATTTATCAGCAACAGTGGGCATTCCTCCCACCGTTTCATGAGCTGAATTGTTAATAACAATATGAACCAAATTATTCGGAGAATTGGCACCAACAACCGCCATACCGCCCATATGCATCAGAGCCGCACCGTCGCCGTCTATACACCATATTTTTTTATCTGGCTTTTGCAAAGCTATTCCAAGTGCAATCGAAGAACTGTGTCCCATTGAACCTACTGTCAAAAAATCATATCCGTGACCTTGCTTATTTGCTTCTCTGATTTCAAAAAGTTCGCGCGAAGCCTTTCCTGTAGTAGAAATTATGCTATCCTCTCCGCTTACTGCCACAATATGCTTTATAATATCTTCTCGGGACATTTTATTGCTATTTTGATACTTAATTTTTTTATCAAATTCAAGTGCACCCTTACGCACTACAAAGGCAACCTGCTTGCCGCTTTCCAAGAGCGGCTTCCAAACTTCAAGTTGTTTTTTAACCTCGCTTTCAGAGGTATCCTTGCTTATTATAAAGGTTTTGATATCCATATCCTCAAGTAGTTTAACAGTAACCTCTCCCTGATAGATATGCTGCGGTTCATCGGGAACATTTGGCTCACCTCGCCAACCCACAATAAACACGCAGGGTATACCGTAAACCTTATCGTTCATTAGCGATGCTACAGGATTTATAATATTGCCCTCACCGCTATTCTGCATATAAACCACAGGCACCTTTCCTGTTGCGAGGTGATAACCTGCCGCAAGTGCCACCGCATTGCCCTCATTTGCGGCAATAATATGATTTTTTCCTATGCCGTAACGGTCAACAAGCCAATCACAAAGAGGTCTTAAAAGAGAATCTGGCACACCGGTAAAAAAATCAAAATCACTTAAAAATCCAAGTTTCATATATTACTGATTCTCCCATGTTATTTTTTTATATAAATCGCAAAGTGCATTTTTATCAAGCTCGCAGGGATTGTTTTTCAGTCTTGAAAGATTGACTGATGACACCAAAAGTTCAAGCTCGGCAGCATTGGATTTTGGCGCTGTAATTTGAAGCTCTGACAATAATTTTTTAAAAATATTAACACCCGACAAGGCATCCTGTGCGCCAAGAGCACACGCAATTTCATTAAAGACTTTTTGCAAATAGTCAATACCTCTTTTATCGATGCATTTGTCTGGATTTTTAATCATAAACTCCCATATATGTGGAAGACCAATACCAACCGCATGACCGTGCGGTATGCCGTAAAGAGTAGTCATCTTATAGCTCATAGCATGAGCGGAGGTAGTAGAGGTTATATTGATTGCCCTGCCCGCGTAATTAGAACCCAGCATAATCTCTTCCGTAGCAAGCAGTTCATTGCCGAAGATATAACCCCTGTAATTGTTCATTATTTTTTCTACCGCAATTTTAGCGTACGTTTTACTTTCATCGGTAGAATGTACCGACCACCACGATTCTATTGCCTGACAAAGCGCATCAAGCAAGGTGCATTTTTTTTGGTACTCGGGCAAGGAATAAAGCAATGTGGCATCAAGAAAAGCATATTCGGGCACAAGAAACTGCGGACCTATAGACTGCTTTTCTCCGTTATAGTAAAAAACCGAAAAGCGTGTTGACTCACTGCCCGTACCTGCCGTTGTAGGAACAGCAAAAAGCGGTATTTCCGTATCTCTTAATTCCTGTTTAAAATAAAGCTCTCCCTCTTTCATGTTGCAAAAAGCTTTTATGCATTTTGCAACATCAATAGCACTTCCGCCGCCTACTGCAACAATAGCATCGCATTTTTCATTATTGAAAATCTCAATACCCTTGCAGATTTCCTCATACTTTGGGTTGGCTGTAAAATCATTAAAATAAACATAAGGTATGTTAATACCTTCAAAATATTTATCAATCCCCATAGCAAAAAAAGAATTACCGCAAACAAGCATAAACTTATTTACATTTAAATCCTTTAAAATTCCGCCAATTTTTTCATAACATTTTTGTCCGCTTAATATCTTTTGCATTTTTATTCCTCCGGAATAAGATTTATTATCTCCTTAATACTCATACACATATCATCAGCCTCTTTAGCACGGTGATTGGTAAGTATTGTCTTAGCAACATTCTGCATAGCAGGAAAACCGCTTCTTGTAAGCTGATTGGCATATATAACAACATTAACACCACGTTCTTTAAATTCTTGCTCTGTTACCGTGTTAAATGAAGTTGGCACAACAACAATTGGGGTTGAGGTGTTCTCTATTCTGAATTTTTCTACAAATTCAAAAATCTCATCTGGTTCCTTTTTACGTGAATGAATCATAATTGCATCTGCCCCTGCCTTTGAGAAAGCAAACGCACGTTCAAGCGCATCCTCCATACCACGCTCAAGTATCAGACTTTCTATTCGGGCGCATATCATAAAATCTTTAGTTTTCTGCGCTCGCTTACCTGCCCTTATTTTTTCACAGAAATTATCTATACTATCCTGTGTCTGCTGGACCTCAGTCCCAAAAAGCGAGTTCTTTTTAAGTCCTGTTTTATCTTCAATTATAACCATTGAAACGCCCATACGTTCAAGGCTCTTTACAGTATAAACAAAATGCTCTGTTAGACCGCCCGTATCGCCATCGAAAATAATTGGCTTAGTAGTAACTTCCATTATATCATCAATAGTGCGAAAGCGCGATGTCATATCGACAAGCTCGATATCGGGCTTGCCCTTTGCGGTACTGTCACAAAGGCTTGAAACCCACATTGCATCAAACTGATAGGTTTTGCCGTCCTGTAAAACGGTAGTGTTTTCAGCTATAAGACCTGTTATACCGCTGTGTGCTTCTATTGCAGTAACACACCCTTTCATATCTATAAGCTTTTTAAGACGGCCGCGGCGTACATCGGGTGTACCTAAATTCATACGGGCACGCTTTTCGATTTTTTCAAAACCCTCATTAAGCGTATAAGGAAATTCTACTAAACGTCCACCATACTCTGCAAGAACACATGCAACCTCATCGCGAATCGGTTTTTGAAAACCCGACTGCCAATCATCACCGTGAACAACAATATCAGGTCTGAGTTCACGCAAAACATCCCTGTAGCTCAATGTTTTTTGCTCTATAACGCGGTCAACGCCCGAAATATTCTCATAAATAACCTTTCTTTCCGAAAACGGTACCAACGGAAACCGCTTATAGCTTGCCACTGCTTCATCCGATAAGACACCGATAGTAAGTGTACCAAGCTCAGCCGCTTTTTTTATAATTTCAATATGACCGTTATGGATAAAGTCACTCGAAAAGCACATATAAACTGTTGTTCTTTTAATATTTTTATTATTCTTAAAAACCATAAAACATCTCCTTCTAAGAGAAATATAGTAATTTTCTCTATGCCACATAATTATACTTAAAATCAACATTTTGTCAACAAATATTTTAAAAATAAACTAATAATGAACAAAAATCACCTTTTGTTGATTTTAAATACATTTTTTTGGTAAAACTATAACCATAGCATAGTTTTATTTTTTAACTTTTAAGCTGTGCTATGGTTACACCGTTTTCGCCCTCGCCAAAGGTTCCTAAACGGAAGCTTTCTATACTTTTATGATTTCTCAAATGTGCCTGTATATTCTTCCGAAGTACACCCGTACCCTTGCCGTGAATAATACGCACAGTTTCAAGTCCCGACAAAACCGCGTTGTCTATATAGTTATCAAGCTCCATAATAGCCTCGTCGCTCGCTTGGCCTCTAAGGTCAATTTCGCCTGAAATCACACGGTCCTTGCGCGATTTTATACCCGAAACATTGCGGGTTTTCTTAATTTCAGTAGTAGGTGCCGATTTGGATTTTAGTCGCAAATTTTCAAAATCTGCCCACATTTTTATTGAACCGGACATAACATACGCCTGCTTTTTATCCTGCTTTACGTCAATAACCGTAGCATCGCGGTTAATATCGGTAATAATCACGATATCACCCTTTGAAAGTGAGGTTACCGCTTCACCCTTAGCCTTATGGCTTATAACGGGGTTTGCCTCATCCTCAAGCTCTTTAAGTGAAGCTTTAAACATTCCCCTTGCCTTTTCAGCCATTTTTGCCGAATTTTCGGCATTAATAGTCTTTTTCATTTCTTCAAGCTCATTCAAAAGAAGTGATGCCTTATATCTCGCGTTTTCAATTATTGCGTTAGCCTTTTGGCGTGTTTGCTCCATAAGCTTTTCGGTTTTAATCTCAAGCTCATGCTCGCGCATATCCGCTTTTTTCTTACTTTCGGCAACCTCAAAGCGAAGCTTTTGCGCTATAGCCTTTTCCTTTTCGGCGGCATTTCTTGCCTTTTCAAGCGCCGCCACAACCTTTTCAAAGCGCAAATCCTCTTCTCTTACCTGTTCCTTTGCGGTGGCTATAATATCCTCTTCAAGTCCCAATCTGCCAGAAATGGCAAACGCATTAGAACGTCCGGGCATACCGGTTATAAGCCTGTATGTAGGCTTCAGAGTAGACACATCAAATTCACAAGAGGCATTCTCAACACCGTCTTCGTCAATAGCGTAGGATTTAAGCTCGGGATAATGGGTTGTAGCTACAACGCGGCTTCCGTAAGCGCGAAGACGCATTAAAATAGCCTTTGCCAACGCCGCACCCTCTATTGGGTCGGTACCCGCGCAAAGCTCATCAAAAAGCACTAAGGAATCGCTATCCGCATTCTTTAAAATCGAAATAATATTAACCATATGCGAAGAAAAGGTAGAAAGCGACTGCTCAATGCTCTGCTCATCACCGATATCCGCGAATACGTTCTCATAAACCGCAATTTCACTGTCGTCATCACAAGGAATCATAAGTCCGCACATAGCCATAAGGGTTAAAAGACCGATAGTTTTAAGTGTTACGGTTTTACCGCCTGTGTTAGGGCCCGTTATAACCAAAGTGCTGTAATCCTTACCGAGCTCCACCGTAATGGGCACTACAGTTTTATAATTAATGAGCGGATGCCTTGCATTTTTAAGGTAGGTTTTACCAACCTTATTGATTTTAGGCACAACCGCCCGCATTTTATATGCAAGCTTAGCTTTAGCAAAAATAAGGTTAAGCTCTGCCAAAGCGTTATAGGACATAATAATACTGTCACTGAATGTGCCCGATTCTGCCGAAAGCTCAGCCAAAATGCGCTCTATTTCCTCTTTTTCTTTAAGCTTTAAAACCCTTATTTCGTTATTGGTTTCAACCACGCTCATAGGCTCAACAAACAGAGTAGAGCCTGAAGAAGATGTATCGTGAACGATACCGCTAATCTGTCCCTTATGCTCCGCTTTAAGAGGTACAACAAAGCGTCCGTCACGCTGAGTGATAATTGACTCTTGCAAGTATTTCGCCGTAGGTCCCTTAATGATTTTTTCAAGGTTTTCGCGCAGCTTAGCCGATTTTGCACTTATTTTACGCCTCAAATCATAAAGCGCGGGCGAAGCATTGTCGTTTAATTCCTCTTCATTTTTAATAGCAAAATTTATTTTATCTTCAAGATACTTATTAGGTATAAGGGATAAAAAGTAATCCTCAAGCGAAGTATTTTCCATTGTAAGACAGTTATTTCGCCATTCTTTTATAACCCTTATAACCCTTAGTGTTTCTGCAATGTCCAAAAGTTCTTTAATTGACAAAACTGCCGAAGACTGCGCGCGGCGAAGACTGTTTGCAACATTTTTAGCGCCCGAAAAAGAGGGTGCTTGATATTTTGCCATAAAAATATATGCATCCTCTGTATTTTTAAGCAATGTTTCAACCGTTTCAGCGTCGGTCGCGGGCAGGATTTCCAAAGCCATACGGGCGGCATCCTCAAGTGCGGTTTCTTGCTTTAACAGTTCTAAAATTTTATCAAGCTCTAAGGTTTTTAAGGTCCTCGGTTTAACTGACATTTATTACTCCTTAATACTGTTGTAAAATTCTAAAGTAGAAAATTTATGGTCGGTTTGTACCGTTATATATTCGCCTGTAATTTCCGATAATTCTTTAGCCTTATTATCGGGTATATCAAACGAATAAAGATTTTTAAACTGGGAATAAACTATATGCCGAAGAGAGCTTAGCAAAGTGCGGTCAACAGGCTTTAAACGGTTATCATTAAGGCAATCCTTACAGCATAAAATCCCGTTATAAATATCAAAAAACATAACCGCATCTTCAAATTTGCCACAGCTTTCGCACGCAACAAGGTCGGGCGCATATCCCGAAACTGCCGCAACGCGAAGCTCGGTTATAGCCTTGATTAGTGGCGGAAAGCGCTTTTCTTTAGTAAGAAAATGAAGTGAATTTAAAACAAGGCGCAAAAGCTCCACATTAGGCTCGCCCTCAGTACCGAAGACATAAGCCAATTCACAAAAATACTGTGAGAGCGCCAAAACCGTAATATCACTCCCCGCGCCGAAAAAGACCGTAATAGGAGTTGCCTCATAAATGCGAAGACTGTTATTTTTTCGCTTTATTGCAAAGCTTGCGTATGTAAGAAGCGAGGTTGCACTCGCCTTTTTTGATTTAACATTCTGCGCACCGCTTGCAAAAGCCTTAATAATGCCATATTCACGGCTGAAGAGAGTGACTAAGCGGTCGTTGTCCCCTATCTTCATTTCCTTTATCACAAGCGCCTCGGTTGTAAAGCGATTCTCCGCTTCTGCCACAATCTCCACCTCCGCGTGAAGAATTTACATAGTATAAATAATCGGTCACCTTACCGCTTAGTGTAAAGCGTGACCAAGCATTTTTTGTTTCCATAATATCACCCAAAAATAGTTTTAGGTAATATCGTCAAATTATAAAAGGGAAAAATTAGTCTAAACCGAAGGTGTGTATAAGTCCCTGACGGTTACGCCAATCCTCCTTAACCTTTACCCATAATTTAACAGTTGACTTGATGCCAAAAAACTGCTCTATCTCCTTGCGCGCCATAGTACCTATGCGCTTAAGCATACTGCCGTTTTTACCTATAATAATTCCTTTATGGGATTCTCTTTCGCAAATAATGGTAGCTTCTACTTCAACAATAGGCTCACCCTGTGCTGTATCCCTTTCAAAAAAGCGCTCCAAATCAACCGCAATGCCGTGCGGCACCTCTTTATCGAGCGTACGCAAAAGCTTTTCGCGTATCATTTCAGCAACCATAACCTTTTCGGGTTGGTCGGTGACATCGTCATCGGGGAAATAATGTACCGACGGCTTTGAAAACTTTTTAAGCTCTTGCAGTAATATTTCAACCCCGTCACCTGTTCTTGCCGAAAGCGGAATAACCGTTTCAAACTCAAACGTCTTTGTGTAAGCTGTAATAATTGTTAAAAGCTCATCCTTTTTCTCTAGTAAATCAATTTTATTTATAACTAAAACAGCCTTTAACTTGCGTTTTTTAAGCTCGTTTATAAGCTCAACCTCGGCAGGCGGAAGATTATCAGAATCAAACTTAAATTTAGGATTAGCCTCCACCACAAGCACCGCCGCGTCAACATCACTCATACCGTCGCTTACAGCCTTGTTCATATTCTTATCAAGCTCATTCCTTGCCCTGTGAAAGCCTGGGGTGTCAATAAAAACAAGCTGATTTTCACCCTCGGTCTTAATGCCCATAATTTTGGTGCGCGTAGTTTGAGGCTTGTCCGATACTATCGCAACCTTTTGCCCCAAAATCCTGTTCATAAGCGAGGATTTGCCAACATTAGGACGACCGATTATTGTAATAAAAGCTGATGTTTCTTTCATATTTCTTTCCTTTTTATTTAATAACACAGTTGGTTTGAAAGAAAATTGTTCACAGTGCCGTTTTGCAGTGAGCGGTGCTGTACAAGGTACCGCCCCGAACAAAAAATGGTGCTGTGGACGATTTTACTCAAACCTTGTTTATTGCCAATCCTAACAAATCGAGTATAGCTTCTTCTTTTTCTCTCATAATAGTCTGTTCCAGTCCGCCGTTTTCGTGGTCATAGCCCAAAAGATGAAGCATAGAGTGTACAGCCAAAAACGCAATCTCACGCTCAAGCGAATGACCGTACAAATCAGCCTGTGCTACAGCGTGCTCATAAGAAATAACTATATCGCCAAGCATTAAGGCATCGGTTTCGGGATTTTTATCATAAACACCGTCGACACCAAGCGGGAAGGACAGTACATCTGTAGAAGAATCGATTTTCCTGTATTCGCGATTCATTTCCTTTATGATTTCATCATCCACTATTGTAACGTCAACCTCTGCGTTTTTCGTAAAGCCCTCATACCCTAAGGTCGCATTACAAGCCTTTCTTATAAGCAGTCTTGCGCCTGTAGGCAGCTTTATTCCCTTTTGTTTAACTGAAATATTTACCTTTACACTCATTTTTTCTCTACACTTCTTTCATATGCCTTAATAATTTCCTGTACCAATCTGTGACGTACAACATCTCTGCCGGTAAGCCTACAGATTGCTATATCTTCAATACCCTTGAGTATTTTCACAGCGTCCTTTAGCCCCGATTTTTTACCGTCGGGTAAATCTATCTGGGTAATATCACCCGTTACAACCGCCTTTGAATTAAAGCCCAAACGGGTTAAAAACATCTTCATTTGCTCGCTTGTGGTGTTCTGCGCTTCATCTAAGATTATAAAGCTGTCATCCAAGGTTCTGCCTCGCATATAAGCAAGCGGCGCTACCTCAATATCACCGCGTTCAACACATTTTTGAAAATTTTCAGCGCCTAGCATATCAAAAAGCGCATCATACAAGGGGCGTAAATACGGGTCAATCTTTTGTTGCAAGTCACCCGGTAAAAAGCCCAACCGTTCCCCTGCTTCAACAGCGGGGCGGGTTAAAATTATGCGATCGACCTGTTTTGCCCTGAAAGCCGAAACCGCCTCAGCCACGGCTAAGTAGGTTTTACCCGTACCCGCAGGGCCTACACCAATAGTTATGGTGTTATTCTTTATAGCCTCAATATATTTGCGCTGACCAAGTGTCTTAGGCTTTATAGGCTTACCCTTTGCGGTAATGCAAACACAGTCAGCCGATAAAAGACTTTCTATTTTATCGTCCTCACCGTCACTTACAAGACTGGAAGCATAATCAATATTCTGCTTGGTTATCTGCTCGCCCTTATTTATCATAGCAAGCAAACACTCAATCGTACGTACAGCGCCTAAAACGTTTTCGGTATCACCCTTAACCTTAATACCGCTTCCGTGCGAGGTTATTGTAACCGAATACTTCTTTTCAATATCCTTAATATTTTCATCAAAATTGCCAAACAGGTTTACTAACTGTTCGATACGTTCAGTATCAATTATTTTTTCAAACATAAGTCTTCCTTTGCAATATTTTTAATCTTTTATATTATACCATAATTTTTCTCATTTTCCAATACTAAATATCAAATTTTCGCTCACCGCGATATTCTTTTGGTCGACTAAAACTGCATTTAAAACCACGCCCTCGCCCGAATCTGTAAAATCCTTAGTTTTTACCTTGCCCTTGTATTCTTCTGCGAGCCGTTTTTCGAGGGCTTCCACCGCCTTATTATAATCGGTTTTTATACTCTCATTACGGCTGAAAATGAATTTTTTTGAATAAATTTTAATGGGCAATTTTTGCGAAAAAAGCTCTAAAACCTTAACCTTGCTTTGCGTGCTGTATTCTCCCTTTTCGCTACCCACATAAAGCGGAATTTTAAGGGTAAAAAAATCTATAGCGTATTTTGTTTTTACTTTACCTGTAGGAATTTTCACCTGTTTTAAATACTTTTCCTTAAGACTTACAGCGGTTTCGGTTTCGGCAATAATTGTACCAATAGAATGAACAAACCTGGTACCGCTTTCGTTCTCTATTATCCCTGATACTAAAATATCGCCCTTACTTACAATATCCCCCACCTTAACTAAGCAGTTGCCCGAGGTTACGTCAATATGCTTAATAACCCCGTCTTCCGAGGCTTTAAGGTTGCTCGCTACAGAGTTATCCTCCTTTTTTTCAATAACCTCGGTAACATTTACAGTAAGCTTACAGCCTTCAATATTAAGGCTTCCCCAAGCCAGTTTATCAATTTTCAAAAGCAGCTCTTGGGCGTCAGCCTTAGCGTTGATTTTGCTTTTTCTAACCCCTGCTTTTACGCCTAAATCCTCACAGGCAGAAATAATCTCGCTATCAGAAACCCGCTCGTTACCTACAATATCAACAACCCACACGAAGCCCGACATTATCTGCAAAAAACCAAGAAAAAGCGCAAGACCTATAAAAAGACCTAACCGCTTATGATACTTTTTTATGAAAAACGGGAAGCCTTTTTTTTCGGTTATATGTACCCTTATACCGCTTTTTCTAAGAATTTTAGGCAGCTTTAAAAAATCTTTAACCGTAATATTACAGCGTATTCTTTGCTTTATATACCGCGCTGACCAGATGCTAATGCCGTTTTTAGCACATAAATTAAGTAGCTTTTCGGGATAAATTCCAAAAAACTCAACCGTAAGAACGCCGCAAAAAAATCTATATAAAAATAACATAAAAAGCCCCTACACACAAAATTCCAATGAAGTGATTTTACCCTTTACGGTAATTGTTTTTTCGCCAAAGCTTACAATATCAAAAGCCTCGCCTACTAAAATTACCGCACCGCTTGTGGTTTTAAGTTTAAGGTAATTATCGTTATACTCATATACGCTAAGGCAACCCTCTACAACAGCCATGTTATTAGAAAAAAGCTCTATTATCGGCCCTGCTAGCAGGGTGCTTTCAAAGCCTTTCCGCTCGGTGCCGAAAAGATTCCATTTTTCCTTTTTCTTATTCTTTTCAATTTTCAGTTTTTTAGCCAAGTGACACAACTCCCTTGTAATAATGTTATGAAAAAGCATATAAAATAATTCATAGGTGAGATTATGAAAAAACTGATTTCCTTTTTGCTTATTTTTGCGGTTTTATTGTTCACTTTGCTTTTGCTCTTTGACCCCCAAATTTGTATAAAAGGCGCTGCTTCGGGAATAGTTTTATGCGGAAAAATTATTATTCCGTCGCTTTTCCCGTTCACATTTTGTGTACTTTTTATTCTTAAATCAGGTTTACTTAAAGCACTAAGCTTTTTAGAAAAGTTTTCAAAGTCGGCTTTTGGGCTTGATAGTAGGATGTTTACTGTTTTTTTGCTGTCGCTCATTGGCGGTTACCCTTTAGGCGCTAAAATGCTTAATGAATCTAAGGCAGACCCTATCACCTTATCCCTTATGCTTAATTATTGCGTAAACGCTGGGCCCGCCTTTATAATCGGAGCGGTGGGAAGCGGTATTTTTTCTTCACAAAAAATCGGCGTATTGCTTTTTACTGCTCATATTTTACCGCCGTTTTTACTCGCATTTTTGTTAAGGAAAAAAATAAAAAATATCCCCGCCCCAAAAAGCGAGGATAAAATAAATATTATTGACAACTTCGTTATTTCTGCCACAGAAAGCTCAAAAACACTTATTAATATTTGCAGCTTTGTGATTTTATTTTCGGTAATAAATGCTTACATAAACTTTTTCTGCCAAAAAATACCTGCATTAAAGCCGTTTGCGCTTTTGCTGGAGGTGACAAATGCAATAAGCCAAAGCCGAAACATTATACTCATTTCCGCGCTTTTAGGATTTGGCGGTTTGTGTATCTGGTGTCAGGTATTTTCCCTTTGTAAAAATTTTAAAATTAACTACTTTCAGTTTGTTTTATGCCGAATTTTCCATTCTTCATTTAGCGCTTTGCTTACCTTTACAATGATTAAGACTTTTGGGATTACTGTCCCTGCAGTATCAAACGGACAAATTTTTTCCTATAATTCCTTTGCAAACGGCAGTGCTGTAGGAATTTCGCTTATTATTATGGGTATTGTACTTATGATTTCTCTCACTTCAAAAAATTTCACTGGTAATATACTCGAAGATATAGTATAATACCCTTAAAGGAAGTGCAAAAATGAGTAAAATCGGATTCAATAAAGAATTACAAAAATCCTGTGCTTACTGTGTGCACAGCACAATTTTGGATTTTTCTAATGAAACAATATGCAAAAAACGCGGTGTAATGCCCGCACGTGATTACTGTCGAAGCTATAAGTATGACCCGTTAAAAAGAGTACCCCAAAAAACCAAAATTTCAGACAACTACTCCCCAGAAGATTTTAAATTGTAAATTAAAAGTTTAAAAAACTCCGCCGAAGCGGAGTTTTTTGCATTATTCAAATATAATTGTATTGATAACCTTTCCGTTTACCGTGATTTTTACGGTCTGTCCCTTAGAGGCAAAGGGCAGTAAATCGGACTTTGTAATAATAGCGGTGTAGACATTCTCGTCATTTTCAAGCTTTAAATAATAAACCGTGTTGCCATCCACCACAGCCGAGTTTATTTTTTCAATCACACCTGTGATTTCGTTTGTTTCGGTTTCGGGAGTATCAGTAACATTTTCGGTTTTAAGCTTTGAAATATAGTCTGCTCTTGCGCTTTCAACCGAATTTCCCGTACCTACGATTTGATACTGATTAACATCAACAAAAGCATACATTTTAACAAGCCCCGCGCTATCCTTTAAGGACATAAAATATGTCGGGCGTTCAGACACATTAAGAAGCAAGGGGAAGGTTGCCGAATAACCCAAGTGCTGTACCTGACCTTCGGCAGAGCTCATAGCAGAATATTCCTCTGCACCGGGGATTGTGTAGAACTTGGTAGCCTTAGTGCGCAAATTAACAAGCACAAAGCCTACGTTTGATTCGTCGCTTGTAACCGAGGTCATACCTGTATAAAGATATACATCGTCATCCAGCGCCAAATAGTTGTAGCCGTCTGTGGGCTGTAACACACCGCGCTGACCGAAAATTGAATTAAAGAAGCCTGAGCGGTATTTACCGTTATATATAAGCTGTTGCTCAATCATTGTTGAATCAAACACCTGGTCTACCCAAGTAGGCACCTCATCCAGCTTATAATAGGTGCTTTCGCCCGTCTGCGCATTCATAAGCACTGCACCGTCGATATCACTACCGCTCCAGAAGCCGATTTTAAAATCTATAACCGATGCCACCCAATAAGGTGTGCCGTTATCGTCAATTTCAAAAGAAATATTATCAAAAATCTTGGTGGGATATTTAAAACGGAGCGCACGGTTAAGGTCACGCATAAAATACTCGCTCTCAGAATATTTTATACCCTCTTTAAGCCTTACAAGCTCGGTTTCCTGTGTGGTCATATCCACAGTGATATAAGCAGGAATACCCTGCGACTGATTATTAAACCATTTAATAATATCACCGTACATTAACGGCGTAACCCTTACAGGCTTGCCCTTAAAATTAATTTGGGTATAAATTTCCTCAATCTCAAACTGTGAAACTAAGTCTGCCATCTCGCCGAGCTTTCTCTGTCCCAATCTTGTAGCAGTGCCCCTGTCAACCACAGGTATTTGCTCTTGCTTGATTTCGGCAACATCCTCGGTAAAATCACCGTCAGTCATAGTTATAAGCTGATTGTAGCCGCGTGCGTTAAAAATCTCCGCACCCACAAGCGAAGCAAAACCGCTAAGCACCGCAATTGTAAGCACAGCAACTAACGCGAGCTTAATCGGTTTACCGAGAGCCTTTAGGCTAAAACGCGGTATGCCTGCCACCTTTGTGGGATTTTTATTATCCTTAATAAGCTGTATAACCTGAGAGAAAGCATTGATTACAACGCTTATTATAATAACAAAGGTTACAAAGCTCCAAAAATCCTTACTTTGTAAATTAATTGGCGGTAGCACAATATAGTAATAACCACCGATAACCGCCAAGGTTAACAACCACTTAACAAGCATAAAAGGTATACTTTTTTTCATAATAAGCCTCCCAAATATTTCTAATATAAAAATATCACATTATACCGACAAAGTCAAATATCATTATAAAAGATTGCAAAACTGCATATTTTAGAGTATAATCAATGTATTGGAGAGTGACGCGTATGTTTAAAGAAATAACACCAAAGGAAATTGATAAAAATCTGATTGATGCTATTGCAAACGAATGGATGCTTATTACCGCAGGTGATGAGCAGGGCTATAATATGATGACAGCCTCTTGGGGTTTTATGGGCGAAATGTGGGGTAACGACACCGCCATTGCTATGATTCGTCCGCAAAGATATACTATGGAATTTGTAGAGAAATCCGATTATTATACCCTTAGTTTTTACGGTGATAATAAGGATATTCATAAAATATGCGGAAGTATGTCGGGTAGAGATGTCAATAAAACTGAGCTTACAGGGCTAACCCCTGTTTTTGAAAATAATTCGGTTTATTTTGAGGAAGCACGTCTTGTTATCATTTGCAAAAAGCAATATATACAGGATATGAAAGAAGAGTGCTTTATTGATAAGGCTCCGCTTAAATGGTACGATAACAAGGATTACCATAAAATGATTTTTGGGGAAATTAAAAAAGTTTTAGTAAAGGAATAGGAAAATGAAATTTTTAATCGCTTCTGATATACACGGCTCTGCCAAATACTGCAAAATGCTTTTATCGGCATTCCAAAACGAAAAGGCTGATAAAATGCTGATACTTGGTGATATTCTTTACCACGGTCCGCGCAATGATTTGCCCGAAAACTATGCGCCAAAGGAAATTATCGCAATGCTTAACCCATTAAAAGATAAGCTTCTTTGTGTGAGAGGCAACTGTGATACCGAGGTTGACCAGATGGTGCTCGACTTCCCTATTTTAGCCGATTATGCTGTAATACCCATAAAAAACAGGCTTTTGTACGCTACCCACGGGCATAAATTCAATCCGCAAACTCCACCACCGCTTTCTAAAGGTGATATTTTAATTAACGGACATACCCACGTGCCAAAATGCGAGGATATGGGTGATTTTGTTTATATGAACTGTGGCTCGGTATCAATCCCTAAAGAAAGCTCCGCGCACAGTTATATGGTTTTAGAGGACGGTAAATTCTTGTGGAAAAACCTCCTGACAGGTGAAGTTTATAACCAATTTACAATTTAAAGAAACGGTGTTTTGCCAACGCAAAGCACCGTTTTTATTATAAAAGGCTCCCTCCCCGAGGGAGCTGTCAGCGAAGCTGGCTGAGGGAGTTTTTACAATAAACTTTCAAAAACTCCTTCCGTCACGACTCTGCCGTTCCACCTTCCTCAGAGAGGAAGGCTTTTATAGGTAATCAATATTAAACCGCTTTATCAAGTATCGCACACATAACGGTAATATCATCCTGTCGCTTTTCGCTTCTTCTACGCTTGGCACAAAGGCACAAATGCTCTGCCAAATCCTGTGCTGAGCCGTCACGCCAAGCCTCAATCTCGGCGCGTATCCAATCTGTACCCTCGGCAGTGGCACCGTCAGACATAAGCACAACAATATCCCCTATTTTGCATTTTATTACCGCCTTATCGAAACCGATATCCCGCAGTATTCCAGCAGGAAGCGAGGTGCTTTCCGCCTTACCGGTTTTGCCTGAACGTCGGACAATTGTTGGCGCGGCACCCGCCTTGTAAAGCTCAAGCATACCTGTATACAAATCAACACTTGCAATATCGACCGTTGCTAAGGATTCATCGGTAGACTTGAAAAGCATTGACGAATTTAAAATCTTTAAGGAGCAGTTAAACCCAAAGCCCGCCTTTAAAAGTCTTGCCATAAGACCTGATGCCATTGCACCGTCAACCGCTGCTCTGCCGCCTGTACCCATACCGTCACTTAAAATCATAACAAAATGACCTTTTGAATCGGTAAAATACTTAAAAGCATCACCGCACATAGCATTGTCGTTTGCGCTTGACTGACAGGCACCGAAGTCCACCGTAAGCTCTGTGCGTTCATGAATTACAATATAAACCTCACCGCCGACCTCGCTAACTGACGGTATGTCAAAATCCCTTTCACACGCTATAGATACAAGCCGCATCACCTGAGCTTTATTAATAACAAGCTCGGGTGTTTTTTTAAGCTTTAATTCAACCGTCATTCTGCCGTATCTGTCTATACGGCTGCTGCATTCCTCAATATTAATATTTATATTTTTAAGCGCTGCCGCGGCATTTTCTGCAGAAGAATTATCAAATCTTTCCTGCATTTCAAAATCACGTGCTAAGTCGCCAAGCATTGACGAAATTCCGTCAAACTGGTCAGACACCACTGAACGCACCTCATCAATGCGGTTTTCTGCCGCAATTTTAGAGGCATAATCGGTGTAACGCTTGTAAACCGCATTACCCACACGGCTTGTCCGCAAGCACCTGCCCTTAAATTCCTCAGTAGCAAACAGCTCAGGGCTTATTTCACCCTGCTTTACCGATTTTGTCATTTCAAGAACGGCATTCACCGTTTCCTCACGCTTCATTTCCCAACAGTGTATTCTAAGCTTACATCCTGCACAGGCGTCCTGTTCGACTTGATTTATAACTGTGCTGAAATCGGGTGAATTAATTTTTGAAAGCTCGACCGATACCTGTTCAACCGTCTGTGAGACATCCTTTAATGCGTTAGAGGCTAACTCAAGCCGCATTGTAAGGGATTTTTTAAAGCCTGTCGGCACCGATATTTTAGGATATGCCGAAAAGATTTTACTAAGGTAAATACCCGCACTACGCGGTAGAATGATAAATATTACGGCACCTAAAACCGCCTCGGTAACGGTTATGGGTATAAGCAGTGTGTCTTTGGTAGACACAGCACCGATAAAGCTTAAAACGGTTAAAATAAGTACCTCGGCGTACTTTCCAAGCGAAGAAAACACACCGCAAAACAGCCCTGCTACAGCAAAGGTGACACCTATATTCCCCGAAATACCGCTTAAGGTCATAGTAAATGCTACCGTAATACCGCTGATTGCGCCCGAAATTATACCGCCGTATTTTGAAGAAACAAGAATTAACAAAACGCTTAAAATTCTGCCAAGTGATACCCCAAAAGGTGCGAAGCCGTTAAGCCCCAAAAGCAGTATGTTTATTACAATAAGCACACCCGACAGCTCGTCCGGTGAAAGACCTGCATTAGCCCTTGTAAGTATTTTAAAGCTTTTACTTACAAAATAAGTTCCTACAGTAGCAAGCACGGCTTCACTTACGGCATCTATTATACTGCCTCCCACCGACTTAATTGTAGCAGCAGAAGTAAGAAAAGAGGCGAGCAAGGCAATAAAAGACAGAAATATTTCATTGCCGACAAGCCTTTTGTAATTGCTCAAAAGTAATTTTATTGCCAATACTGCAAACATGGCCGCCAAATACTTAAACGCGCCGTTACCCACCGCGGGTATAAAATACCCTATAAAAACACCTATTGCACAGGCAGGTGTATATGTAAGCGAGCAGCCCGAAATCAGTGAAATTCCAAACGGCAAAAGCTTTGTAAGCACCACCGCTTTTGCCGAAATCAAACCGCAAAAGCCTATCAGTAAATGCGAAAATGATGCCAATAAAATTTCCTTAAAGGTAAATTTTTCAATACTGTTTGATATTTTTACAATATCCTTCATTATTTCCACCCTCGTAATTTTTTGTCACAATAAATTATACCCCCTGCTCCTTAGAAATTTTGTCAAACGGCGGTGTAAAACAATAGGATATTTTGTGGTATAAGGAAAGTTTGTAATAAAAAATATTAAAAAGGCAAAAATACAACCGAAGGTGGTATTTTTATGAAAAAAATTATAAAATTTTCCCTGTGCCTTGGTTTAGCTTTTTCTATTTTTATAACAGGTGCCTTGGCACTTTCAAAAATGGGCTCACGCTCGCAGGAGGTAAGGCAAATTCAAACCGCACTTAAAGAACGCGGATACTTTAACAGTAATATTGACGGAATATTCGGCACTATTACAAAAAAGGCTGTAGAGCGTTTTCAAAAGGATAACGGACTTACGGTTGACGGTATTGCGGGTAAAAACACACTTAAAGCGCTTGGTATAACAAACGGCGACGATTATTACTCAGGCTATTCTTCAAGCGACTATGAGCTTTTAGCACGAATAATTTCCGCAGAATCCCGCGGCGAGCCATATTTAGGTCAGGTAGCGGTGGGCGCTGTGGTTCTTAACCGAATTGAGCACCCCTCTTTCCCCGATACTTTATCGGGCGTAGTTTACCAAAAGGGCGCATTTTCCTGTCTTGATGACGGTCAGTTCTATGAGCCTATTGCCAACAGCTGTTACTCTGCCGCACGCGACGCCATAAACGGCTTGGACCCCTCAGGCGGTGCTATCTACTACTACAATCCCATAACCGCAACAAACAAATGGATTTTAAGCCGAAAGCTTATAACAACAATTGGCAAACACAGATTTTGCGAATAAATTCTGCCTTTTCGTTTATTTTATTTGAGTGGTAAAAATTTTAAAAATAGTTATCCTTGACTTTAACGCCAAATAATTATATAATAGTGTTTATTGTAATGTTTATTTTGGCAAGTCACAGGTAAAATAATGAAAAGGTGGTTTTTATTATGGCAAAAACTATTAAAGTTACCGAAGACGGATTAGCAAAATTAAAGGAAGAGTTGGAAACTCTTAAAACTAAAGGAAGAGCCGATATTGCGGAAAAAATCAAGGTTGCACGCGGCTACGGTGACCTTTCTGAAAACAGCGAATATGACGAAGCAAAGAACGAGCAGGCAAAAATTGAAGCAAGAATTGCAGAGATTGAGGTTATGCTCAAAAACGTTGAAATTATAGAGGACGTAAAGGGCAAAGCAAAGACCGTAGTTATCGGTGTTAAAGTTAAGGCACTTGATATGGAATTTGACGAAGAATGTGAATACCGCGTTGTAGGCTCTACCGAAGCCAACCCCTTAGAGGGTAAGATTTCGGATGAATCACCGCTCGGCAAAGCATTGCTCGGCAAAAAAATCGGTGACGAGGTTATTGTTGACGCACCTGCAGGTGAATTGAAATTCAAGATTTTGGAAATTACTAAAAATTAGTAAGCTTACTTTAGGAAGTGACATAATGGAACAAAATAACCAAAAGAATAAAAATAAGGCTCCTGAACAGGATCTTAACGAAATCGTAAAAATCCGCCGCGAAAAGCTTGCCGCTTTAAAGGAAGCCGGTAATGACCCGTTTGTTATCACAAAGTTTGATTTTGATAACGATTCGGCTAATATTAAGGCTAACTTCACTGAATTTGAAAATAAAACCGTAAAAATCGCTGGCAGAATTGTTGCCCGTCGTATTATGGGTAAAGCAAGCTTTGTAGGTCTTTCGGACTCTACAGGTAAAATACAGCTTTATGTTCGACGTGACGATGTCGGTGAAGATGTTTATGCTTCTTTCAAGAAGTGGGATATCGGTGATATTGTAGGTGTTGAGGGCTTTGTTTTCAAAACCCAGACAGGCGAAATTTCAGTACACGCACAGTCTATAACACTTCTTTCAAAATCACTTTTGCCGCTACCCGAAAAATTCCACGGTCTTACCAATAACGACCTTCGATTCCGTCAGAGATACGTTGACCTTATTATGAACGAGAATGTTAAGCGCAACTTTGTTATCCGCTCACAGTTCATAAAATTCATGCGTAAATACCTTGACGATATGAAATATATCGAGGTTGAAACTCCTGTACTTAACACTATCGTAGGCGGTGCGGCTGCACGTCCGTTCATAACACACCATAATACATTGGGCATTCCTATGTATATGAGAATAGCTACAGAGCTTCCCTTAAAGCGCCTTATCGTAGGCGGTATGGACCGTGTTTATGAGATTGGACGCATTTTCCGTAACGAAGGTATGGATCCCAAGCACAACCCCGAATTTACAACGGTTGAATTATATCAGGCTTATGCCGATTTCCACGATATGATGGATATTGCCGAGGGCATTATCTCGGGCGCCGCAAAAGAAATTTTAGGCACCTATGAGGTTGAATGGATGGGCGAGAAAATCGACCTTACACCAGGCTGGCGCAGACTTACTATGGTTGATGCCGTTAAGGAATATGCCGGTATTGACTTTGGCGCTATTACCGACGATGCCGAGGCTGTTGCCGCAGCAGAAGCTATCGGTGTAGAATTAGCAGATACTGCTGACAAGACTTGGGGTAACGCTTTATACGCTTGCTTCGACCAAAGAGTAGAAGAAAAGCTTATACAGCCTACATTTATTACAATGTATCCTGTTGAGGTTTCTCCGCTCACAAAGGCTTCACCCGAAGACCCACGCCTTACCGAACGTTTTGAGTTATTTATTTGCCACAGTGAGCTTGCAAACGCTTATTCAGAGCTTAACGACCCAATTGTTCAGCGTGAACGCTTTATGAAGCAGTTAGAGCTTCGCGAACGCGGTGACGATGAGGCAGAAATGCTTGACGAGGATTTCTTGACCGCTATGGAATACGGTATGCCCCCCACAGGCGGTATGGGTATCGGTATTGACAGAGCAGTAATGCTTCTCACCAACTCCGACACCATAAGAGAAGTAATCCTCTTCCCCACCATGAAGCCGTTAGACTAATTTAATACACAATAAAAAAACGAGCCATTTACACTTGCTATATAGTGTAAATGGCTTAATTTTATATACAGAATTTAATCTTCCTCTAACAATTTAGAAGGTGATACTTTTAATACCTGTGCAATTTTAAATAAGGTTTCCAAAGAAACACCACGCACCGTACCTGTGCCTTCAACCTGCCCTACAAAGTTTACACTTTTATCAATAAGCTCTGCGAATGTTTCTTGTGTGTAACCAGCCTTTTTGCGATAGTAGGCAATTTTTAAACCTAAAGTAATATATTTATCGGCAAATTCTGTTTTCATTATTTCGCCTCCCTCATACTATTAGTTTACAAGGAATTAAGGCATATTATAACTTTCTCAAAGTAAATGATTGTTTACAATAAGTAAATGTTAATGTATAATAAGTGATAAATAATTTACTTTGGGTGAAGATGAAAATGAAAACAAATACCTGTTGCTTTTTCGGGCATAGAAAGATAGACGAAACCGAAGAATTAAAAGTAAAACTTAACGAGATAATTGAAAAACTGATTGTAGAGAAACAAGTTGATACCTTTCTTTTTGGGAGCAAGAGCAGATTTAATAGTCTATGCCTTGAACTCGTGACCAAAATAAAAGAAAAACACCCGCACATAAAAAGAGTCTATGTACGGGCAGAGTATCCGCATATAAGTGAGCAGTATAAAAACTATTTGTTGGAAAACTACGAAGACACCTATTACCCCAAAAAGATGATAAACTCAGGCAGAGCGGTATATGTTGAGCGCAACTATGAAATGATAAACAACAGTCAATTTTGCATATTCTTTTATGATGAAAAATACTCCCCTACCACCCGAAAAAGCGGAACAAAAATAGCACTTGAATATGCCATAAAAAAGCAAAAGCACATCATTATATTGACTGCAGAAATAACAAACATGTAGAAATACGCAAAATTATTCGATGTAATATTGACTTGCAGGTAGGGATATGCTATAATGATAGCGTAAAAATGCGTAAATACGCAAAATTATTCGATGAGGTATGCGTTATGATTGAAAGAAAAAAGTATCTCGAAAAATTAATCAGCAAAAAAGAGAACGGCTTAGTTAAGGTTATTACCGGTATCAGAAGATGCGGTAAATCTTATTTGCTATTCAATATATATAAGTACTATTTAAGGTCAATTGGAGTAGAGGATGAATGTATAATCTGTCTTGCTCTTGATGACGATGAAAATATTAAGTATCGTAATCCGCTTGAACTCGGCAAGCATATCCGCAGCTTGACTACCGATGAGAGCAAGACTTATTACGTCTTCCTTGATGAGATTCAAAAGGTTGTCACCATTCAGAATCCGTATATCGAAGGCGTTGAGGATAAGATTGGTTTTGTCGATGTTGTGCTTGGCCTTATGAAGCACGACAATATTGACGTGTATGTAACCGGCAGTAACTCTAAAATGCTGTCCTCTGACATTCTCACCGAGTTCCGTGGACGCGGCGATGAGATTAGAGTTAATCCGCTTTCTTTTGCGGAGTTTTATAATGCCTTCGAGGGAAAAAAGCGCAATGCTTGGAAAGAGTATTACACCTATGGCGGTCTGCCTCTTGTAATGACTAAGAAAAATCACGAAGAAAAAGCGAAATACTTGCAATCGCTTTTTGATGCAATCTATATCAGCGACATTATGGATAGAAACAAGCTTGTGTATGAAAAATCGGTTCTTGACGATATTCTCAACATCGTTTCGTCTTCGGTTGGCTCACTTACCAATGCTAACAAGATTACCAATACTTTTAAGAGTGCAAAGCAGATGAATATTGGTGCGCCTACCGTAAACAGATATCTTGACTATTTTATTGATGCCTTTCTGCTTTACAAAGCCGAGCGCTATGACGTTAAGGGAAGAAAGTATATCGGCTCGCCGCTTAAATACTATTTCAGCGATGTGGGACTTCGCAACGCTCGACTTAACTTCCGTCAGCAAGAAGAAAATCACATTATGGAAAACATTATTTATAACGAGCTTTGCGGCCGCGATTTCAGCGTAGATGTCGGTGTGGTGGAGTATTGCTATAAAGACGCTGAGAAAAAGAGCAAACGCACCCAGCTTGAAATTGACTTTGTTGCGAATAAGGGTAGTAAAAAGTATTATATCCAGTCGGCATTGACCGTCGCAGACGAAGAAAAGCGTGAGCAAGAAATCCGTTCTTTAAAGCGTGTCGGCGATTCATTTAAGAAGATTGTTGTAGTTAAAGATAACATAATCCCTTGGCATGACGATGACGGCATTTTCTACATCGGTATAGAACAATTCCTACTCGATGAGAATGCTATGGATATGTGAGAATACGTATAAATCTTCTTGAAAAACCTTTTTTTAAGTTGTACGATAAATATGATTTTGAAAACAAAATTATTAATCTGTTTAAAGGAAAATAAAATGTCTATTAGGTGGTGATTGAGTGAAAAAGGTTTTAAGCATTTTGAGAATAGGGTTAGGTATAATCATAAGTGTGCCGATCTTCTTAATTGTATGCATAGGATATTTGCTTTTCGTTCCTTTCGATATCATCCGTTATCATAAAATGCCGTACTATAAGGACTTTAAAATCAAATATAGATTTTTTATAACTTCCAGCGATATAGTACAACTCTATAATCGTATTATATTAAAAAGATTACCAATTGAATACATCCGCTATAATAACTATGAGTACTTTATAAAAGATGGTCAGATTCTTTTGTGCGGCTGGGGTAATGAAGATTACGAACAGATAGATAATGAATGGGTTTTTCATTTAGATGATGATTGTGGTGACACTACAACACAAGCAATGGAACAAGCATTAGCAGAAGAAAAAGTGTTGCTAAAACCTGAGCACAAAGATTTACCCGCAAAATTTTTGATTTTTTACAACGATATTACCGATGCAGAAAAATTTGAGCAAGCAAAAAAGTGCCCTTATTTTCATTGCGTTTTTTCAATTGATGAGGACATATAATGAAATTTTAAGGACTATGACACTACCAAATGTCATAGTCCTTTATTTTTATCACTTGCAAATTTATATTTAAAAAAATTATCGTTTTTCGATAAATAAATTATTGACAAACGATAATTTTAGTGTTATTATAATGGCAGAAAAAGGTTTTGGAGGTAATTTTTATGTGGAATAGAAAAAGGTCAGTAACCCTGTCAATTGTTGTGTGCTTTATCTTTGCTGTGATATTAACAGCCGGTTTGTTTTTTGGACCGTGGGCGGTAGTAAAATGGCTTAGCGCCTACCGCGGTTTGAGCGTCGGACTTCCGGCAATTAAAGCGATTTTAACGATTTTTTGTGCTTGCTTTTACCCAAGTAGTATTTTTGCCTATATAACACTTTACAGTCTTTTAAAGCTGCTTTTCAACATAAAAAAGGACGAGATTTTTATCCCTCAGAATACTAAATATCTTCGCCGTATTTCTTGGTGCTGTTTTGCAGTAGCCTTTATAACCCTTGTGGGCGGTATTTTTTACATACCTTTTAGCAGTATAGCGATTGCGGCGGCTTTTGTAGGTCTTATGCTGCGCGTTGTTAAAAACGTTATGCAAAACGCGGTAGAAATTAAAGCCGAAAATGAACTTACTATATAAAGCGAGGTTTAAAAATGATTGAAATAGATTTAGATGTTTTGTTGGCAATGCGCAAAATGACTTCGCTCGAATTAGCTGAAAAAATCGGTATTACACCTGCAAATCTTTCTATACTTAAAACGGGAAAAGCAAAAGCCATACGCTTTTCAACACTTGAAGCTATTTGCAAAACACTCGATTGCCAACCCGGTGATATAATTAAATACATAGATAAGGAGTAAACCTAATGGAAATAGAAAACAAGGCTTTAGAAAACGAAGAATTGCAAAACAATTTGCCGTCATCGCTTTTAAACCTTACTACAAGCGATACAGTTTTTGTAGTATCTGCGCTTGCTGTAGTTATATTCCTTTCCCTGTTCGGTCTATTCAGCGGATTTGCTCTTGGGTATTTACTATCAGCCACTTTAATGATTATATTGTTTACCGTTTATTTCGCAAAGGGTGACAAAGCGCGATTTCTACCCATTTTATGCGGACTTTTAGCTTTAGCCAACGGTGCGATATTTATATGCACAACAAACAGCAGTGTGCGGTTTTTCGGTGTTATTATAAGTTTTTTATTATCCCTTGTATGCTTTGACGGTTTTGTAAACGGCACAGCAAGAGGCAACCGCAAAACATTTGGAATTTTTTATTCTGCCGCTTCAACCATCGGTAATATAGGGCTTACCTTAAAGTCGATTTTTGCAGGAAATACGTGCAACAAAAAACTAATCGGCAAGGCGTTTATCGGTTTGCTTTGTGCGGTGCCTGTGCTTATTGTAGTAGTACCGTTACTTATATCTTCCGACGATGCCTTTCGTGGTATGATGAGCAATATTTTCAGCAATACCTTTTCTTTTGTTTTAAAAACCATATTCGGCATATCAATTTGTCCGTTTGTTATTTCATACGGTTTTTCTCTCAAATCGGGACGCATAGCAAAAATTAAAAAAGGTAATTTTTCAGGCATTGAAAATATATATTTAATTTCATTCTTATCAGCTATAAGTGTATGTTATCTGCTTTATCTTTTTTCACAGCTTGCTTACTTTTTCAGTGCCTTTAAGGGCTTTTTACCAGATGGCGAAATAACCTACGCCCAATATGCCCGCAAAGGATTTTTTGAAATGTGTGTTATTGCTGTTATAAATCTTATTATTGTATTTTCCGCATTAATGCTTGCCAAAAAGAAAAAAGACAAGGTGTGCCATACCATAAAAGCAGTAGCAACATTCATATCTGTTTTCACTTTAATTATCATTGCTACGGCAATTTCAAAAATGGTGCTTTATATTGATGCTTACGGTATGACAGTACTTCGTCTTACAACAAGCGCGTTTATGCTGTTTTTGAGCATAGTTTTTATAAGCGTTATCTTACGAATTTATATCAAAAAAATAAACATTATAAAAACTGCTTTAATCACAGCAGGCAGTATTATACTAATACTCGGCACTGTTAATGTAAACTCAGTTTGTGCACGCTATAATTACGAAAGCTATAAAACAAAAAGGCTTGACACAATTGATATACAAGAGCTTTACGAGCTTGGCTATGAGGGTATACCCTACATTGTCAAGCTTGTTGAAACCGAAGATTTTTTGGTCGCAAACGAGGCACAGCAGTATTTAGCAGAAGCTTATTTGTATGATTATTTTGATAATATGGAAAATGCCGAAAGCTTTACTGTGGACGACCTAAAAGCAAACCAGAAAAACAAAGGTTTTGAGCATTTTAACATACCAAAAGTCACTGCTTATAACAGCCTTTACGAATATATAGAAAGCAATCCTTGGTTCAGCACAATTTGCCAAAGCTATTTTGAAGAAACTGAACGGGTATATTATTAGCTGGTAATAATATTTTAATGGCTATGATTTTTAATATCATAGCCATTTTTAATATCTTTTAACTCTTGTTGGTTTATTTAAGGTCTTAGCATACTCAATCATAGATTTCGTTCCTTTGCTTTTTCCGTCCCAAAAGCAAATAATAAAATCGGCTATTTGCGCCATTTGTTTATTTCTTTTAGGACCTGCTGATTTACCATACCGTTTCCAATCAGCTAAATACCGTTCAATTTCAAATCCGTTTTCTTTGGCATACCTTTCACCTATCATATCCGCACCCTTACAACCACCCGAAATAAAAATTAAAGTGTGTTTGTTTTTAATATTTTCTATACAAAAATCAATATACCGCTTTGCTTCCTCATAATTTTCATAATCTCTGCCGCCCGCTACAACAATCCGCTTAATCATAAATCCTCCCCAAGTATATATTTATATAAATATATACTTATTTAAGAGAATTGTCAAGTAGATATATCCTTAATAAAATATGATTAGGGGTGTATAATAATATTATGATAAGAATTACTCTTGACAAAACACTTGCCAAAATGAAAATAAGCAGATATGAATTAGCAAAGCGCACAGGTATTCAGTACCAGATTATAGACAACTATTATAAGAACAGGGTTATCCGCTATGATAGTTTTGTACTTGACAGAATATGTGATGCTTTAAATTGCGATATTACTGATTTATTAGAACACACAAAAAACTAACTAAAACGGTTGCCTTACAAAGATAAGGCAACCGTTTTTTAACCCTTTAATTCCTCTTCAATAACTAAAAGTCTATTATATTTTGCGGTGCGGTCGCTTCTGCAAGGCGCACCTGTTTTAATTTGTCCTGCATTAACTGCTACCGCCAAATCTGCTATGGTTATGTCCTCACTCTCACCTGAGCGGTGCGAAATTACCGCCTTATATCCGTTTTGCTGTGCTAATCGCACAACATCAAGCGTTTCGGTAAGTGTACCTATCTGATTAGGCTTTACAAGGATTGTATTACCACAGTTTTCAGCTATTCCCTTTTTAAGACGTTCGGTATTGGTTACAAACAAATCGTCACCCACAAGCTGAATTTTACAGCAAAACTCCTTTGTGAGCTTTTTCCAAGCTTCCCAATCCTCCTCAGCGACACCGTCTTCAATAGATATTATCGGGAATTTTTCTATTAAAGTCTTATAATAATTAATAAGCTGTTCGCCTGTCATTTTACGGTTTCGTTTGGGCAAAATATACTCGCCGTCCTTATACCATTCGCTTGAAGCGACGTCAAGCGCTATTTTTATTTGTTCGGTAGTATAGCCCGCCTTTTCGATTGCCGAAACAATTATTTCGATTGCCTGCTCGTCGCTACTAAGGTCGGGGGCAAAGCCGCCCTCATCACCGACACCTGTGGCCTTACCCATTTCCTTTAAAATTTTGCCTAATGTGTGGTAAATTTCGGTACACTGTCTTATACCCTCAGCAAAGGTTTCGGCAGTGAACGGAATTATCATAAATTCCTGTATATCAATGTTATTTTTAGCGTGTGCGCCGCCGTTTAAAATATTAAGCATAGGTCTTGGCAAGGTGTTAGCATTAACACCTCCCAAATACCTGTAAAGCGGCAGGTTATAATGCTTTGCCGCTGCCTTTGCAACTGCAAGTGACACCGCCAATATAGCATTAGCACCAAGGCTCGATTTATTTTTAGTGCCGTCAAGCGATATTAAAAATTCGTCTATTTTCCGCTGATTTAGGGTGTTTAATTTAATGATTTCGGGCGCAATTTGACTGTTTATTAAATCAACACAGGTTTTTACACCCTTTCCCATATAACGCTCCCCACCGTCACGCTTTTCGTGAGCCTCAAACATACCTGTAGAAGCACCCGACGGTGAAATTGCAAAGCCTTCACTGCCATCGCAAAGCTTTACCCTAACTGCCACGGTAGGATTGCCTCGCGAATCCAAAACCTCAAAGCCTTTGACACTTTTTATACAAATATCAGACATAAACATCACCTTTAAATATTTTTTATTATTTTTTCCAAAAAAATCCTTAATATTATAAAATTTACTATTTAATTTTCTTTTGCGTTGTGGTATAATTATCGTGTATATTTATGTTTAAAAGGTGTTTAACATATGGAAGAAAGAAAAGAACAAGGCTACAATATTATTTGCGGACGTAATCCCGTGCTTGAAGCAGTGCGCTCGGGCAGAGAGATTGACCGTTTATTAGTAGCTCACGGTGTAAGCGGCGGCTCTGTGACCGCTATTATTGCAAAATGCAAGCAAAAGGGAATACTTATAAAAGAAGTAAGTCCGCAAAAGCTTGATTATTACTGCTCAGGCGCTAACCACCAAGGTGTTGCGGTGCTTTTTGCCGAGCAGGAATATTGCACTGTGGAGGATATTTTAAGCTATGCCAAAGAAAAGAACCAAAAGCCTTTTATAATTATTTGTGATGAGATTGAAGACCCACACAACCTTGGCGCCATAATCCGCACAGCCGAGGCTTGCGGTGTTCACGGTATAATAATCCCTAAGCGCAGAAGTGCTTCACTTAATGCTACAGTTGCTAAAAGCGCAAGCGGTGCGCTTGAATATATGAAGGTGGCGCGCGTCACCAATATCCCGAATACCATTGATATGCTAAAAGAAAACGGAGTTTGGGTTTTCGGTGCAGATATGGACGGTGACGGCTACGAAAAAATTGACTTTGACTGCCCTACCGCATTGGTTATAGGTAACGAGGGCAAAGGCATAGGTACATTAACCGCCAAAAAATGCGACCAGATAGTAAGTCTTCCAATGTGCGGCAAAATCAATTCGCTTAATGCATCGGTTGCCGCAGGAGTTCTTATGTACGAGGTAGTACGAAAAAGAAGTTAAATTAAACGGAGAAAACGAATGAAATTCTTTTCAAAACAAAAAGACGAAGATTTTATAATTGACGAAAATGAAAATAACGAAATAATACTTCCAAAAGGTGACAAGCCTGAGCCGTCACATAAGCTGACTGTTGATGAAGTGCTTAATTTCAACAAGCAGTCAGAAAATAGATATGACGGTAAATCTGCTTTAGAATCCCTAAAAAAGCGAATGCAAGCACCTATGGAAGCAGAAAAGCCTCATCCCGCTGACGAGCAAAAGGTATCCGAAGAGCCACAGGTACCCGTCAGAGAAAAAACCTTGCTCGAAAAATGCAAGCCATTTATTACTGATGACAGCGGTAAGGACGTTTCAGAAAATGCGGTTCCGCTTTACAAGCTTGAGAGCGTTGCCGAAATTCTTAAAAACAACAGTCAGAAAACAGTTGACCGTCTGGCAGAAAAATACGATATTACGGTAGATGATTTAGGCAAAAAGCCTGTAGTTCAAAAGGAGCCCGAAATAGCCGTAACCGAAGATGTTACCGATACCGAAAAGGAACAGGTTATCGAAATAAATGCGCTTTTTGAGAATGTGCAGTCGAGTGTTCCCTTTGCCCTTTCGGAAGTAGAAAGTGAAATTTCACTGACACCGCAAGAGGACCTTGCGAACACAGGCACCATTACCTTTACCCCAATAAACAACAATAACAGCAAGCCCAAGGTGGTTGTTACAAGCAACACCCAAAGCATTGACCTTACAAGCGAAATCACACCTGTTGAAGATATTGTGTCTTCTTCTGCAGTGGACCAGATAACTCTTGAAAAAAGTGAATTTGAGGATTATGTCCCCGAAGCCGAAATAGAAAGCGAGATTGATGTTAAAAAATATCTGCGTTCGCTTTCTATAAACAAAAGAAATAGCTTTTTATCGGTATCGCTTTCAATAATTTTAACCCTTGCTTTAGCTTTTATGAAGTTGCCATTTATGACCGGTCTTATCTTAGGCGAAACCAAGGTTGCTATGATTATTTGCACCGCAATTACCCTTATAGTTACCCTGCTTAATATGGATATGTTCCTGTCTATACCTAAAATGTTCTCTAAAAAGTCTATAGCTGATGCCTGTCCGTCTGTGGCTTCTATTATTGTGTTAGCCTATGCCGTAATGGGTATTATCACGGGCGAAATTGTGATTGACTTACTGTTACTTTTGTGTATTATACTTTCGCTGCGCGCATTAGGAAAATTCCGCAGAGATTCATATATGCTCTCAAACCTTAAGCAAATTTCAGCCACCGCTCAGAAAAATGCGGTAAGACTTATTGATGACTCTGCCGTTACCTTTGCTATGGCTAAAAATTCTATCGACGGCGACACGCTTATTGCCGCTCCCCAAAAATGCGACCGCATTACCGATTTTATTAAATATTCCACCTTTGGCAATTTCTTAAACGGTAAACTACCTCTTATATCGGTTTTATCGCTCATACTGTCAATCTTAAGCGGTATTACCGCCGCCACCTATTATAACGGCGTTTTCCACGGCCTTTATGCCGCCGCTGCAATACAGTGCTTTGCTTCATTGCCAAGCCTATTCTTTATCAAAGATTTTCCGCTTTATTCGGCTGCAAAAAGGCTCAACAAAAAGGGCTGTATGATTGCGGGACAAATGGGCGCTACTCATATAGAAATGGCGAATGCCTTGGTTTTAAACTCTGCCGATATTTTCCCGTCAGGCACAGTCACGCTTCATCAAATGAAGATTTTATCCGAAAATAATTTGGACGAAACCATTTTACGCGCGGCTTCTCTTACAGAATGTCTTAACAGTCCGTTAGCGCCAATATTCAAACGAATTGCGGGCGAAAGCAATATCACCTCTCTGCCCGATTCGGACACAATTAAATACGAGGAGCGAATGGGCATATCGGGTTGGGTAGATGACAAATTGCTGTTCATCGGCAACCGCACCCTTATGGAAGCACACGGAATAAGCGTGCCCGATATTGAAGTAGACCGCAAGATACTGAGAAACGGTTACTTCCCTGTTTATGTTGCAGGCGCCGATAAGGTCTGCGCGTTGCTTGTTGTACAATATTCAGTAGATGCTAATGTTTCGCACGAGCTGCGCCGTCTTACCAAGATTGGTGTTACGGTGCTTGTAAACAATACAGACCCTAACATAAGCGACCAGATGATTTGCGATTATTTGGGACTTTATGAGGATTCGGTAATGATAATGACAAATGCGGGTTATCATATGTTTAAAAACGCAACCGCTCCAAAAGAAGCCTGCTCTGCACCTGCAAGCTTCCGCCACGGCAATATGTCAATTGCAAGGATTATGAACTGCGCTAACAAAATAAGACGCTCTAACCTACTTCTCACCGTCTCATATATAATATCTGCAATACTCGGTATAGCGATATTTGCATATTCATCTTTCGCAGGCTCTGATACACTTATAAGCGGTACTACCGTGCTTTTGTATTCACTCATCTGCACCTTAGTATCCTACATACTGTATTTATTACAGAAACCTTAAAGGAGGTACCTTTATGTCAAACAATAAAAAATTCTACATTACAACCGCTATTGCCTACGCCTCAAGCAAGCCACACATTGGTAACGCTTATGATATAGTGCTTGCGGATATGATTGCACGTTACAAAAAGCAACAAGGCTTTGATGTGTTCTTGATGACCGGCTCTGACGAGCATGGACAGAAAATTGAGGAATACGCTAAAAAAGCGGGTATTTCTCCCAAAGAATATGTTGACAACGCGGCTGCGGTTATAAAGGACGTTTGGAACAGCCTTAATACAAGCTTTGATAAGTTTATAAGAACAACCGATGCCGACCACGAAAAAGCTGTTCAGAAAATTTTCACTAAGCTTTATGAGCAGGGCGATATTTATAAGGGTCATTATGAGGGCAAATACTGCGTTCCGTGTGAATCATTTTTCACACCGTCACAGCTAGTAGACGGCAAATGCCCCGACTGCGGACGCGAGGTTATCGACTCTAAGGAAGAGGCGTATTTCTTAAAGCTCAGTAAATATCAGGATAAATTGCTCGAATACTATGAACAGAATCCCGATTTCATAAAGCCCGATTCACGCAAGAACGAGATGATAAACAACTTCTTAAAGCCGGGACTTTCCGACCTTTGTGTTTCGCGTTCTTCTTTCACTTGGGGTATTCCTGTTGAATTTGACAGCAAGCACGTAACATACGTTTGGCTTGATGCTCTTTCTAACTATATTACAGGTATTGGCTACAATCCCGAAGGCTCTACAGAGCAGTTCAGTAAGCTCTGGCCTGCTGATTTGCACGTAATCGGTAAGGATATTGTACGCTTCCATACTATTTATTGGCCGATTATTCTTATGGCTCTCGGTCTTCCCCTTCCAAAACAGGTTTTAGGTCACCCATGGGTGCTTGTGGGCGAGGACAAAATGAGTAAGTCTAAGGGCAACGTAATCTACGCTGACGAGCTTGCAAAACGCTTCTCTATTGATGCGGTAAGATATTATCTCTTGTCAGAGATACCCTTTACACAGGACGGCACAATAACCTATGAAAGCTTTATTACAAAGTTCAATGCTGACCTTGCCAATACCCTCGGCAACCTTGTGAACCGCTCTATTGCGATGACTAACAAGTATTTTGACGGTACCGTTTCAAAGGGTAAGGTTTTCGACAGCTTTGACGAAGAACTTATAGCCGCCGCAAAGGAATCAATAGAAAAATACCACAGTCTTATGGATATATACCACAACGCTGAGGCGGTTGACGCTGTAATGACACTTGCTAAGCGTTGCAACAAATACATTGATGAAACAGCACCCTGGGCACTTGCAAAGGATGAAAGCAACAAGGAACGCCTTAACACCGTGCTTTATAATCTGCTTGAGTGTATCCGTTTGCTTAGCATTATGCTTTCTCCCATTATGCCCGATAGCTGTGAGAGTATTAAAGCACAGATTTGCAACAACGACACCACACTCGAATTTGGTGTAACCGACGAATTTAAGGTGGGTGCTGCTACTCCCCTTTTCGCACGTATTGATATGGAAAAAACCTTGGCAGAAATCGCTGAGGAACAGGCTAAAAAGGCGGCCGAAAAGGAAAAAGCAGAAAACGTAGCAACCGTTGCTCAAATTGGTATTGAGGAATTTATGAAGGTTGAGCTTACCGCCGCAAAAATTGTTGACTGCGAGGCTGTACCGAAAGCCAAAAAGCTTTTAAAGCTAACCTTAAATGACGGCAACGCTAACCGCACCGTAGCTTCGGGTATAGCTAAATTCTACACTCCCGAAGAATTAAAGGGCAGAACTGTTATTTTAGTTTCCAATCTCAAGCCCGCAACCCTTTGCGGTATTGAATCCCAAGGTATGATTTTGGCGGCTGACTGCGGCGAGGACGTTAAGGTAATCTTTATTGATGATGTACCTGCAGGAAGTAAGATTAGATAATGGATTTTTCAAATATAACCCCGAAAGACGCGGCTAAAATCTTCGATTCACACGCCCATTACGATGATGAACGCTTTGACGGTATACTGGATGAATTATTACCCAAAATTCACGCAAAGGGTGTGGAACGCATTATAAACTGCGGCTGTGATAACGCAACTAATAATAAATGCTTGGCAATTGCCGACAAATTCCCGTTTGTGTACTCGGCAGTAGGAATACACCCTTGCAATATCGATAGCGGTACATCCGAGGCAGATATCCGCGAATTTGCAAAGCATAAAAAGTGTGTAGCCATTGGTGAAATCGGGCTTGATTATTATTGGGAGCCTGAAAAAAAGGAAGCACAAAAAAAGATTTTTAAAGAGCAATTGCTTTTAGCGAAAGAGCTTGATTTACCTGTTATTGTGCACGACCGCGATGCCCACGGCGATGTTTTAGAAATTCTTAAAGAGTATAAACCAAAGGGTGTTGTTCACAGCTTTTCGGGAAGCGTGGAAATGGCAGAGGAGATACTTAAAATCGGTATGTATTTAGGCATTGGCGGTGTTATCACCTTTAATAATGCAAGAAAGCTGCCCGACGTTGTAAAAATGCTCCCCTTGGATAGATTATTGCTCGAAACAGATGCGCCATATCTTACGCCAGTACCTTTCAGAGGCAAGACCAATCATTCCGAAATGATTTATCTTACCGCTAAAAAAATTGCAGAAATTAAAAACAAAACTTTGGAAGAAATTTTAAAAATTTCCTTCGACAATGCCAGCAAACTTTTTAGTATTTAACCGAATAATCACCCCATTTTCACAGATAATAAATGTGGAAAGAGGGGTGATTTTTAATGGAAAACTACAACAATAAAAATCAAAACAACAATAACCAGAACCGTAACGATCAGAATCGTAACGACCAAAACAAAAACAATCAGAACAAGAACGATAACAAGAAAAACGATAATAACAATAGATAACAAAAAACTCCCTTACGGGAGTTTTTTTATTTGGTTTTTTTGCGTTTGTAATCCGACCAATCGGAGTAATACTTAGTACCATTTACAGTTTTATATGTACGCACACGCACATAATAATATGTCTTAGCCTTAAGCTTTTTAAGTGTCACAGAGCTTGTTCGGTAATTTTTAATGGTCTTAGTTTTAGCATTTTGGAAGTCTTCAAAGGTTGAATACTGCACCTCATAACCCTTTACCTGAACAGATTGCTTTTTAATTTTAACAGTTAAACTCTTTTTAGCAGAGCTCAACTTTGACACTTTTGTAGCTTTAGGCACTATTTTAAAATACAGCTTTTTGGTGCCCGAATACTTACCCCTTAGTCTTACCGTAACCTTATATTTTCCGACATATTTCCTGCCGTAAGCGTAAGAAACGGTATAATATTTTTTTGAAAGTGCGTTACCCTTGCTGTCATATATCTTAACAGACGGTTTTCTCGACTTTCCTGTATACTCAAATTCCTTAGTTGAAAGTCTTAAATATACACCGTTATATTTTTGGTATGTATCCTTAGAAACCCTTACGCCCTTTTTGAGCTTATAATACTTATCATTATATTTTACAAACTTAGTATCAGCAGAGCGAATACCGCCCTTTACATAATAGTATTTATCCTTGTACTTAACAAATTTGGTTTCCTTAGACCAAATACCATTTTTAACGTAATAATATTTGTTAAGATACTTTACAAAGGTAGTAGTCTTTGTAAACACACCTTTTTTAACATAATGATAACTGCCGTTATATTTTACAAGGGTTGTGTCGGTAGATTTTTCGCCGTTAATGTAGTAATAATAATTACCGTCAGCCTCTTGAACCAAGGTTCCGCCCATTTGCTTGATTTTAATCACAGCATCTTTTGAAGCGTTAACTGTTATAGTATAGGTGCGCGAAACACCCGACTGTGCTTTAAGCTTAAGCTTTATCTTATTCTGCCCTTTCTTAAGGTCAAAAGAGTAGGGACCTGTGAAAGAAGCAGTAGACGGCACCTCAATATAAATATCCATATCCTTATCAATTGACAAGGTATAATTTTCGGTATCTCGGCTGAAGGACGGAGAGAGCCCGTCAATCTTTATAGACGAAAAATAATAGTTATTAAGGGTATCATTCTTAACAGGGTATTTGGAAACACTATTGCTCATACTTTCAAAAACAGGGATACGGAAAACGACCTTTAAATCCTTATTCCCCGCATAGTTTGCTTTTAAAAATCTTGAAGAGCTAAGCGAGTCGGTAACGCTTTGCGCGTATTGATGCCAAAGCTTATTAGGATTTAAAACATTATAATTTTTATAATAATATGTATCCTGTCCTATTGCGATATAGCCTGAGCCATATTTAATAGCACCGCCGACAATAGCCTGTGTAGGTGTGTTCCAATTTTGGTTGTACGCATACTTCTTAGCGTTTTTCAGCACCTCGTCCTTATTGCTGCCGTTAGCGCCATAATTAAAGAAATTATAAACCGTAGTATCCTTATACTTTGTGCCTTGGGTTAATACTGTACCCTTTCTGCTTTGCTCCAGAATAAGAGTTGACGCCAACACATAGGGATTTACATTTGATTCCTTAGCGGCTTGCATTATAACCGAAGAATAGGTTTTACCTTTTTTCTCTTCTTTATCATAGTTTTTGTCGTTTTCATCGGTTATTCTGGCATCAAGATATGTACCGTCAACTATTTCCTTAACACCCTCACGTGTCTGAGTTTTGGGGTCGAACGACTGCTGCATAAATACATAAATATCGTTAGCATTAAGGAAATTTCTCGGATCCATATAATATGCTATAAGCTCTCGCGAAGCGCCGTATTTGCCTGTATCGGTCTTGATGAATTGTTTTTTAGACCAATCGTAACAGCCCTCACGCATAGAACGCAAGGAATTATAGCTTGTTGATATCAACTTAGTAAATTTCTTATCCTGTGCTGCGACCGCACTCGAAAAGCTTTGACCTACCTTGTCAGCCGTAAATACCCAATTGGGATAAATCGCGTGTAGCTGAATTAACGGAGCATGGTAGCTTTCTGGGAAATCCGCAAGCTTTTTAGCAAAGGATTTATCAAGCGTATAATTTTTTACCTCTATTAAATCCTCACGCACATAGCCCTTTACGGTATTAGATTCAGAAATGTACGAAACATTATACCAAACATAAGGCTTGCCTGTTTTTTCGTTAATAGCACCCGCTGTATCATTTTTACTGCCAACAACCGTAACGGTCCAGTTAGAAAGCTTTGCCACCGCCTTTGAGGCTGTGGTAGCGTCCTCTCGCATATTGACATCTGTCTTAAAAATATAGCCAATTTTTACAGTTTCGGCAGAAACCGTAAGCGCGGAAAACGGAATTACTGCCGCGCATAAGCATAGCGTTAAAACAACCGCTAATAATTTTTTAAAGCGTTTCATATTTTCACCACCACAAATAATTATATAATAAAACGAAGCAATATGCAACTGGTAACTACCGCACGCTTTTACAGGAATTGCTAATCGGCAAGGCTTTCCCAGTCGTTATACGCTTTTTCAAGCTCTTCCTGTAGTACTTCGAGTCTTTCTCCTATTTCGGCTAATTTTACATAATCAGAAAGGTTCTCTTCGCTTGTCTGTTCGCTTTCTAAAGCGGATATTTCCGCTTCTAATTGAGCAATTTTTTCTTCCGCTTTTTTAAGCGCTTTTTCTCTTTTTGCCTTTTCCTTTAGGGGTGTGGTATATGTCTTCTTTTCTTTGGGCTTAGCTTCCTTTAAAATGCTTTCCACCGTAGGTCTTGCTTTAGATAAATACTGCTCATACCCAAAGGGATAAAGCTGTGCTTCTCCCTTTTTAAAATCAAGAAGTGAGGTTGAAATTTCTTTAATAAAATATCTATCGTGAGAGACGAAAATGACCGTTCCCGAAAATTCCTTTAAAATTTCTTCAAGGGTTTCCTTGCCTACAATATCAAGGTGGTTTGTAGGCTCATCCAAAAGTAAAAAATTAGGCTTTCTTTTAAAAATTTTGCAAAGCGCAAGCCTTACACGCTCTCCGCCCGAGAGCATATCTACCGTTTTGAAAACATCCTCACCGCTGAATACAAAAGCGCCTAAGGCTGAGCGCGCCTCAAATTCGGTAAGCTGTGGAAATTCAAGCATAAAATCCGCTAAAACAGTATTTGTGCTCGAATACTGCGCTAACTGCTGGTCGAAATAACCTATACTAACCCTCGGTCCGAATTTGTACTCACCCGAAAGGGCTTTAACCTGTCCCATAAGGGTTTTAATAAAGGTAGACTTGCCAAGCCCGTTACCGCCGATAATACCGATTTTATCACCGCGTTTTACTTCAAGGCTTACTTTAGACAAAACGCTATCGTACCCGACGGCTAATTCCTTAACCGAGAGCACATCCTTAACACCTATATCTAAGGGCTCAAAATCGGCGTGGAAGCTTTTAAGGTTTTCGCGTTCAGGCTCAAACACCTCTTGCATACGGTCAATCTGCTTTAATTTGCTTTGCACCATTGCCGCCTTGGTAGCTTTATAACGAAAACGCTCTGCCAAGCTTTCTAAGCGTTCTTTTTCCTTTTGCTGTGCTAAATAGTCCTTTTTTTGTTGCTCGCGCAAAATCTTTTTTTGCTTGGCAAAAACAGTGTAATTGCCGTTATATTTATAGGTTTTTCCGTACTCTATTTCATAAACGGTGTTTACTGTATTATCTAAAAACATACGGTCGTGCGATACCACAACAAATGCTTTTTTATATGTTTTCAGGTAATCCTCAAGCCATTCCACCGCCTCAATATCAAGGTGGTTTGTAGGCTCATCCAAAAGCAAAATATCAGGTTTTGAAAGCAAAAGCTTTAAAAACGCAATTTTGGTCTGCTGTCCACCCGAAAATTCGCTTAAAGGACGGTTTTTGCTGTCAGCAAAACCAAACTTTTTTATTGCATTTTCATATTCTCTTTCAAAATAAAAACCGCCGAGATTTGTAAAGGTATCAAGCAGATTGGTATAGTTTTTAATATCGTCCTCCGCATTGGTAGCTTCCATTTTTGCCTGAGCTTTTTCTACCCTATCCTTAAGCTCAAGAATATCACTATAAGCCGAGCGCACCTCTTCCAAAAGGGTTTTGCTGTAATCTTCAAAGGTAATCTGTGATAGAAAGCCAATCTTAGGTTTGCCCGAAACTGCAAAAAAGGTATCCTCATCACTGTCCCTCTTTGCAAGAGAATATTCGCCCGATATAAGCTTTAAAAGGGTGGTTTTTCCGCAACCGTTACGGCCAACCACAGCGATTTTGCTCTGGTCGTTAATTTCAATATTAACCGATTTTAAAATAGGCGTACCCGAAAGCTCCACCACACCGTTTTGAATTTTAAGCTGCATTTAACCACCTCGCTTTTTAATATTTAAAGGTGCCTTAAAGACACCTTTAAAAGTTATGATATTTTTGCGTTTTTATAAAGTAAATCGAGCACCTTATCGTTTACAATTTTGTTTTCAAAGCTATATTCGCCGTAATATTCCTTAATGGTTTGTGCATCCACTTCGGGAGAGTTATATTGCTTAACCATTATGTCTATTTCTTTATCAATTTCTTCCTTAGTTACAGAAAGCTTTTCGTTATCAAGGATTGCATAAAGAACTATGGTTTGCTCTATCTGAGGCTTGATTTGTTCTGTAATTACGCTTTCCTCAAACTGTTCCTTGGTTTGTCCCATACTCTGTAAATACTCATCCAAAGTAGTATTGTAATTATTTTTTAGAGTGTTTTCATAATTCTTAAAAATTTCAGTTTTAAGATACTCTATATCTTCTTCGGGGTATTCCTTTACCTTTGAAGCTTCCATTACTTTATTGTAAAGGAACAATTCAATTGCTCTTTTTTTAACGTTAGCATTATATTCAACAACTGATTTGTAGCCTAAATCTTTATAATAATCCTCAGGCTTCATTTTTTCATCGGTTGCAACATAATTAACCTTAACAGTAAATACAACCTTTGCGCCGTTAAGCTCTTCATTGCCGTAATTTTCGGGGAATTTTAAATTAAGGTCTACAGTAGAGCCGATAGCTACACCGATAAGTCCGTCCTCAAAGCCATCAATAAAGCTATTTGAGCCGATTTCGAGGTCATACCCCTGTGCTGTGCCGCCCTCAAAAGCGACACCGTCCTTTTTACCTACATAGTCGATATTTGCCGTATCGCCTTTTTTAACCTTGCCGTCTGTTTTCTTTACATAAAGCTTATTGTTTTCTACATCCTGTTCGATAATAGAATCATAATATTCCTTATATTTATCGGACGAGGTGTCAACCGCAATTCCTTTATATTCGCCTAAGGTAACATACTTATCAAGGTCTGAATTATAAAGCAATCTGCCCTTATCCTTGCTACAGCCCGCGAAGCTTAAAATCAATCCTAAAACCAATACTAAACTTAAAATTCTTTTCATTTTTATTCTCCTGTTCCGTTAAGCTCACCCTTAGAAGCGGCTTTTAAATATGCATTGATAAATCCGTCAAGGTCACCGTCCATTACAGCGTTTATATTGCCCGATTCAAACCCTGTTCTGTGGTCCTTAGCCAAGGTGTAGGGCATAAACACATAAGAACGTATTTGCGAGCCCCATGCAATTTCCTTTTGAACGCCCTTAATATCTTCAATTTTTTCAAGATGCTCTCGTTCTTTGATTTCCAAAAGCTTTGATTTTAGCATTTTTAAAGCTCTATCACGGTTTTGGAACTGGCTTCTCTCGGTTTGACAAGCCACCACAATACCTGTAGGGATATGGGTAAGGCGTACCGCCGACGAGGTTTTGTTTATATGCTGACCGCCCGCACCTGACGAACGGAAAACATCCATTTTTAAGTCTTCTTCTCTTACTTCAATATTCATATCATCAGTAATTTCCGGCATAACCTCAAGCGAAGCAAAGGAGGTATGACGTCTGCCCGAAGCATCAAAGGGTGACACACGCACAAGACGGTGCACGCCCGATTCACTCTTTAAATATCCGTAAGCGTTTTCACCCTCAATAGAAATGGTAGCACTCTTAAGCCCTGCCTCGTCGCCGTCAAGAAAATCGAGTATTTGTGTTTTAAATCCGTGGCGCTCGGTCCAACGGGTATACATTCTTACTAGCATTGAAACCCAGTCCATAGCCTCAGTACCGCCCGCGCCCGCGTGGAAGGTGAGAATTGCATTATTTTTATCGTACTCACCCGTAAGAAGAGTTTGAAGTCTTAAGGAAGCCAAGCCGTTTTCAAACTCGGTTATAGAGGCTTCAATCTCTGTAACAAGGGATAAATCCCCCTCTTCATCGCCCATTTCTATAAGCACCTGTAAATCCTCAAAAGAGGAGCACAAATTGTTATACGCTTCTACCGTGTTTTTAAGCTTGCCTGTTTTTTGTAAAATTTTCTGAGAATTTTCCAAATCATCCCAAAAGCCAGGGGCGCTCGCTTTAGTTTCAAGCTCCTCAATTTCACGGCAAAGACTGTCATACCCTAATGCGCTTTTAAGGTCGAGAAGCTCTGCTTCACTTCCTAAAAGGCGCAAATTCAACTGCTCAAATTCAAGCATAAATTATCTCCTAAATCTTTTTAAATACGAATGCACACCAGTTATCCTTGTAGCATTCTTCTGCTATTTCAAAGCCTTTTTGAAAGGCCTTATTCAGTACATCGTCTTTTCTGATATCAATAATACCCGATGTTATAAACACACCGCCGTCTTCCAGAAACTGCTCTACGTTATCGAAAAGCTTTATAATTACATCTGCCACGATATTTGCACAGATAACATTATATTTACCTGTCACTTTATCTGCTAAATCGCCCACGATAAACTTAGCCTTGTCGGCTATTTTATTGATTTCGGCATTTTCCTTAGCCGTCTTTACCGACTGGGCATCAATATCTACACCGATTGCATTTTTAGCACCTAAAAGCACCGAAGCAATGCTTAAAATTCCGCTTCCCGTACCGATATCAAGCATAGAGGTTTCGGGTGTTACGTAGTTTTCCAAAAGCGAAAGGCAAAGCGAGGTTGTAGCGTGGGTACCCGTGCCAAAGGCGGCGCCGGGGTCGATATTAAGCACCGTTCTGCCGTTTTTATTTTCATAGGTTTCCCAGCTTGGTACAATAACCAGCTTTTCGCCTATTTCACTTGTGTGAAAATATTTCTTCCAGTTTTCGTTCCAATCAGCATCATCAACACCGATAGAGCCAATCTGGAAATCTATTTTTTCTGCAGTAAAGCGTTCCTTTAAAAATTCTACCGCCTCAAGAGCGTTATCACATTCCGAAATGTAAATATGAATAATTGAAACCTCGCGGTCCTTTGCTAAAAGCTCCTCATCAATAAGATTGATATGAGCAATTTCTTCTGCCTTTTGCTCCAAATCGGAATAATCTTCAATATAAATTCCGTAAGGCACCGTCATATTAGCGATAGCGGCCGCAAGCTCAGTATCCTTGCCTGCCACCTTAATTGTAATTTCAGTCCAGTTCATTTGTAACTCCTAATATTTCTTCTTTTGTATTAAGCACGGTGCCCTGCACCATACCGTTTCTACCGCCACCGCGGACATTAAGGGTCGCTTTAAAGCCTTTAAACCAACTATCAAGCTTTTCACTTTTCCCACAGACCGCAAAGGCATATTCATTATCGTTACCGCTTAAAACCGCCCTTATACCGCCTAGCTTTTTATGTAGAGAATCGGCTAAAAGCTGTAATTCCTTTATATCAAAGCCATCCTGAAAAAGCAGAGTAAAAGGCTTTTCGGTTTCAAAGGTGTCGCTTAAATCTGCAATTATACGGCGCTTTAAACCGCCGATTTGGTATTTTAAATCATCAATAGTAACTATCTGCTTTTTTACCGCTTCGGCAATCTCGTTTTGTGGTGAGCACAAAAGCACAGATATCTCGGCATCGTTTTTATAGCGGTTATTATAATCTTCAAGTGCACGCTTACCGCAAACCGCCCAGAGCCTTACCCCGCCCTTGTTTTTACAGAAATCAAGAATTTTAATCATCCCGATTTCTCCCGCAGTATTCACATGCGGTGCACAGCAAGCACATCTGTCACAGCCGTCAATTTCAACTATTCTGACATTTTCGGTTAAATCAAGCTTGCTTCGGTATTCAAGTGACCTTGGGTTTTCGGGATAATAACAATTAAAGCTTGCATTACGCCATACAACCTTGTTTGCTAAAGCCTCAACCCTTAACAGCTGTTCGCGTGAAAGCATACCGCTAAAATCCATTGTCATTTCACTATCACTTAAATGAAAGCCGACATTATCATAGCCGTAAAGCGAATGAACTATGCCCGAAATAATATGCTCACCCGAATGGTTTTGCATTTTATCAAAGCGTTCTTCCCAATTGAGTGAACCCTTTACGGTCTTACCCACTTCTAAATCTTTTTCAAGATAATGGTATATCGTGCCATCTTTTTCCTGTACGTCTAAAACTCTGATACCGTCAATAAAGCCTGTATCGGCTGTTTGTCCGCCACCCTCTGGGAAAAAGGCGGTTTTATCCAATACAGCAACATTATCTTGGCAGGATAAAACCTTAGCCTCAAACTCGCTTAAATGCGAATCCTTATCATATAACTTCTCGGTCATTGCATTTTTTCCTTTACTATATATGCCGCTTTATAAATATCGCCGCCGCCCATTGTTATTACAATGTCGTTTTCCTTAGCGGTTTCTATTATTTTATTTGCAATATTCTCAAAGCCGTCAACTACGACTGCATTCGGAAGTCCCTTTGCCAAATCCTCAGAAGAAATACCGTAGGTGTTAACCTCACGCGAGCCCATTATGGGGGTTAAAATCACCTTATCAGCAATAGAGAGCGCCTTTATAAAATCATCCTTTAAAAGAGCGGTGCGTGAAAATGTAAAGGGCTGAAAGACAGCAATTACATTATTGTAGGAAAGATTTTTTGCAGCAGTAAGGGTTGCCGTGATTTCTGTCGGGTGGTGAGCGTAGTCGTCCGCCAAGCACCAGCCGCCGTATTCACCCAAAAACTCAAAACGTCTGCCCGCACCTGTGAATTTCTCTAAAGCGTCCTTAATGCCCCGCGCGTCAACGCCCATATCATAAGCCACAGCGAAAGCCGAAAGCGCGTTTAAAATATTATGGTGGCCGGGAATATGAAGCTTTATGTTTGTAATAACCGTGTCACCCTTGCAAACATCAAACGAAAAGCCGAATTTACCTTTGGCTATATTATCCGCATAATAATCGTTAGTCTTTTCAAATCCAAAAGTAATTTTTTCTACCTTTGCATTATCACAAGCCTTTAGCGATAACGCATCGTCACCGTTTACATAGCACTTCTTACCCATAGCTATAAACTTTGTGAAGGAGGCTACCAAATTATCCATTGTCTTAAAATAATCAAGGTGGTCGTTATCAATATTAAGTAAAACAGTAATATCAGGTGATAGCTGTAAAAATGTATCGACAAACTCGCACGACTCACAAACCATGGTTTCGCTTTTACCTGCAATACCGTTAGAATTTATAAGCGGCAGCTTACCGCCAATAACTGCTGTAGGGTCGCACTTGTTTAAAATTAAAATTTGTGTTATCATAGATGTAACAGAGGTTTTGCCGTGGGTACCGCACACACCGATAACATTATCATACTTACGGGTAAGCGCACCTAAAAGGTGGCTTCTCTCCATTGTAGGTATGCCAAGTTCCGCCGCCCTTACAAGCTCAGGGTTATCCTTAGAAATAGCGGCAGAATAAACTACAAGCTCGCTTCCCTCTACATTAGAAGCACTATGCCCCATAAAAACCTTTATACCAAGATTTTTAACCCTTTTTAAAGGGTCGCTCTCGTTATTATCGGAGCCGGTGAGAATATACCCCTTGCTGTGCAAAATTTCAGCCAAAGGACACATTCCGCTACCGCCGATACCTATCATATGAATTTTTTTAACACTGTCAATTATTTTATCTTCATTCAAGAGCTGTTTCACACAAAAACTCCCCTTATTGCAATATTATATATATTATACTACTATTTATATAAAAAATAAACCATTTTTTTGAAAGGCGTAAAAGAAATGCTTAAAATTCCGCAAAATGAAGAATTTATTATAAACCGTCTGCTCGAAAACGGACATAAAGCCTACATTGTGGGCGGTTGTGTAAGGGATATTCTGCTTGGAAAAACACCCGACGATTATGATATTACAACCTCTGCCACACCGGAAGAGATTATCGCACTTTTTGATAAGACTATTCCCACAGGCATAAAGCACGGTACGGTTACTGTTATTATAAATAATACTGCGGTAGAGGTGACCACATTCCGTACCGAAAACGGATATGCTGACAACCGCCACCCCGACAGTGTAGAATTTGTGCGCAATATTAAAGAAGACCTTTCACGCAGGGACTTTACCATTAACGCAATGGCTTATAACGAGCAAGAGGGACTTATTGACCTTTTCGGCGGTAAAAAAGACCTTGAAAATAAAATTTTACGGACAGTGGGCGACAGCCAAACACGCTTTCGGGAAGACGCACTTCGTATTTTAAGGCTTTTCCGTTTTGCCTCGGTATTAGGCTTTAGTATAGAAGAAAGCACCTTAAATTCAGCCTTGGACAATGCCCATCTTTTAGAAAATGTTAGCCGAGAACGTATCTTTACAGAGCTAAAAAAGGCAATCAAAGGCGAAAACTTTGAAATTTTCAAAGAGCTTATTATATGCGGAGGGCTTGAATTTTTAAATATAAATAAAATTCCAAATTTTGAAAAAATTAAAAAACACCGCGAAAATCCCCTTTTATGCCTCTATTCATTTTTAGACAGCACAAGCCTTGAAAAGCTAAAGCCCTCTAACAAAGAGCGTGAATTTTTTGTAACGCTTCACCGCCTTTCAAAATTACCACACCCTAAAACCGATAGCGACATAAAAGAAATGCTTAATATCTGCGGTGATGAAATATTAAAGGATTTTTTCATTTACAACGAATGGGATGTATCCCCCATTGAAAGAATAGTAAAATCAGGTGAGCCGTATAAAATCTCGCACCTGAAAATTGACGGCAAAGCCCTTATAGAGTTAGGATACAAGGGTGAAAAAATCGGCGAAATATTAGAGCATTTAAGAAAAGCGGTAATAGAAAGCCCGCACAAAAACAATACAGAAGATTTAATAAAAGAAATACCGTAACAAAGAAATGTAAGTGTCATAAAATGAATTAGGCACTTACATTTTTTTGGAGGGAAATTATGAAAAAAGTTTGTATAGTAGGCGGCGACAGCCGTCTTAAAACCGTAAAGCATCACTTAGAAAATCAAAACTTTTATGTCAACACCTTAGGACTTTACCCCGACGATAAGGGAGATATTTCGATAAGTGATATTATAATTCTCCCTGTACCCACAACACGAGATAATAAGACCGTATTCGCGCCTCTTACCAACCGTATTATTCCTTTAAGCGAGGTTTACGATAAAACAAACGACCAGCTTATTCTTTGCTGTAACTATAGCTTTGAAAAACGCCGTTGTATAGATTATAACACACTTGACAGCTATGCCCTTTTAAATGCTGTGCCCACCGCAGAGGGCGCAATTAAAATTGCGATTGAAAACACCGATTTCACCCTGTGGAAAAGCAATATATTGGTTATAGGCTACGGCAGAGTAGGTAAAATACTGGCAGACAGACTCAAAAACCTTGGCGCCAATGTTACGGTAAGTGCCCGAAAGCCAAAGGATTTTGCTAACTTAGAAGCTCTCGGATTTAATTACATAAATACCGAGAAAATCCCCGATTTGTATTTAGGCTACGATATCATCTTCAATACCGTAGATGCACGGGTACTACCTGATGATGTTCTTAAAAATCTGCCCTGTTCACTTTTAATTGATTTGTCTTCAAAAGGCGGTTTTAATTTAGAATATGCAAAAGCACTCGGTATCAATGCGCAAAAAGCACCGGCGCTCCCCGGTAAAACCGCACCTAAAACCGCGGGGAAAATTTTAGCAAAAACCGTAAGTGAGCTTATTCGTTTTTACAATTAAAAGGAGAATATTATGCAAAATATAACGTTAGGCTATGCTATAACAGGCTCCTTTTGCACTATAAGAGAGTCTATAAACGCTTTAAAAGCCTTAAGCGAATATGATATTAAAATCATACCCATTATGTCCGAAACGGCTTATTCAACCGATACGCGCTTCGGCAAAGCCGAGGATATAATAAAAGAAATTGAAGGAATTTGTAAGAGAGATATTATCCACAGCATAGCTTCTGCCGAGCCTATCGGCCCTAAAAATTTACTTGATATTTTAGTAGTAGCGCCCGCAACGGGAAACACCCTTGCAAAAAATGCCTTAGGCATTACCGACAGCGCCGTTACAATGGCAATAAAGGCGCATCTTCGCAATAATAAGCCCGTTGTTTTCGGTGTTGCTACAAACGACGCGTTGGGTGCTAGTGCAAAGAACATAGGGCTTTTGCACAATACAAAAAATATATTCTTTGTGCCCTACCGTCAGGATGACCCCGTGAATAAAAACAACTCAATGATATGCGATTTCTCGCTTATTCCGCAAACCGTGGAAGAAGCACTTAAAGGCAAGCAATTACAACCCATTATAGTTTGACTTTTGTGTTTTTATGGTATATAATTGCAAGGTAAAACATATATACCATAAAAAGCGAGTGTTAAAATGGGAATTATAGAACTTTTAATTTTAGCCATAGGTCTTTCAATGGATGCCTTTGCGGTAGCTATTTGTAAAGGCCTTGCTACATACAGCCTAAAAAAAAGACACATAATTATAACGGGACTATGGTTTGGCGGCTTTCAGGCTTTAATGCCGCTTATCGGCTATTACTTAGGAACAACCTTTGAAAAATATGTAACAGCGGTTGACCATTATATTGCCTTTATTCTTCTTGGCGGTATAGGTGCTAATATGATAAAGGAAGCCTTTTCCAAGGAAGAAAACGAAACAGATGATTCTTTTTCCTTTAAAACAATGCTTATTATGGCAATCGCCACAAGCATTGACGCGTTGGCTATTGGTATAACCTTTGCCCTGCTTCCCGATGTAAATATTTATGCGGCAGTGCTGTTTATAGGTATTATAACCTTTGTGCTTTCGGGTATAGGTGTTAAAATCGGCAATATCTTCGGCGCTAAATGGAAATCTAAGGCAGAGCTTTTGGGCGGTATAATACTGATTTTTTTAGGAACAAAAATTTTAATTGAACACCTTTTTATAAACGGATGAAAAAATGTCGGCTGATTTTCAGCCGACATTTTTTATGGCATACTATATGGGAAATAAATATTATCTAATTCCTCTTGTTCCTTACTGTAATACATCGCAGTAAATTCGCCCTTTGTTTCCTTATATTGCTTGGATAATTCTTCAAATTCGTCCAAAGGCGTTAGCGAAAAATCACCCATAGTATTAGTTGCCGTAAACTCACAAAAGCCTAAAGCTTTATAAAAGCCTATAAGCGATTCATTAACCGGACGTAAAACTAAAATACAGTCACTTTCTGTCTTGATTTTATTAATCAATTCACTGGCATAACCGTTGCCGCGAAATTCCTCTGGTGTTGTTACGGCAAATATATACTTAGCCTCTTTGTCACCTATTTTGCAAGGAAGACAAAAGCACATTGAAACAATTCTGCCATCCTTTTCAAGATATTCACAGTATTTAAAGCAGTTCTCGAACAAGGCCTCCTCAAAGGTGTTATCATCTTCACCGAAAGCTGAGTTATAAATCTGTTTTAATCGGTCTTTTTTTGATATACACAAATACTTTTTAAGCAAAATGTGGGGCTTGTACGAAAGCTTCGCCTTACGAAGCCCCTCAAGACCTAAATCGTCCTCACGGTTAATGAATTTATATTTACCTAAGGTCTTGGCAAATTCATTATTAATAACGGTGTAAGCGGTAGCATATTGCGGTAAGGCTTTCTCAATATGAATATCGAAAATATCACGGTTTATGGGTGAGCCCAATGTAAACGCCACAACCTTACCGTCAACATAAACAGCACCGCCCGAAACGCCAAGACGTTCCATATTTTTAAGAATTAGCTCAACACCGTCTTTTTCACACTGCATATGACGGTCAAAACGGTCGCTATTCTCAGCATACCACTCGTTCATACATTCAAGTACTTGAGAAATATCGCTTTGATTTATTTCTTTAAACTCCCACTCGTACTGCTTTGAAAAAGCCGAAATATGATTACGCTTACTGTGATATTTTTTACCGCTAAGCTTTGCTAAATCCTCTTGAAGATAGATATAATCAAATGCATCGCGGTCGGGGATAAACTCATAATGTTCGCCGTAATTCAGTTTGAAATCAATAAACCGTTCTCCCTGATGTACCCACAAAGGCGGATATTCCTGCTTAGTATACTCCCTTAAAATTTCAAAACCTCTTTGAAGATTGCTTCCGAAAGGCAAGCGGTAGGTTTCCATCTCAACACCGCCCGATTTTATAAAAAGCATATCCTCACATATAGCATACATATTGTTGTACATATTCTGCCATACAATGAGATTAACGAAGGTTGTTTCACAGGAAAACCGCGCAGGAGAGGAAATATATTTTTTCAATTTTTCTATATCCTCTATATCAAACTTTTTGAATTTTAACATAAATTAATTTATTCACCGCTTGAAGTATTAACATTATTTTCTGAGGATGAGCTTTCAGAGGAATTATTCTCGGCTTCCTCTTTCTTTTTAGCTTCCTCTGCTTCTTTTTCTGCTTTTGCTACCTCTTTTGGAGTAGGCATAAGCTTACCGCTGTGCTTTTGGCAGGTGTCGGGTAAAAATCCTTTTTTATACCAACCCACCGCGGTGCTTTCACACTCAGTAGTAGCGAGTCCACCTGTTTTTGTGCAGTAGTATCTGTCTATAGCATAAGAGCTTTCGGGGAATTCCTTGGCTTTGAGTCCCTTATGGATTTTAGACATTACGGTTGACCACTGGTTTTTAGCAATACCGAGATTTGCCGACGGCATCTTCTGCATTGTTTCATAACCGCACCAAGAGGATACTACATAATAAGGCGAGCCTCCTACAAACCATTTATCGTTATCCGAGCTTGAGGTACCTGTTTTACCGTAAAGCTTCATTTTCTTAACCGAGGATGCAACCGAGGTACCTGTACCTCTGCTTCCGTAAATAACGGTCTGCAAAAGCTTGTTCATAACTGTTGCGGTGTCTTCACTTATAGCCATTGTTGGCTGACTTTGCTGTTGTAAAATAACATTACCCTTTTGGTCGGTAACCTTGGTATAGAAGGTAGGCTCATAATAAAGACCGCCGTTACCAAACACCGCATAAGCCGCCGCAGATTCCAAGGTAGTAACACCGCCCGAGGTGCCGCCAAGACCTAATGACGAAAGGTTTAAATCCTTTTCGGTAAGATTTTTAAGACCTAATTTTTCTGTAAGGAAATCATAACAGGTCTGTACACCCATTTTATTGGCAAGTGCTACAGGGATAGTGTTAATTGAACGTTCAATCGCCTTTTGGGCTGTCATATTACCCGAATATCCGCCGCCCGCATTTTTAGGCGACCATTTGCCATAGGTGGCTTTAGTATCGTTAAGAATACTTGAATAATTTATAAGTCCGCTCTCAATAGCGGGTGCATAAACCGAAATAGGCTTCATAGTAGAGCCGGGCTGACGTTTAGCATCTGTAGCACAGTTAAAGGCGCGGTTACGCGTTTTCTCACCTATTCCGCCCACAATTGCCTTGACGTGTCCCTCATAGTCCATAACAGTCATAGCGCCCCAAAGCGGGTCGCCCTTATTGCTCTTTCTGGCTTTCTTTTCAACATCAAGATAAGCCTTTTCTGCAACCGCCTGAATATCATTATCTACTGTAGCGTAAATTTTGTAACCGCCTGTGTAGAAAAGCTGTTCTGCCTTTTCTTTAGTATACCCGTATTCATCAATTAAATCGTTTACAATTTCTTCAATAAGCGCATCAACAAAATAAGAGTTTATATCATTATTAGCGCTTGCGTTTTCGTTAACCTCTATTTTAATATCAACTGCTTTTGCTTCATCATACTCTTTTTGGGTAATATAACCCTGTGTTAGCATTTGATAAAGAACGTTGATACGGCGCTCCTTATTATTCTGCGGGTTAGTATCGGGCGCATAGTAAGAGGGCGCCTTAGTAATCGAGGCAAGGCAGGCACATTCTGCCAGCGTCAGCTCATCAACACTTTTACCGAAATAGTAATTAGCGGCGGTTTCTACACCGTAGGTACCGTGCCCCATAGGAATTGTATTAAGGTAACATTCCAAAATAACATCCTTTGAGTACTTGGTTTCAAGATATCTTGCGCGCATAATTTCACGCACTTTTCTGCCTGCGTCCTGTTTTCTGTCATCGGTAAGGTTTTTAACCAACTGTTGAGTTATAGTAGAGCCGCCGAACTTTTCAGAAAAATGGAAAAACTCGTTCAAGAGTGCACCAAAGGTACGCTTCCAGTCAACACCGTAATGGTCTTCAAAGCCTTTGTCCTCGATAGCAATAAAGGCATTTGCAAGATTAGCAGGTATTCCCTTGTAATCCTTGTCCTTATTGTCTATAGCATTTCGGTCATAATCAACCCAGATGCGATTATATTCACCGTGCAAGCGTTTATATTCATTCCACTTACCGTTATCGTCTTCAACATAAACGGTTGTTGTGAAATTAATCTGCAAATCATTAAGATTTTGCTCCACCGTGCCGTCTACCATTGTAAAGGCATATATAAGAAAACTGCCTGCAACAATAGCAACCGTGATAACACCTATTAAGAAACAGGTAAGCACCAGCTTTAATACCCTTTGCTTTGTAGGCTTTTTTTCTTTTTTAGGCGGCTTGGATGACTGCTCCAGCTTAGGCTGTGTTGAAAAGCTGTTAAGGTCAAAGCTTGCCTGACCGTCATCTATACCGTTATTAGAATTATCGTAACTAAATAAATCTCTATCGTCCATAAGGAAACCCCCATCTACAATAAATCTCTTAATAGTATATCATATAAATATCGCAAAATCAACTTTTGGCTTTTTAACATTTTATTAATATTTTTTATAATTTTCACTTGCAAAGGTAAAATAATTATGGTATTATTTACAAGTATTAGGGAGTAGTTAGCGCTATTATGCGTTGCACTTTGCGTCATTACGGCATTTTTGCCCGCATTTTGCATTAAATAACGAGACTTTTACTGCTAACACGGGCGGTAAAGGTCTTTTTTATCCCCAAAATAAAAGAAAGGTGTAAAAAATATGGAATTCATTTCAGGAATCTTGAGCGAGCTTAGCTTCCTTGTAGAAAATGTTTCTGCATTTGCCGCTGCAGGCGGTTGGAAGTATCTCGTAATGTGGGTTATCGGCGGCGTGCTTATTTACCTTGCAATCCGTCACGATATGGAGCCTACACTTCTCTTACCGATGGGCTTCGGTACAATTTTAGTTAACATCCCCTCCTCCGGCGCAATTAATCAGTTTGCCGAAACGGGCGAACTTGTAACAGAGGGTGCGCTTACAACACTGTTTAATGCAGGTATTGCCAACGAGCTGTTCCCCCTCATACTGTTTATAGGTATCGGTGCTATGATTGACTTCGGTCCGCTTCTCACCAACCCCAAGCTTATGATTTTCGGCGCAGCAGCACAGTTTGGTATCTTCTTTACCTTCTGCTTGGCTTCAATGTTCTTCACCACACCAGAGGCTGCATCTATCGGTATTATCGGTGCGGCAGACGGCCCGACAGCTATCGTTGTAGCTAACAAGCTTTTAGGCGCAGACAGCCGTATTACAGGTGCTATAATGGTTGCCGCATACTCTTATATGGCTCTTGTTCCCATTATTCAACCCCCTGTTATTAAGGCTCTTACTACTAAGAAAGAACGCCTTATCAGAATGCCTTATGAGGCTAAAGAGGTATCCCGCCTTACAAAGATTTTATTCCCTATAGTTATTACTGTTATCGCAGGTGTTGTAGCACCTGAATCGGTTTCTCTTATAGGCTTCCTTATGTTTGGTAACCTTATCCGTGAATGCGGCGTTTTAAATTCCCTTTCAGAAACCGCACAAAAGGTACTTGCAAACCTTATTACCATCTTCTTAGGTATCACCATCGCCGTTCAGATGGAGGCTTCCAAGTTCTTACAGCTTGATACACTTCTCATCTTAGGTCTTGGTCTTTTCGCATTTATCTTCGATACCGCTGGCGGTGTTATGTTTGCAAAGCTCATCAACCTCTTCTTGCCAAAGGGTAAGAAAATCAACCCCATGATTGGTGCCGCAGGTATCTCTGCTTTCCCGATGTCAGGCCGTGTTGTTCACAAAATGGGACTTAAGGAAGACCCGCAGAACTTCCTGCTTATGCAGTCTATCGGCGTAAACGTTTCAGGACAAATCGCTTCGGTTATAGCAGGCGGTCTTATCCTTAACTTCTTTATGTAGGAGGTACTTTAAATGTTTAGTGGTTTTAATCCAATGGCTTTTGTTGAAAATTTAAAATATATGCTCTCAGGTATGATAGCAATATTTATTGTTATAGGCGTTATCGTTTTGGTGACAATACTCTTAAACAAAATTTTCACAAAAAAATAATGTAATTTCCATTTTTAACAGCGGTTGAAAATTCAACCGCTGTTTTTATATCTCCCACCTTGCTTGCATTGACTTTTAAAATGATAAATTGTATAATTATTTATACAATCTTTTGAAAGGAGAAGCATATATGCTAAGCTACATATTCAATAACAAGGTAAAAAATATTTTTGTTATTATATTTTGTCTGCTTTGTATTTTTAGTAATTTTGATGTTTTTTATGAATTTTCTCTTTATGAAAAATTTCCACCTATAATGTATTTTTTCTCTCTTGCCGCACGATTGTTTGTTTTGGTATATATGCTAACGCTTAAAAGAGAATATAGGGTTAAATACATACTTTTTCCCGCTTCTTTTGCTATTTTATTTATATTAGTTATTTTTTCAATATTCGATTCTTTTATTGTGTACGCGTTTTCTTCGTTATTAAGGGTAGAATTTCTTGTTTCAGTCTACCTTAATCTTATCTTTTGCGCAGCATACATACTTTGTTTTATAGGCTCACTTTGGAATTTTAAAAAAGTTATACTCTTACGCATTGGACTTCTTATTTGCATAACAGTCCAACTTATTTCTCCTATAGTATCTTTTTTCATAGCAGGCGGTTATGAATATCTTACAAGCGTTCCCGAAGGTGTTACACCAATTTCATATTCTTCTTTAGCTAAACAGTTGGTTATACTTCTTTTTAATGTCAGCCTTTTTCTTCTTGCGCTGAATAAAAAGAGTGAATATATTGACTTAGCACCATTTATCCAAGCACGCAAGGCGAAAAAAGACGCAAAGTTGGAAGCCGAATATGAACACGAACTACCTCAGACCGAAATACCCGACGGCTGTTGGAGATGTATGGGCTGTGGAAAGGTATTATCAGAAAGTGTTGTTAAGTGCGAATGCGGTTATAAAAAATAATGGTTTATCTTCTTTAAGAGAAACGCGGTCGGCATAAGCTGACCGCGTTTTCTATCTCTAATAAAAAAATTTTAAAAAAACTATTGACAAACGTGAAATTATATGTATAATAAAATCAGTAATCATTACTGATTTGTGAAAACACCGAAAATAAAAAAATTTCCAAAATTTTCACAAAAGGTATTGACAAATCAAAAATAATGGTTATAATAAAATAGTAATCATTACTGATTTGGGGTGATTAAATGAAGCACTACTCAAAACAGCGTGAAGCAATACTTGATGTTTTACGCTCGACAGATACCCACCCCACAGCAAATTGGATTTACGAAAAGGTCCGCGAAAAGCTACCGAATATCAGTCTTGGCACAGTTTACCGCAATTTATCAACTCTTACTGCTGACGGTGCAATATTAAAAATTGAGGTTGGCGACGGGTTTGAACACTTTGACGGTGATATTTCCCCTCATTTACACCTATACTGTAGAGAGTGCGGAAAAATCCATGACCAGACGCTTAAGTCTGATTATATTACAAGGGTCGCTAAAGAAAGCGGATTCAAAACCGACACTACAATTTATGTGGCGTACGGTATCTGCACAAACTGTAACAAAACAATTAATTAAATCTATGGAGGAAACAAAAATGAAAAAGTATGTATGTCTTATCTGCGGTTACACACACGAAGGAGATTCTGCTCCCGATGAATGCCCTATCTGCCACGCTCCCGCTTCTAAGTTTCAAGAGCAGGCTGGCGAAAAAACTTGGGCTGCTGAACATGTTGTAGGTGTAGCTCAAGGCGTTGACCAGAGCATTATTGACGGTCTTCGCGAAAACTTTAACGGCGAATGCTGCGAAGTTGGTATGTATCTTGCAATGGCAAGAGTTGCTCACAGAGAGGGTTATCCCGAAATCGGTCTTTACTGGGAGAAAGCAGCTTATGAAGAAGCTGAACACGCTGCAAAGTTTGCTGAGCTTTTAGGCGAAGTTGTAACAGACAGCACCAAGAAAAACCTTGAAATGCGTATTGACGCTGAAAACGGCGCTACACTTGGCAAGTTTGAGCTTGCCAAAAAAGCTAAAGAATTAGGTCTTGACGCTATTCATGACACAGTTCACGAAATGGCACGCGACGAAGCTCGTCACGGCAAGGCATTTGAAGGTCTTTTAGGTAGATACTTTAAATAATACAATCGCACTGGCGACAGCGAATAGCCGCCCAACCATTTAATTAAACAAACGGGCGGATATAATATCCGTCCGTTATTTTTACTATAAGTTTCAAAGGAGGCTTACACAATGAAAAACAGATTATTAAGAAAACTATTTGCAATAACATTATCCCTTGCATTTGCGCTGTCTCTCACAGCTTGCACACCCGAAATTCACATCCACACAGGCGATGAATCTTCTAAAGAGACCGCAGGCAATGCGGAAAATAGTACTGTTGCTTCTACCGAGGAATCAACAACACAAAACAATTCTTCTAACGAAAAAGTAGAAACCAGTGTTGCCTCTTCTGAGCCAAAGCAAAGCAACAGCGATAAACAGGACGCTACTTCATCAAAAGCAACAAGCTCAAACACTTCATCAAGCTCTAAAATCTCTAAATCAAAAGCAAAATCTATAGTTCTTAAAGACGCAGGTCTTAAAGAAAGTGAAATTTACGACTATGAAATAGAGCTTGACTATGAAAACGGCGTTTCTCATTACGAAATCTCGTTTGAATACAATGGCAAGGATTATGACTATGATATAAACGCCAAAACAGGAAAAATAATATCGGTTGATAAGCCTAACGCAACCTCAAGCGAGGTTAAAATTTCAAAATCAAAGGCTAAAACCACCGCTTTAAACCACGCAGGTGTTAAAGAAACCGATATTTCTCGTTATCAGGTTGAGCTTGAAAAGGATGACGGCGTATGGAAATATGAAATTTCCTTTAACGTAGGAAATGTTGAATATGACTACACCATAAATGCTGAAAATGGCAAAATCCTTGAAAGCGAAAAGGATACAGATGACTAAATTTAAAAAATAAGCTATCGCCCGATAGCTTATTTTTTGTATTATTTTTAAATTTTAGCCCATAATAATATTGCTCACAATAAATTTAAAGGAGTAATATTTATGTTTAAAAAAATTATAACAGCATTCTTCGCCGTAGTATTCTCTGCTTTACTTGTTGGCTGCGGCACCGAAATGGGCGATGATTTGAGCAGTGATATGAGCTCGATATTAGACCCAAATATGAACAACTCGGCAGAGCAGAACAACACAAACTATTCTGACCAGCAAAGCACTAACACCTCAAGCGAGGCTAAAATTTCAAAAGAAAAAGCAAAGGAAATTGCGCTTAAACACGCTAATGCAGAAGAAAGCAAAATTAGTGATTACGAAATAGACCTTGATACCGAAAACGGTGTTTTAGTATATGAAATTTCCTTTGATTATAACGGCAAGGAATACGATTATGACGTAGATGCCAACACAGGTGAAATATCTAACAGTAAAAACGAATTGATAGATTAGAATATATCAAAAAGGCTGTATCCAAACGGATACAGCCTTTAAGCCTTATCAAGAAAATAATTCATCTATTTTTACATTTAAAATTTTAGCTATTACATAAATTTCTTTATCGCTAGCTATACGTATCTGCCCTTCGAGCTTAGAATAACTTGTAGGGTTAATATCACAACCTAAAATTTGCATTTTAGAGATAAAATCCTTTTGCTTTATTCCCTTTTGTTTTCTCAGCCTTTCAATATTCTTACCAACCATATTACAATTGCCGTATTCTTGTTTTCTTAACTTCAAATAAAACACCTCTAATATTCTCTAATAGAATTATATTGGCATTTTTATTTGACATAATTCCGTAAAGGAATTATAATAAAATAATTCTAAATAAGAATTATGGTGACTTTATGATAAAACGAATTGTAATAGCAGGTAGCAGAGATTTTGAAAACTATGAACTTGCGAAAGGGTTTATTGATTTTTGCATAAGCGATATATCTAAAAAGTACCGCATTATTTTTATATCAGGCGGTTGCAGAGGTGCTGACGCATTAGGCGAAAAATACGCTCGGGAAAATGGATATCCTTTAGAAATCTATCCTGCCGATTGGGAAAAATACGGTAAGTCGGCTGGTCCTAAAAGAAACAGACAAATGGCAGAAATCTGTGACTATGTTATTTGTTTTTGGGACAGGCAAAGCCGCGGCACAAAATCAATGATTAATTATGCAAGAAAGCTTAATAAACCTATAAAAATCAAAAGAATATAAAAAGGCTGTATCCAAACGGATACAGCCTTTAATCTTACATATTAGTCATTAACATAAGGAAGTAATGCAATCTGACGAGCACGCTTGATAGCGGTTGTCAATTCACGCTGATGTGCAGCGCAGGTGCCGGTAGCACGGCGGGGTAAAATCTTAGCGCGTTCAGAGATGAACTTGCGAAGACGAGCTACATCCTTATAATCAATGGCTTCAACACGGTCAACACAGAAGTGGCAAACCTTACGGCGCGGTTTTCTGTGCATGGGTCTTTCATTTCTTTCTTCCATTGTAAAAGCCTCCTTTAATTAAAATTTAGATTAAAATGGTAAATCATCATCAGAAGCGTCACCCAAATCAGCAAAATCGTTCACATCAGCATTGCTGAAGGAAGCAGCTTCAGGAGCGCCTGATGCAGAAGAATCTCTCTTAGATTCAACAAACTGAACGTTACTTGCAACAACTTCAAAAGCTGTACGGTTGTTGCCGTTCTTATCCTGGTATCTTCTGGTCTGGATAGAGCCTTCGATACCAATTAAATTACCTTTTTTAAAATATTTTGTAATAAACTCAGCCGATTGACGCCAAGCAACAATATTTATAAAATCGGTCTGACGTTCCTCACCGGAACGGTAGCGGCGGTCCACCGCTATTGAAAATGTGGTTACGGGAATGCCATTTGCAGTGGTTTTAAGCTCAGGGTCTGCGGTTAAGCGACCTGTTAAAACAACTAAATTAAACATTTCATTTTCTCCTTACTTCTTGATAACCATTAAACGAAGTACGCCGTCAGTAATTTTTGCAATACGCTCTAATTCTGCGGGGAAGGTTGCTTCGCTTTCAAAATTAAAGAAAACATAGTAACCCTCTGCTTCGTCGTTGATAAGATAAGCCAAGCGGCGTTTACCCCAATCATCAACGTTTTCAATGGTACCGTTTTTAGCAATAAGGTCATTGAACTTTTCCTTTAAGCCCAATGTTGCTTCTTCGCCGTTTGCTACGGAGAAAATCATAGCAGCCTCATACTTTGCGGTCATTTACTTGCACCTCCTTTTGGACTATTGGTCCTGCCCTTTTGGCAGAACAAGGAACTAATACGGGCATATCGCCCCATTTAGCAACCAATATTATACCAACCGAAAACCCATTTGTCAACAAAATTATTGATTTTTATGCTAAAATATGTATAATATAGGTGAAAGGACTGGTTTGTATGTTACTTACTATCGACATAGGCAACACCAATATTACTTTAGGCGCATACAATTCTAATTATCTGGCATTCACTGCCCGTCTTGCAACCGATACACGCAAGACCGATGACCAGTATGCAATTGAAATAAAGCATATTCTCTCGCTTTATGATATAAATAATGACGATATTGAGGACTGCATTATCGCGTCGGTTGTGCCGTCGGTAGGCAAAAATATAAGCCAAGCGGTTTCAAAGCTTTGTCAGATTGTTCCCTTAATGTTAGGTCCTGGGGTTAAAACAGGTCTTAATATTAAAATAGATAATCCCGCACAGCTTGGTGCCGACCTTGTAGCAGGCGCTGTAGGCGCTATTGATGCCTATACTATGCCCTGTGTGGTAATTGATATGGGCACCGCCTCTACCATAAGCGTGCTTGACAGAAACGGCTCCTTTTTAGGCGGTGTAATCTCTGCAGGCGTACGTCTCACACTTAGAGCGCTGACCGAAAACACCGCATTACTTTCTTCCATTCCGATCGAGGCGCCAAAATCAGTTATAGGTGCTAATACGACCGAAAGTATGCAGTCGGGTCTTGTTTACGGCACCGCCGCAATGCTTGACGGCTTGCTTGAAAAAATAACAGATGAGCTTGGCGAAAAGCCCACTGTTGTTGCTACGGGCGGACTTTCAAAAGAGGTTATAGCACACTGCAAAAATAATATTATCTATAACGAAAACCTTTTGCTTGACGGTCTTCGTGTAATATACGAAAAAAATCATTAGTAATTACCGCGAAAGCGGATTACAAATATTATGAACTGCACCGAGAATCAACGCTTAATTTAAAAATAGTACAAGGTTGAGGCTGAAATGATGATTATTTCACATTTACATCCGTTTGCATCTACAAACACCTTACCTTTTCACTTTTCATTAAGCGAAGCGTTCTAGGCAGTATCGGAGGTAATTTTTATGACAAACTCAGAAAAAAGAAAACAACAAACACGTACCTTAGTACTCGGTGCCGTATTTACAGCGCTCGTAATTGTTCTGCAATTCTTAGGCTCGTTTATACGCTTTGGTATGTTTTCAATCTCACTCGTTTTGCTACCTATTATTATAGGCGCGGCAACCTGCGGTTACAAAATCGGAGCGTGGCTTGGTTTTGTATTCGGCTTCACTGTGCTTGTAAGTGGGGATGCAACTGCATTTCTTACCGTAAACTATTGGGGTACAATTGCTACAGTGTTAGTAAAGGGTACGCTGTGCGGCTTGGCAGCAGGCTTAATTTATAAAGCAGTTGCAAACCGCAACCAGTACTTAGCCGTTATGGCGGCGGCAATCATCTGCCCTGTAGTAAACACAGGCATTTTCCTTTTAGGCTGTAAGCTGTTTTTCTTTGAAACCATAAAGGCGTGGGGCGCAGCGGCAGGCTTTAATACTGCGGCGGCTTATATGTTCTTGGGTCTTGCGGGCGGCAACTTCTTATTTGAACTTGGAACAAATCTTATACTCTCCCCTGCAGTTGTCAGAATATTAAAACTCACAAAAATTCATAATTAAAGTTAATCTCCCGTTGATTGCTCAACGGGAGATTTTTTTATTTCAATTTATACTTTTTCACGCTCGACCAAGGGCCATAAATCTTTTTGCCGTTTACGGTTTTATAGGCTCTAACCTTATAATAATATGTCTTTTTCTTAGTTGCCTTTATTTTTTTGCTCTTGCCGCTTGTTGTCGAATAGGTAGAAACAATTTTTGTCTTACTCTTGCTTGTTGATTGCGAAATCTGATATCCGCTCTCGCCGCCAATATTGCTCCAGCTAACCTTAACCTTTTTAGAGGAAGACTTAGAAACCTTTGGTGTGGAAAGCTTCTTCAAAGTGTAGATTGTAGCAGTTTTATAGCTGTCATCCAAAATAACCCTACTGCCCGAAAGTCCGTAAGGCACCACCTTAAAGGTATACTTTACGCCGTCCGAAAGATTTGCCTTTTTAAAGGAAGTAGCGGTAGTTCTTCCCGCATAGGTGTAATTTTTATCTGCCGGTTTCTTATAATATACATAATATCCCTTAGCATAAGACACCTTGCTCCAGCTTACCTTTACGTCATCATATCCGTAAAGTGAAAGCGTAACCTTTGAGGGTGCTGACAAATCACGAAGTGTAGTAACAGCTGCAGTTTTATAAAGCGCGGATTCTTTTTTAGCAGAGCCTACTGTACGATAAGCCGCCACCTTAAAGGTGTACTTTGCATTATCGGCAAGATTTGCAATACTATATGAAAGTCCCGCCGTAGCACCTACACGGGTGTAAGAAGCATCACCCGATTTTTTATAATATACATAATATCCGTTAGCACCTGCTACCTTCTGCCACGAAAGCTTAACATCATCACTTGAGTAAAGCTCTGCCGAAAGCTTAGCCGTAGCGGGAAGACAAATTTCAAAGGTTGTAACAACCGTTCCCTCATAATTGCCCCAAGCAGTAATAGTTACCGTTGCAGTACCTACCTGTATGTTGTTGCTGTAGGTAACATCAAAGTCCTCAAATTGCCGTAAGCCCTCAATCTCAATAATCGGGCATTTTTCATAACCGTCATACGCGGTGGAAAGATATTCTATACCGATTGCCTTTTCAGAAATATGGCGAGGTGTGATTTGGAAATAGATATAGCCTGTTCCTGCATAATCGCCTATGCCCTTAACTTCGATATTGCCTGTACCGGCATTTACATTATTATAATAACCCGTAATCTCGTAATCGACACCCTCGACAAACTTCTTACCTTCGTGCTCAAATTCGGTTATTCGGGGCTTGATTTCACTGCCAGTATACTTATAAGACTCATATTCAACCTTTGCAAACTGTGAAAACGGTTCAATAGGAGTTAAGTAGTGCATTTTAGCCTCATCGCCGCAGTTTTGACAAACAAGGCGGTGTGAAAATTCATCCTTAACGGTATCTTTAAGAACGTGACCCGATGTGCATATAAATTGGTCTATAGTTTTAAACTTCAAAAGGTTTTGTGCGGCGTATTGTTCAGCAAAGCTGCCCGTTTCACCGTAAACTGTATACCCCTCATTACCCCAAACCATCATATCACCTATCTCGGTAACCGATGCGGGAATAATAATACTTGCAAGGCTTTCACAACCGAAAAGAACATTATTTTCTATAGTTTCAATGCTGTTCGGAAATTCAAAATGTGTAAGTGACCTGCAGTCTTCAAACGCAGAAACGCATATTTGTTCTACACCATTGTGCAGTTTGATTTCCTTTAGGTTTTGAGCGTGTGCAAAGGCATACTGTTCAATATAGCCAACATTAGCGGGTAATGTGAAAACGGTAGCGGCATTATCGGTTTCGTAATCAATAATTACCCTTGTATCATATTCCTTATTGTGATAAATCAAAGCACCGTTTTGCATAGAAAAATTCTCATTTTCGAGGTCAACGGTAATCTTCTTCAAATCACATTCTATGCCAAAGGTGGCACCCATAATCGTTTCAACACTTGCGGGAATATAAATCTCGGTAAGATTGGTACTGGCGAACGCAAACTGTCCGATAATACGGCAATCCTTTGAAATGTTTATCTTTTCCAAATTAAAAGCGGTACAGAATGACCAGTAGCCTATATATTTAACGGTATCGGGCATTACTACTTCTTTAATATTTACGCAGCCATAAAATGCAGAGGGTGCAATAGTTGTAACGCCGTTTGGTATAGTTACCTTGGTTTTGTCATACTTTGGCGGGCACATAATAAGACCTGTACCGTCGGCAGAATAGAGAATACCGTCAACAACCTTCATTTTAGCATTATCACCCGATGCCACGGTAAGAGTTTCAATATTATTACAGTAAGCGGGAACAGCGCTATATCCTCCGAGAGCAGGGTCGCCGTATTTTTCATGGTTAACCATCATACTCGCGGGGAAGTTAATTTGCTTTAGACCATTACACTGAATGATAGTTTCACCTTCAATATAGTTAATACCCTCACTAAAGGTGATGCTTTCAATATTGTCGTTTTGAGAGAATACTTTTTTGCCTATTCTTTCAACAGGATAACCGTCCAAATATGCCGGAACTACTATATGCTTCTCATTTCCCTTATATCTGGTGATGATAGCTTTGCCTAAATAAACATCGTAATCGTAAAGCTGCGAATATCCGTTATCCGATAAATTCATATCTGTTGTGGATATAGGATATTTCTGGGTGAATTCGGCTTGTGAATATTTATCCTCGGGTGTATGTCCGGTAGAAAAGCTTGTGCTACCCTTTAAATAGTAATCATATACAGTTTTGCCCGCATCCCAAGTAGAGTCAAGATAGTAATAATAATTCCCCATCTTAACAATATTCCAAGCATGGTTTTCACCCCTGCTCGTGCCTGTAATAACGCGTGTATCTAACCCACACTCACGCGCTAAACGGTAATAAAGTGTAGCATAGCCCTGACAAACTGCCGTCTTATTTATAAGCGCAGCATAAGCCGAGTATTTTAAGGTGTACGTATCATCATTTAAATTGGCGTAATCGTATGTAACATTTTCTGTAATATACTTATATATTTTATCGGACTTTTGTCGCGGTGTGGATGCACTGGTAAAACCAAATTTCTCTATTACTTTTTCAAGCTCTGCGTCAAATGCGTCCTCTTGGGCTTTGGTGGTGTAATAAGTAATATTCAAGGGAATATGATAATAGTAATATGTACCGCGAGAAATATAAGTTATCGTATCAGGAGCGATGCCACTCCAAACGTAACGTAAATAATCCCCCTCATAAGCATTTTCGGTTTCACATAATGCCAAATCACGCCATTGTATTAATATATTGTATAAAGTATCACCGTCAAGCGCAACGGTATCCTTATAATAAATATCGATTGATGCGCCACGTTCAACCATTACTTCGCGCAAATCTTCTGCTATTGAATCATAGTCGCTTATACAAAGGTTTGTATCAAAATTTTCTCCTTTAGAATAGTATCTTTTAGGAGTTAAAGAAAAAGCAGATATTTCATCCGTACTGTAGTCTTCATATAACGGATTTTTAATATCCTCTACTTCAAATGTATAGCAGGTAACATTTGTTTGTGCAAAAACTGTTGTGATAAGGCTTGTTAATGTGATAACTAAAATCAACATTACTGATGCCAGCTTCAAAAGTCTATTTCTCATAAAAAATCCCCTCATATTCATTTCAAACTAAATATAGCCTACCAATTATATTATACAGCCTATTATTATATATTGCAATCGTTAGTTTTTTAACAAACTTTTTGTCAAAATCTGCAAATTTTGAAAATTCTTTGTTAAATTCTTAACAAACCTATTGACTTTTATACTCCTACTTCATATAATAGAATACATATTTTAAAAAACTTTTTGGAGGTCATTATTATGGCAAGAGTTTATAATTTCAGCGCAGGTCCCTCTATGCTTCCTGAGGAAGTATTAAAAACTGCAGCTCAAGAAATGTTAGAATACGGCGAAAGCGGACAGTCTGTTATGGAAATGTCCCACCGTTCAAAAGAATATCAGGCAATATTTGACGAAGCAGAAGCAAATCTTCGTGAAATTATGAATATCCCTGATAATTATGAAGTATTGTTCTTACAGGGCGGTGCATCTACACAATTTGCAATGATTCCCTTAAACCTTATGAACAAGAATAAAAAGGCTGACTATATTATCACAGGTCAGTGGGCTAACAAGGCTTATAAGGAGGCTGCACGCTACGGCGCTGCTCGCGAGGTTGCATCCTCTAAAGATAAAACCTTTAGCTACATTCCTAAGACCACAGCTGCTGACTTTGATAAGGATGCAGACTATGTTCACATTTGTATGAACAACACCATTTACGGTACAAAGTATAACGAGCTTCCCGACACAGGCGATGTTCCGCTTATTGCAGATATTTCAAGCTGCATTTTATCTGAGCCGATTGATGTTACAAAATTCGGTATGCTTTATGCAGGCGCACAGAAAAACGTTGCTCCCGCAGGCGTTACAATTGTTATTATCCGCAAGGATTTAATCGGCAACGCTATGGATATCACACCAACAATGCTCAAGTATGATACCCATTCTGAAAACGGCTCTATGTTCAATACTCCCCCCTGCTATACTATTTATGTTGCAGGTCTTACATTCAAGTGGATTAAAAAAATGGGCGGACTTGAAAAGATGAAAGAGCTAAACGAAAAGAAAGCAAAAGTTCTTTACGACTTCCTTGATAATAGCAAGCTCTTCAAGGGCACAGTAGTCCCCGAAGACCGTTCACTTATGAATGTTCCGTTTGTTACAGGCAGTGACGAGCTTGATGCTAAATTCGTAGCAGAATCTAAAAAAGCAGGCTTTGTAAACCTTAAGGGTCACCGTTCAGTTGGCGGTATGCGCGCTTCTATCTACAACGCAATGCCTATTGAAGGTGTAGAAAAGCTTGTAGAATTTATGAAGAAATTTGAAGAGGAGAATGCATAATGTATAAGATTAAGACATATAACAAGATTTCAAAATCAGGTCTTGCTAACTTTGACGATAAATATACAGTAGGCGATGAGGTGGAAAATGCCGACGGTGCGATAGTTCGCTCTGCCGCTTTACACGATACTGAATTCCCCGCAACCTTACAGGCAATTGCACGTGCAGGTGCAGGTACAAACAATATTCCGATTGAGCGCTGCAGCGAGCAGGGCATAGTTGTTTTCAACACCCCCGGTGCTAACGCAAACGCTGTTAAAGAGCTTGTAATTGCAGGTCTTTTCATTGCTTCACGCCGCGTAATTTCGGGTATAGAGTGGGCAAAAACCTTAAAGGGCAACGGTGACGAGGTTGCTAAAATGGTAGAAAAAGGCAAGGGCGCATTCGCAGGTCCCGAAATCAAGGGCAAAAAGCTCGGCGTTATCGGTCTTGGCGCCATCGGTGTTATGGTTGCCAATGCGGCAAATTCACTTGGTATGAAGGTTTACGGCTACGACCCGTATTTGTCGGTTAAATCTGCTTGGAACTTAAACCACAATGCAGTTTATATAAGCGATATTAATGAAATCTACGCTGAATGTGACTATATCACAATCCACGTTCCGCTTACCGATTCTACAAAGAACCTTGTAAATAAGGATACTATAGCAAAAATGAAAGACGGCGTTCGCATTCTTAACTTCTCACGTGCCGCTCTCGTTAACAGCGCTGATATTAAGGCGGCTTTGGAATCGGGCAAGGTTGCAGCCTATGTTACCGACTTCCCGACCGACGATGTTTTAGATGTTGACGGCATTATCGCTATCCCCCACCTTGGCGCTTCTACCCCCGAATCTGAAGAAAATTGCGCTACAATGGCAGCTAAGGAGCTTATTGATTACATCGAAAACGGTAACATTGTAAACTCGGTAAATCTTCCCGAAATAACAATGCCGAGAAGCGGCAAAAACCGTGTTTGCGTAATCCATAAGAATATTCCTAATATGCTTACTAAGATTACAGGTATAATCGCTGATGACAATATAAACATTGAAAATCTTCTTAATAAGTCACGCGGTGATTTTGCTTACACAATGCTTGATATTGACGATGCCGATACAGCACAGCTTGAAAGCGAAATCAAGGCTATCGACGGTGTTATCCGTGTACGTATAATCTAATAAAATTTTTGTAAAGTCTTCCCTCAAGGAAGGCTTTACTTTTTGAGTGAAATATAGTAGAATAAATAAGATAGGCGGTGAAAGAACTTGAAAAACATTGTAATCATAGGCGGCGGCGCGGCTGGACTTATGGCGGCTATTACCGCAAGTGCCAAAAAAGGCAATAACGTAACCGTAATTGAAAAAAATGAACGCGCGGGCAGAAAGCTTATGATAACCGGCAAAGGCAGGTGCAATGTCTGCAATAACTGTGATATAGACACTCTTATTGCCAATATCCCTAAAAACGCCAAGTTCTTATATTCTGCCTTTTCTGCCCTTCCCCCACAGGAGCTTATGTCGCTTTTTGAAAAATGGGGTGTAGCGCTTAAGACCGAGCGCGGAAACAGGGTTTTTCCTGTTTCAGATAAGGCGGTTGATATTGTAGACGCATTGGTTAATACCGCTAAAAAGCAAGGGGTTAAAACAGTTAACAGTACCGCCGAAAAGCTAATGACACGCGATAATAAAATTATAGGTGTAAAGCTTACAAACGGCAATATTTTATCTGCCGATAGCGTGATTTTAGCCACAGGCGGTATGTCATATCCGCTGACAGGCTCTACGGGTGACGGCTACACAATGGCGTCGGCTTTTGGCCATACCGTGACCGAGCTTAAGCCGTCCTTAGTACCGCTTAATATTCACGAGGGCTTTTGCACACGTCTTTCAGGGCTTAGCCTTAAAAATATAACCCTCAGTGTGTTTGAAGACGGCAAGAAAAAACCGTTGTTTTGTGAAATGGGTGAAATGCTTTTTACCCATTTTGGCATTTCGGGACCGCTTGTTTTATCAGCTTCGTCACATATTAGATATATGGGCAAAAAGCAGTATTCGGCTTTTATAGATTTAAAGCCCGCGTTAAGCGTGGAACAGCTTGATAACCGCATTTTAAGGGATTTTGGAGAGCTGCAAAATAAAGACTTTACAAATTCACTGGACAAGCTGCTGCCCAAAAGCCTTATTCCTGTTATCGTTAAGCTTTCGGGTATAGACGGCGGCAAAAAGGTAAACCAGATAAGCCGTGAAGAGCGCGCAAGGCTTTGCAGTATTATAAAAGGCTTGCAGCTTCATATAACAGGCTTCAGACCGATAGAAGAAGCCATTATAACCAGCGGAGGTATTTCGGTTAAAGAGATAGACCCTAAAACTATGGAATCCAAAATCATAAATGGGCTTTACTTCGCGGGTGAAATAATTGACGTTGATGCCTACACAGGCGGGTTTAATTTACAAATCGCGTTTTCTACAGGCTATATGGCAGGTAGCAACGCTTAAAGGAGAATAATTATGATTTCTATTGCAATTGACGGCCCTGCAGGCGCAGGCAAAAGCACATTATCGCGTAAAACTGCTGAGAATATAGGCTTTATTTATGTTGATACAGGCGCGCTTTACCGCACCGTAGGTCTTAAATTTTCACGTTTAGGCGCTGACACTAATCTTTGCTGTGATATTGAGGGCATTCTAGCAGATACAACGGTGGACATCCGCTTTGTAGACGGCGAGCAAAGAGTATTTTTAGACGGCGAGGATGTTTCTGACGATATAAGAACACCTGCCGCTTCTATGATGGCGTCGGCTGTTTCGGCAAAACCGCCTGTGCGCGCGTTTTTACTTGAAATGCAACGTAAATTGGCAAGAGAAAATAACGTTGTTATGGACGGCAGAGATATCGGCACAGTTGTGCTCCCCAACGCTACTGTTAAAATTTATCTTACCGCCTCTGCCGAGGCCAGAGCGCAAAGACGTTATAAGGAGCTGATGGACAAGGGCACCACCGTCACCTTTAAGGAAGTTTATGACGATATGGTACAGCGTGACTATAACGATATGCACCGCGAAATAGCTCCCTTAAAGCAAGCAGACGATGCTATTGTTGCCGATACTACCGAGTGCAATCTAGAAGAATCCTTAGCCCTTTTGCTTAAAATAGTAAAGGAAAATGCCGATATATGAAAATAACACTTGCAAAGACCGCAGGCTTTTGCTTTGGGGTAAACGCGGCAGTGCAAACTGTTTATGACCTTTTGGAAAAGGGCGAAAAGGTTTGTACCCTAGGTCCTATCATTCATAATCCGCAATTGGTGGCAGAGCTTGAAGCTAAAGGTGTTAGAACAGTTGCCTCACCTAACGAGGTTTTAGAGGGCGAAACCCTTGTTATCCGTTCCCATGGCGTTGAAAAAGCTGTTACCGACTTATGCGACGATTTAAAAATAAACTATGTTGATGCCACCTGTCCTTTTGTTGCAAAAATTCATAAAATTGTAGCCGAGCACTCTTTAAACGGTTACATAACCCTTATTGCAGGCGACAAGGACCATCAGGAAGTTAAGGGTATTATCGGGCACACCTTTGGCGAGTACCACGTATTAGCCGACACTGACGAATTGGACATTTTGCTCAAAAACAATCCCGATTTGTGCGATAAAAATGTTATATTAGTTTCTCAAACTACTTTTAACGCAAAAATATGGCAAAAAGTTCAAAAAAATTTAAAAAAAGTATGTACAAATGCGAAAATTTTTGATACAATGTGTAATGCAACTTCAATGCGACAGGAGGAGGCGCATACGCTCTCTCTTGAGAGCGATGCCGTAATAGTCATAGGCGGAAGACACAGCTCTAACACTGCCAAGCTTTACGACGTGTGTAAATCCAACTGCGATAAAACCTTTCTTATAGAAACCGCGGCAGAGCTACCTTTTGCCGAGCTTAAGGATTGTTTGAACATTGGAGTGGTTGCAGGTGCTTCGACACCTGCAGGTATAATAAAGGAGGCAATAAAAACCATGTCGGAAAATTTACAACCGAAAGACGAACAGTTAGAAGAAACTGTAGAAAAAACATTTGAAGAAATGACAGATGAGGAAGCTTTTGAAGCATCCTTGAGCAGCCTTACAGGTGACCAGAAGGTAGTAGGTACCGTTGTTGCTGTTAACAAGGGTGAAGTTACTGTAGACATCGGAAGAGGTGTAACAGGCTATATTTCAGCAGCTGAATTTTCATCTGACCCTGATTTAGACCTTGAAAATGAAGTTAAGGTTGATGACCAAATCAATCTTATCATCATGAAAATAAATGACCAGGAAGGCACAGCAATGCTTTCAAAGCGCCGTTATGACGCTATTGCAGGCTGGGATAAGATTAAAGACGCTAAGGACTCTGGCGAAATTCTTACAGGCTATGTTAAGGATATCATCAAGGGTGGCGTTGTAGCATACACAAACAATGTTCGCGTATTTATCCCTGCTTCTCAGGCTACCGCTTCGAGAAATGATTCTTTAGAAGAATTAAAAGGCAAGGAAGTTTCTTTCCGTATTATCGAAATCGGCAGAGGCAGAAGAGCTGTAGGCTCTATCCGTAGCGTTCTTCGTGAGCAGAAAAAGGCAGCAGAAGATAAAATCTGGGCAGACATTGCTGTAGGCGACCGTTTCAGCGGTACTGTTAAGTCACTTACAGGCTACGGCGCATTTGTTGATATCGGCGGCGTTGACGGTATGGTACATATTTCTGAGCTTTCTTGGGCACGCATCAAGAATCCTGCAGAGGTAGTATCTGTAGGCGATGTTATCGACGTTTATGTTAAGGACCTTGATACTGAAAAGAGAAAAATCTCTTTAGGCTACAAAAAGGCTGAGGATAATCCTTGGACAATCTTCCAGAACAACTATAATGTTGACGATGTTGTTACAGTTACCATCGTTAGTATGACTACATACGGCGCATTTGCACGTATAATCCCCGGTATTGACGGTCTTATCCACATTTCGCAGATTGCTAACAAGCACGTTGCAAAACCGCAGGATGAGCTTAAAATCGGTCAAGAGGTGGAAGCTAAAATCACCGCTGTTGATTTAGAGCAGAAGCGTGTAAGCCTTTCTATCCGCGCTTTACTTCCTGAAGAAGAGGTAGTAGAGGCTGTAGAAGAAGTTACCGAAGAGGTAACCGAGGCTCCCGCTGAAGTAGCAGAGGAAACTGTTGAAGCTCCCGCAGAAGAAGCTGCTGAATAATCTAAAAATATATATCCGAACCGCAAATGTGGTTCGGATATTTTCATTTTAATACATAAAAAATTAAGAAACCGACCAAAAGGTCGGTTTCTTAATTTGGTGATCCATCGGGGATGAATCCGCTTTCGCGTATTCCCTGCTCGGCGACCGTTAGCTTTGCTAACAGTACCCGCCTCACACCGCTACGCTACAAAACAGTTCACCGAACTGTTTTGCTTTACGCTTCGCGCCCTCTCAGGGTTCGAATCCCCTTAGTAACATAAAAAATTAAAAAAACCGACCAAAAGGTCGGTTTCTTAATTTGGTGATCCATCGGGGATTCGAACCCCGGACACCTTGATTAAAAGTCAAGTGCTCTACCGTCTGAGCTAATGAATCATTTTTGACAGCCTTAATATTATATCAACTATAAGAACGCTTGTCAATAAAAAATTTCAAAAATTTTATAATTTTGCTAAAAACTACAAAATTTTATAATAAATAAGAAATACCAACAATGCCTGTATCACTATCATTAAAGGCAAACCTACCATAAACTTATTATGACGCGTTTTATGTCTGATTATTCCCATTGTGAGATACATTGCCACCGAGCCGCCAAAAGCCGCCACAAAAAGTAATGTTTTTTCTCTTATTCTTCTTTTTCTGCTTCTTGATGCTATTTTATCGTAACAGCAAATTACTACTGCCATTACACTTACTATTGCTAAATATAATGATATTGGTTCCATTTTGCCCTCGAAAAAAAATAAACTTCCATAACATTATACACCACTCAAACTGCTTTTTCAATCTGTTTTTTTAATTTATTTATTATTCTTTTTTCAAGGCGGGAAATATATGACTGCGAGATACCCAAGGTATCGGCAACTTCCTTTTGAGTATATTCATCATAGCCGTTCATACCGAAGCGCATTTCCATAATTTGTTTTTCCCTTGCAGGCAGACCTTGCACAAAATTATTAAGCAGGTTTTTTTCATCCTCCTGCTCTACCCCTCTGCCCACCTCATCGCCGTCACTGCCGAGTACATCCGAAAGCAGCAATTCGTTACCGTCCCAATCAATATTAAGCGGCTCGTCTATTGAAATTTCGTGACGTTGAGATGAGCTTTTGCGCAGAAACATTAAAATTTCGTTTTCAATACAGCGCGAGGCGTAGGTTGCAAGCTTGATATTACGTTCAGGACAAAAGGTATTAACCGCCTTTATGAGTCCTATAGTGCCAATAGAAATTAAGTCTTCTATATTAGTATTAGCGGTATCAAACTTACGCGCGATATAAACCACCAATCTTAAATTATGTATTATCAAGGTATCACGCGAAGCCTTATCGCTCTTACCGACAAGCTCAGTTTCGGCACTTTGGGTAAGCGGCGGCGGTAAGGTTTCGGGGCCGTTTATATAAAAAGTGGGCTTTATAATTCCAATTTTCAAAAGAAAAAGATAAAATATTTTTTTAATTTTCATAACAATCACCTTAAAATTTTTGGATTAATAATAGCGTTGTAGCCGTCGTCTAAATTAGTTTTTGAAACCGCAAGCAAGGGCTTTTTAAGTACGGTTTTTTTATTTTCGCAACTGATTACTGCGCTGTCACAGCGGTAAGAATCAAGCGTATCATACCCTGAAACCGTACTGCAAGGCAGTATTCGATAACGACTTTTTAGCTTTTGGTTTTGATTGAAATCTATATTTCCAAAAAGGGCTGTAACCTGTCTTTTATCAGCTATAATGACCTCGTTTTTTTGAAAAATATCCTCAATAGAATTACCAGTATCGACAATTGCATTAAGCTCTATATTTTTTCCGTCAGCAAAAACTGTAATTTCACATTGCGACGCCAAACGTGAGCTCCTTTTAAAAATCCGCCAAAGCACAGTAAAAAGTATATAGCCTGCCGCCGTGCAAACCACCAAAATAGTAGGTGAAATATTAAAATACACCACAGAGTTGTTTATAACCATACCATAAGGCTTAAAGACAGTCCAAAAAGCGAACATAACACCTGCATAGCCGCAGGTTATCAAAAACAGGATACCCGTATTCTTCAAATATTGCTTGAACCCCGAAACCCCAAAGCAGACCGCACTCATACAAAGTGCTACCGCCAATTTATACAAAAGCTCAAGCCAGACAGATACATTTGGCAAAAATATGTAAAGCGATGACAAGCCGCCGATCAGTGCCGACAGTACAACCCTTAAAGTAGACGCCCGCCTGCCCGATATTTTCAAAGCAGCAAGCAATAAAAAGTAATCAACCAAGGTGTTCAAAAAAATTAGTACATCGGCATAGACAATCAAAACAATCACCAAATACATTATACCTTTTACAGTTTAAAAATATTGTCGATTACCCACCGCATTAGAAAATAAATTGCACAAAAAAATGACTGACAATTTGTCAGTCATTTTTTATCCTATTCACCAAACGGGAAGTCGAACGCTCCGCCGTTTTCTCCGCCCGAAAAATTGGGACGTGAGCTTTCATTTGTTTCTATCTGAGTATAGCTTGATTCTCCGACATTTGCTTTCAAGACAGCCTCGATTGTTTTACTTGTTTCCTTACTGCTTACAAATGTAACCTTAACCTTATCGCCGGCTTTTGCTCGCTCTATTATATCAAGCACAATTTCATCGCTTGTAACGTCAATACCGTTTATCTGGGTTATTATATCACCCTTTTGCAGTTTTCCGTAAAGGTCGCTGTCCTCTGAAACGGAATCTACATAAAGTCCTACATATTTATAATTACTGATGCTTGCTGTTACAGAATCTATTGCCCTATAGGTAATGCCAAGCTTTGCGCGGCTCAAAACCTTGCCGTGCTTAATAAGCTCCCTTGCGATACGCTTTACCGTTGTAGTAGGAATAGCGTAGCCTACAGCATCAATCTCCTCACTGGCAAGCTTTGAAGAGGTTATACCTATAACCTGACCGTACATATTAACAAGCGCACCGCCCGAGCTGCCGGGGTTTATAGGGCAATCGGTTTCGATAAGCCTTGAAGAATAATTAGAGGTTGTCTGCACTCTTCTCGAGGTTGCCGAAATTATACCCTTTGTTATACTTGAAGCATTTTCCGCACCGCCGGGTCTGCCGACAGCTACAACATTTTCACCGAAAATGAGCTGTTCGGAATTACCAAAGGTTGCCGCCTCAAGCTTGGCGCCCTTAACCTTTAAAACTGCAAGGTCAGAAACCTTGTCACCTGCAACATATTCAGCATCATATTCCTTATTATCGTGGGTGTAAATTTTAAATTTGGCCGCCGCAACCTCGGAATAAATATGGTCATTTGTAATTATATATCCGTCTTTTGAATAAATAACACCGCTGGCGTTAGCTCCAATTCCCTTAGAATTGTAAACGCAGATACCTACAACGCCGGGATTCACCTTTTCATAAACCTGTGCGGCGGTCATCTCGTTACTTTTTTCGGGCTTAGCCTCAAGACCTACCTTTATATCGCTGCCGATAAAACCGTTACCTGTACTGCTCTTACCCAGAAAATAACCCGCCGTGCAGGCTGTTGTAAGCGCTATTACAACCGCCATAACAAGCGCGAAAAATTTAAGTCCGCGGCTCATTGGCTGTTTATCCTCAACAGGCTTTACAGGTGTATAATTTATAGGGTTATAAGGCGGAATAAATGGCTGTTCGGGAATCTCGGGCTCGGGCTTAGCCTCTTCTATAGGCGGCTCTTCAAAAGCCTCGCTTTCCTCAGACACATTTTGTTCTGCTTCCTCTTGCGGTTTATTTTGCTCCTCATTATAATCGAAGCTGTTAAATTCTTCCATATTAAATCTCCTTTGGTAATATCACTTTAAAGGTGGTAAATTGTTCTTCCTTACTGGTAACTGAAATTTTACCCTTATGGGCTGAAACAATTGTTTTGGCTAAATAAAGTCCCAATCCCGTACTGTTTTTAACGTGTGAACGCGACTTATCGCCCTTATAAAATCTTTCAAACACAAACGGTAATTCCTTTTCGGGAATACCCTTACCTGTATTTGTTATTGTGAAAACCATATTCTCACTGTCAGAGGCAAGACCTACAGTTATTTGACCGCCATCATCAACAAATTTTATGGCATTATCAACAAGGTTGTAAACCACCTGATAAATTAAATCCTTATCAGCACAGACTGTAAGGCTTTCCATACTGTCAAGTCCCGAGACCACAAGACCGCGTTTGTTAATGCGTTGCTCTTGGCCTATCATTATTGTACACAAAAGCTCATAAAAGTCAAATTTATCGGGTTTGAGCTCTGCTTCACCCGATTCAAGCCTTGTTACACTAAGCATTCCGTTTACAAGACGTGACAGACGCTTTATTTCCTGTGATACAATATTAAGATAATACTCCTGCTGTTCTGGTTTTATTGTACCGTCTAAAATACCGTCAATAAAACCGCCAATGGTTGTCATCGGTGTTTTAAGCTCATGCGAAACGTTACCTACAAAGCTTCGGCGCATACTCTCAAGACGGGAGAGTGAATTTGTCATCATATTAAATGAAGCAGCAAGCTCACCTATTTCATCATCACTAGTAACCGGTACGCGCTTTGAAAAGTCACCCTTTGACATAGCCTTTGCGGCCTCCGACATACTTTTAAGCGGTCTTGTCAAGCGGTAGGTCATTATAAAAATAGCAACAAGCATTAGCAAAAGCGGTATTACTGCCCACAAATAAAAAAGCTTTGATATACGTGCAATAAGATTTCTCGCTTCGGAAATGGGGGACGATGCGAATACAAAATATTCTTTTTCCTTATCTATGGCACTAACCGAAACATATTGCGGATATTTAAACATATCCATATTATCAATAGCAAAGCCCGAATCCGACTCGCTTCGGTCAATAAGCTTTTTGGGTACTATATACGAAGAATGCATACACTTACCCGATTCTTGCCATTCACTGCAAGCGCACATAAGAATCGCACCGTGGGAATCAGTTATAAAAATATCACTACCCGAAACCTGAGAAAGCGGAACTGCAATATTTGAAAATTGTGCGCTGTTTTCAAAGCTTTGGACATTTTCTTTGATTTGGCTGCAGCATTCACTCAACGTATTATATGAAGATTTGGTTATATGATTATTCAAAACCACCGACAAAATCATCATAAGTATGACTAAGCTTAAAATGACTATTGTAACGGTGATGAAAAACTGCTTTTTAAAAAGTTTGAACTTCATAAATTATTTTACCTCAAACTTATAGCCTACGCCCCAAACCGTCTTAAGCGCCCATTCTTCCGATACATCCTCAAGCTTTTCGCGAAGACGCTTTACGTGAACATCCACTGTACGTGAATCACCGTAGTAATCAAATCCCCACACCTCGTCAAGAAGCTGGTCGCGGGTGTAAACGCGGTTGGGATTGTTTGCAAGATGATAGATAAGCTCAAGCTCTTTAGGCGGTGTAGAAATTTCCTTGCCGTCAACCTCAAGCTCATAATTTGTAAGATTTATGCGAAGCTTATCAAACTTAACTTCACTTATCTGCTTTTTGTTTTTATCGTTACTGCGCCTTAGCACTGCCTTTACACGCGCAATAACCTCCTTAGTATCAAACGGCTTTGTCACATAATCGTCTGCACCAAGCTCTAAACCTAAGATTTTATCAAAAACCTCGCCCTTGGCCGTAATCATTATAATAGGCATTTCCGAAAATTTGCGGATTTCTCTGCAAACCTGCCAGCCGTCAAGACGGGGTAGCATAATATCAAGCAGTATTAAATCGGGCGAATGCTTCTGCGCTAATGACACCGCCTCTTCGCCGTCGTTAGCTACTACTGTATCAAAGCCTTCCTTTTCAAGATAAAGGCGCAAAAGCTCGCAAATATTTTCATCATCATCAACAATCAAAATCTTATACTTCAATTTTTACACCAACTTTCGATAATATATTACCATATTATTTTAAAAAGTGTATTAAAAAAATATGAATATTTTAAAAAGAAAAAGGCTGTCTCCGCAGAGACAGCACATCAGACCTAAATTTATTCTTCAGCTGATTCTTCTTCCTTCATTTTTGCGAAGCATTCACTGCAATAAACCGGACGGTCATCACGGGGAATAAACGGAACCTTTGCTACACCACCGCAAGCAGCACATACTGCTTCGTGCAATTCCCTTGGTGCTCTGCCTGCGTTTTTGCGTTTGTCACGGCAGGGTTTGCAGCGCTGCGGTTCATTTACAAAGCCTTTGGATTCATAAAATTCCTGCTCTCTTGCAGTGAAAACAAACTCCTCTCCACAGTCTTTGCAAACCAGTGTCTTGTCTTCAAACATTTCCTTTTACCTCTCTTAGGTTTTATTATTGCCCCGGACGGTATCGCACCGCCTTCTTTGTTTACAATGTTTTTCTTTTAAACTACATGGGCATATTTTAACGGTATTAACCGTTATTTCTAATTTTTTTACGGATTCGCGACAATGCATTACCAACCGCTTTTTCGGTAATATCCATCTGCGCGCCAATCTCAGAATATGTTTTACCCTCTAAAAACAAATGTAAAACCTTGTATTCCATATTTGAAAGCTCAAGCCGTATACTGTCGGCAAGCTCTTTATAATCTTCTTTTTCTATTAAAATACTTTCGGGGCTCTCAAACGAAGCAAGTTTCGTTTCCTCTATTGATAAAAGCAATTCCTCAGGAATGGCTTTCTTGGTATTGTTTTTTCTCAGGTGGGCGATAACCGCCCTTTTAATACAAACGCTTGCAAAATTGGAAAAAACTGATTTTTGGCTGTCGAAATTCTTTACCGCCGAATAAAGCGCAAAGGTGGCTTCCTGCACAGCATCCTCAACCTCATTTTCGGGACAATACTGCTTTGCCATTTTTATAATCAATGGTAAATAACGGTTAATTATTATCTGCAAATTTTCATATTCACCGTTATTTATCAGCAATATGACCTCATTATCAGTCAGATTTTTGCTATTTTCGACAAAATTTATTCCCATAAATACACCAAAATAGTATTAGTTCACAAATATATACTTTATCATACAACAAATATTTTTAATTGTCAAGCATTTTTTATTATTGAATATTTATATTTTTTATAGTATAATTTTAAAATATTAATAAAGTCATAAAAGGTAAAGAAATGAAAAAGAGTTTAATTGTAATTTTTTGCGCCGTTTTGGGCGTTATTGCGGCATTAACTGCGGCGTTTTTAATAGCAAAACCAACTGATAAAACAAACGATATAGCTGTTCAAGGCTCAAACATAGTTTCAGAAATCGAAAGCACTTCGCAAGCTGTGCAAAGCACTAAAGAAGAACTGTTTTTAAAAATAAGCGAGCCCGACTCAAAAAAAGTTACCACAAAAGCCGAAAGCATAACCTTTAAGGGTAATACAAATGTTCCCACAGGGGTTGAGCTTAACGGAGAGCAGATAAAATTACGCAAGGATAAGGACGGCAGCTTTACTTTAAAGCAGAGCCTTAAATACGGTGACAACAAATTCACCTTTAAGGCGGGTGAATTTACAAAAACCTATAACATTTACCGTAAATACACCATTATTAAAAATCACAGCCCTAAAACAGAGCAGACCTATTCTGCGGGTGCTAAATTCACAGTAAGCGTTACTGCGCGGGCAAAAGCAACGGTTACTGCAAAATTTAACGAAAAGACTATAACCCTTAAAACAAACCCCACCGACGAGGACTTTGCAGAATTTACGGGAAGCTTCACCCTGCCGAGCGGTCATTTTAAAGACCTCGACCTCGGCAAAATTAAATTTAAGGCTAAGTATAAGGACTATACCGATACCGTTTATTCAAAAAATATCATCTGCAAAAAGGAAAAGCTTGTAGTGTCCTACGACGAGGATGCGACACCCTCAGGCAGTGATTACATAAATGTAGGCTCAGGCATTATTACCGAAATTGTCGCCTTTCAGGCTGAAACCTTTAAGGGTACCGGCAAAACCGATGCCTCTAAACCGTATTACAACTATCTGCCAAAAGGCACTGTAGACTACGGCTCTTCTGAGTATGAAACCGTAAAGCGCGACGGCGAAAAGCTAAAGCTTATAACACTTCGTTGCGGAAGAAAGGTCTACAAAGCGCGTTATGACAAGCCACCTAAAACCAAGGTTACTATAGCCAAGCAGTATGTTGGCACTCTGCCCGACCATAACGAAATATCGGTTGCCACATTGACCGATAACTCTACCCACACTATTTTAACCCTTGATACACTTTGGAAAGCACCCTTTAATTTTGAGCTTAAAAAACAAAAATATAAAAGTGACTGTACCGTTTCGGATATAACCTATAACTATGTAGATATTACCTTCTGCTACGCCACTAAATTTGAGGGCGAAGTAAGTATTCCTAAAAGTAATCCGCTTTTTTCAAAAGCGAAAATTATTAAAAATAAATCCGACTATACATTAAGGCTATATCTTAAAAAGCAGGGTGGTTTTTACGGCTGGGATGCCTATTATAATTCATCCAACCAGCTCTGCTTTGAATTCCTTAATCCCGCAAAAATAACCTTATGCGATAATGAATACGGTGCAGATTTAAGCGGAGTTAAAATTTTAATTGACGTAGGTCACGGCGGTATAGACTCGGGCGCTGTAAAGCTTGGCGGATATAAGCACCGCGAAGCCGCACGCAACCTTGTGCTTGCAAAAAAATTAGCGGCTGAGCTTAAGGCTATCGGCGCTACGGTTTATATGACCCGTACTGATGATTCTACCCGCACCGCCGATTACAAGTGTAAGCAGCTTAAAAGCTTAAAGCCCGATTACTGTATTGCAATACATCACGATTTTAATAATACCTCCTCCCTTAACGGCTTTGGTGCGTATTATTACTACCCGTTTTCAAAAAATGCCGCAGAATATGTAGCCGACCACACCTACAATACAGGCATTTACAAGAATAAACGATTCAAGTGGCATTATTACTTTATGTCAAGAGTTTCGGTTTGTCCTGTGGTTTTGACCGAGAACGGATATATATCAAACAGATACGATTACAACAGCATTAAAAGCAGTGACGCCAATACTAAAAAAGCCAAGGCAATGACTAAGGGTATTGTGGAATATTTTGTATCTATTCAGTAATCACTTGAATTAGAAATAACATTGTTGTATAATAAAATCAAACTTTAGAAAAGGGTGTTTTTATGAACTTTACACCGATAGATAATAACGCGTTAGTTGAAGGCTTTTGTCTTGTTAAAAGCCTTGATAAAAAGACCTCTTCAAAAGGGGATACTTACCTTGACTTCACCCTTGCCGACAGCGACGGTGAAATAAACGCTAAGCTTTGGCGCTACGTTCCCGAGGTTCACGGCGAATATGAAATCAACCAGATTGTAAAGGTTAGAGGTACGGTTTCGCAGTACAACGGCTCTGACCAGCTACGTATTGAGCGTATAAGACCATCCTTACCGGAGGATAATATAAACCCCGAGGATTTTGTTAAATCGGCAGGCTTTTCGGGTGAAGAAATGTATAATGAACTTTATCACTTAGCCGACGGATTTAATGACCAGAATTTAAAGCTTATAGTAACCGAAATTTTAAAGGATAACCGCTTAAAGCTTTTGTATTGGCCGGCAGCCTTTAAGCTTCACCACGCTGTGCGCGGCGGACTTCTGCTTCACAGCCTTTCTATTGTCCGCTTGGCTGAGGGTGTTTGCAAAATTTACCCCTTTGTAGACCGTGAGCTTTTAATTTCGGGCGCAATTTTGCACGATATTGCAAAGCTTTGCGAATTTGAGGTAGCGGATACCGGTATTGCTACAGGCTATTCTATAGAGGGCAACCTTTTAGGTCATCTTGCTATGGGCGCTATGGTTATTGAAAAATACGCTCAAAAGCTTGGTATTGATAAAAAGACCGCTATGCTTTTGGAGCATATGGTTTTATCCCACCACGGTGAGCCTGACTTTGGCGCGGCAGTAAGGCCATCCTTTATCGAAGCTGAGCTTTTGTCCGAGCTTGACCTTATGGACTCGCGTATTTATGAGATGCGCGAAGCCGTACAAAGCACCGAGGCTGACAGCTTTTCAGGCAAGCTTTGGGCGATGGACAACCGCAAGCTTTACAACCACAACCGCGCAGAAATGGACAAAGAACCAAACTTATTCTAACAATAACAAAAAGGAGTTTTTATTATGAAAATCACAAAAGATATGCTTATAGGCGACGTATTGGATATTGATACCGGCTGTGCACAGTATTTCTTTGAAATAGGTATGCACTGCCTCGGCTGCCCAGCTTCACGCGGCGAAACCATTGAACAGGCTTGCGCCGTTCACGGCACCGACTGTGACGCATTGGTTGAAAAATTAAACCAATATTTTGCAAATAAATAATGATAAGTCTAAGCTTACGACTTAAAACCATCGCAACCCTTGTACCTTTTGGCGCAAGGGTTTGTGACGTAGGTACAGACCACGCTTACCTGCCTATATACTTAAAGCAAAGCGGTATTGCAAGCAGTGTCTTAGCCACCGACTTAAACCAAAAGCCGCTTGAAAATGCCCAAAAGAACATACTGCTAAGCGGTGCTGAAGGCATTTCGCTTCGCCTTTGTGACGGTCTTTCAGGTGTAAAAGAAAACGAAGCCGATACAATTATTGTTGCAGGTATGGGAGGCGAGGTCATAACCGAGATACTTAAAAACTGTGTGTGGATTAAAAACGAAAAGGTTACACTTATTCTTCAGCCAACTACTTCAGCCGAATTTTTACGCGAGTTTTTGTGCAAAAACGGCTTTGCTATTTTAAGTGAAACCCCCGTTTGCGAAAACGGCAAGCTTTATTCAGTAATGAATGTAAGGTTTAAAAACACACCGTTTTCACATAATCCCGCCTATTATTACATAGGCGAAATACCGCACACCAAGGACGGTATTTTATACCTTAAAAAGCAACAAAAAAGGGTTTTCGGCTGTATGAAAGCCCTTGAAAATATCAAAGAAAAGCAGAACGAATACCTTTTGTATAAAACGGTATTCGACAGTATAGAAAGTTTTTTGACGGAGAACGCAAATGGCACTTGACGGCGCTTTTATATTCAGAATAACCGAAGAACTTAAAACGGCAATTGACTGCCACGTAGACAAAATTTACCAACCCACCCGTGACGAGTTGGTATTTTTGTTGCGCAAAAAAGACTTTCATAAAAAGCTTTTAATCACCGCAAAATCGGGCGCACAAAGGCTTCATTTTACCGAAAGCAAGTATGAAAACCCAGCCGTTCCGCCTATGTTTTGTATGCTTTTGCGCAAATATTTATCCTCTGCAAGACTTATAGAGGTTTTACAGCCCGCACTAGAAAGGGTGGTTGTGCTTGTTTTCAGCGGCACAAATGAAATGGGTGATATTACCGAAATTCGCCTTGTTTGTGAGCTTATAGGCGGAAAAGCCAACATTATTCTAATAAATCATGACGGTAAAATTATAGATTCACTAAAGCACAGCGATATTGAGACCGCAAGCCGTCTTATATTACCGGGTGCTACCTATAATTTCCCCGAAAAAGCAGATAAATTAAACCCATTAGAAAATACAGCACAAGAAATTTTGGATAAAGCTCAAAGCTCCTCTCTTTTAGCCACAGTTGACGGCTTTTCTCCCCTTATCTGCCGTGAGATTGAGGGCTGTGAAAATCCACAAAAAGCACTCGAAAAGATTATAAATGACCTTAAAAGCGGAAATAATCCCACACTAATTTACAATCCCGACGGTGAGCCTTTTGAATTCAGCTTTACTGAAATTTCCCAGTACGGCGAAAACTACCAAACCAAGCGTTTTGAAAGCTTTTCCGAGCTGCTTGACGCTTTTTACGGCGAAAAGGAAGCCGCTTTGCGTATTAATACTGCCGCAAGGGATATTATAAAGCTTATAAGTAACACTAAAAACCGCACACAAAAAAGGCTTTCGTTAAGACTTAGCGACCTTAAAAAATGCGAAAACCGCGAAAATTTACGCATCTATGGCGAGCTTATAAAAGCAAACCTTTACAACATTGAAAAGGGTGCCTCTTTCGCAGAGGTGCCGAACTATTACAGCGAGAATATGGAAACCGTGCGTATTCCGCTTGATATTTCCCTCTCGCCTGCCAACAACGCAAACCGTTATTTTAAGGAATATAAAAAGACATATACAGCCGAGCAAACCTTGAAAACACTCACCGAAAAAGACAAGCAAGAGCTAATATATCTTGATTCGGTGCTTGACAGTATTGAACGCTCTCGCACACTTACCGATATTGCCCAAATCCGTGAGGAATTAGCGGAAGCGGGATATATAAAGCAAGCCTCCTCTCGCAAAAAATCCGCTAAGACGTTTAACGCACTCAAGGAATACACTTCGGTAGAAGGGTATAAAATCATTGTAGGTAAAAACAATAAGCAAAACGACTATATTACAACTGTTTTAGCCTCAAAGGGCGACCTTTGGTTCCATGTAAAAAACATTGCGGGCAGTCATGTGGTAGTATTTTGTAACGGCAAAGAGGTAAGCGACCAAACCATATTACAGGCGGCAACTCTTGCAGCGACTAACTCTAAAGCACAAAATTCCTCAAATGTAGCGGTGGATTACACACCGATAAAATACGTCAAAAAGCCAAACGGCGCAAAAGCAGGTATGGTAATTTACACCACCAACAAAACAGTTTATGTCACCCCGAAGGGAGAAAATTAATATGAACATAGGCATATCAACCGCCTCGTTTTATCCCCTTGAGACCGAGCTTGCATTAGAAACAATCGGCAAAGCAGGCGTTAAAACAACCGAAATTTTCTTCAATGCCGAAAGTGAGCTAAAACCGTCCTTTGTTGATATCCTTACCGATATCAAGGAAGAATACGGTATGAATATAACTGCAGTTCACCCTACAATGTCTTTGGCAGAATCTTTTATGATTTTTTCAGAATACGAGCGCAGATTTTATGAAGCCCTGCAGAAATTTGCCCGTTATTCCGAAGTAGCAGCCGAGCTTGGTGCAAAATATATAATTCTCCACGGCGGAAAGCCAAACGGCCTTACAAGTGACAGTGAATACTGCGACAGATTTATGCAGTTAAACCGCGAAACACGAAAGAACGGTATTACCGTATTACAAGAAAACGTTGTAAACTACCGCTCAGGCGATATTGAATTTTTACGCTCTATAAGCGAAATTTTAGGCGACGATGCGCAATTTTGCTTTGATATTAAACAGGCTATACGCTCCGGCTACAACCCGACCGATTTAATAGATGAATTTTGGGATAATATCAAGCATTTTCACATAAGCGACCACTCGTTAGCGAGCGACTGTATGCTCCCCTTAAACGGAAAATTTGATTTTAAATCATTTTTCACCACCCTTAAAAACCGCAATTATGACGGTGCCTGTATAATTGAGGTTTATAAAAATGCATACAAGGACACAAAAGAAATTTTCGATTCAAATAAAAAATTAATTGAATTAATATAAAAAAGTCATTGATTTATTTAATTATATAAGTTATAATACTATTTAGTGCGCGTAAAGCACCATTTCACAAAAAGAAAAGAGGTATATTGTGAAAGAATTTTCAATTTATCACATTTTTCAGCTCATTATAAAAAACTTTTTTATAATCTTGCTTAGCGCCATTGTTTTCGGTGTGGGAACCTTCTGCTACTGTGAGTTTCACCTGCAGGAGCGTTATGCTTCTACAGGCTCGGTTGTTGTAACCAACGGCGGTATTTTGGACAGCACAGTACAGGATACACAGGCTACCGCAAGCGATAAGGTTAACAACTCGGATATTGCCGCTTCGATTAACCTTTTGACAACCGTTAAGGACATCTTAAGCACAAGTGATATTTATAAAGAGCTTTCTATGAATCTCGGCGGTAAGTATACATATAGCCAGCTAAAAAGCTTTGCCACCGTTACAAAGCGTGAGGACTACTCCCTCTTTATTGATGTCCGCTTTGAAATGAACGACAAGGATGAGGTTGCAAGAATTACTAATATGTTCTTGGAGTTGACTCCCGATTACATAAACAAGTTTATCCCTAATTCTTCGGTAACTATAGTGCCAACCAGTGAGTCGGGCTCAAAAACCTATCCGCAAACATTTATCTACACAGCTGTTGCAATGTTAGTGGGCGCTTTCTTAGCGTTTGTTGTTTTCTATATTATTTCACTTTTCAATACTACAATTGAATCTGAAGAAGAATTCAAAGAACGCTATGATATCCCTGTTTTAGGCGATATTCCCGACTTTGCGGCTGCTAAATCAGGCAAATACGGCAAATCATACTACAAAGGAGGCAAATATTATGGCAATTAATCTGACAAACAAGCCCTCCAATGAAAAGGTTATCGTGCCTGAGCTTAATAAGACCCCTTTTGCTATAGTTGAGTCTTATAAAAATTTACGTACAAATTTAGTTTCGGTGCTTTCAAAAACCGACGGTAAAATACTCGCTATCTCAAGCCCATACGCTGCTGAGGGTAAATCAACAACCGCGCTTAACATTGCCATAACACTTGCGCAGTTGAACAAAAAGGTTGTTATTCTTGACACCGACTCGCGTAAGCCCACCATCCATAAAAAAGCCAAAATCAATAACGAAAAAGGCTGTATGGACATTCTTTTAGGTGAAAGCACTGTTGACGAAGTAGTTATTACTTATAACAGCTACCTTGATATTATAACTTCGGGTGCAAAGGTTAAAAACCCTTCGGAATTATATAGTACCGTAGCTTTTGACAAGCTTTTAGAGGAGCTTGAAGAGCGTTATGATTATATAATTCTTGATACACCGCCTATCAATATCGTGTCCGACTCTTTGATAATTGCGCAGAAGTGTGACGCTTTTGTTATGGTAGTACGTGCAGGCGTAACCAAATACGAAGCATTTGAAGCCGCTTATGACAGCTTAAAGGTTTTGGATATTGAGCTTGACGGCGTTATTGTAAACGGCTCGGGCGCCAAAAACGGCGGTTATTACAGAAAATACGGATATAAATATTACCGTTATTCAAGGTCATATTCAAATCAGCAATATTAATTTAAACGGGAGATTAAATCTCCCGTTTTTTGCAAAGAAAAGAAATGAGGTGTTTTTATGTATTTTGATATCCACTCACATATTTTGCATAATACCGACGACGGTGCCAAAAATTTAAATATATCCCTCTATTTATTAGAGGAAAGCTTTCGCGGTGGTGTGACCGATATCATTGCTACACCTCACTTTTACCCATTAAGAGACACCTTAGAGGAGTACACAAATAAAGCCGAAGCTAACTTTAAAGAGCTTAAGGAAGCTATAAAGGACAAAAATGTGCCGAATATTTACTTAGGGTATGAAGTATTATATTACAGCGGCATAAGCAGAGCGGAATCACTTAAAAAGCTTACGCTTAACGGCTCAAAGTATATTTTGTTAGAGCCTGATTATTATAATTTTGACAGAGCCTTTCTTAGTGAGCTTTTAAGGCTTAGAGAAAGCGGTCTTGTGCCTATAGTCGCACATATTGAGCGCTATTACAAGGCTTGGGGTTATAAAAAATTCTTGAGCTTTATAAAGGAAAACGGCATTTTAACACAGGTTAATGCAACCTCCTTTTTTGGAAGACATTATAACCGCGTGCTCGAAACCCTTACACAAGAAGACCTTATAACCTTTATCGCTTCGGATACACATTCACCCGATATGCGACCGCCTATGATAAGCGCCGCGCTGCGAAAAATTACAGATTTATGCGGTGACGCATATACTCAAAAGCTTATTAAAAACTCGCAAAGCTTATTTTTAGAAATTACAGGTAAGGAAGCTTGATTTATGACTTCTGAAAATCTTTTAATAAACACAAAAAACGGTGTTACTTATATAACCTTTCCCAAGCTTGCTAAAACAGGTCTTACTAACCATTTGTTTTCAACCCGTATTGGCGGTGTAAGTAAAGGCAAATACCAAAGTATGAACTTAAGCTTTAACCGTGGTGACGATAGAGCGGATGTTTTAGAAAACTACCGCAGACTGTGTGCTTGTGAAAACATTGATATCAACCACCTTGTTTTAAGCCAACAAACCCATACCGATAATGTTAAAACAGTTACAAAGGCTGACTGCGGCACAGGTATTTTTAAAGAATCCTTCACCGATATTGACGGGCTTATCACAAACGAGCGCGGTGTTGCGCTTGTAACACAGTATGCAGACTGCACACCGTTGGTTTTTTTAGACCCGATAAAAAAGGTTATTGCCACTTCCCACGCGGGCTGGCGCGGTACTGTAAAGCAGATAGGCAAAAAAACCGTAGAAAAAATGCAACAGGAATTTGGTTGTAACCCAAGCGATATACTAGCAGGCATAGGTCCTTGTATTAAAGACTGCTGTTATGAGGTTGACGACCCTGTTTATAACGCTTTTGCAAAGCTTTCTTATCTTGATTTAAGGCGTATTTTCACCGAAAAGCCTAACGGAAAATATATGCTTAATTTAGTGGAAGCCAACAAGCAAATTTTACTGCACGCAGGCTTAAAGGAAAGCAATATAGATTTATCCGATATTTGTACTAGCTGTAACAGTGACACGCTTCACTCACATAGGGCTTCCAAGGGCGAGCGTGGTAATCTGGCGCTTATAATTGAATTAAAGTGAAAATCAAGGGAAAAGTCTTTCCCTTGATTTTTTTATTGTAAATATTCCCACACCGCATTTAACTATTGAGGATGCGAGATAAACAAAATATAAAAAACCGTCCATTCTGGTAAAAAGATTGCCGAATGTGACAGTACTGCCCGCCGAGGAATAAGGGTAATCGAGCACACCCGAAAGCTCTATCCCAAAAAGCAATACCGAATTAAGAATAGTTAAGCCAAATATTACAAACCCTACAGCCAGCCCCCAAACCGAAACCGAATTTCTGATATTGTTAAGCCTTGCAAAAATGCAAAGTAACACCGTAGGCAGAACAATACTTTTAAGATACGGTGCTAACTGTGCTAAAAAGCCGTTAAAGCTTGGCAGACGGTTTATGAAAATATTGCTTACATTAAAATCCTTTGCGGTAGAGAAAAAGAAAAAAAGCACAACCGACGCCGCCGCAAAAAAGCTTACAAGTGAAAATTTAAAAAGCATTTCTTCTTTTTGAAAACCAATATACAAAAGAAGTAAAATTAAAGGCAGTGCTATCAAAAAAGGCTTTGTATCGGGCAAAAGATTTTGGCTTATAAACCTTATAAAAGTTATAAACGCGTCAGCAATACAGTAAAGCGCAAGCGCCCATATACCCATTACAGTAAGCCTGTTAATAGGCAAAATTAAGCATAAATAATAAACCGCCACCGATATTACGCAAGCTACAAGAAAGCCTAAAAAATTATATTTATCGGCATTACTTATCGGTGCTGTAATTACTCCGTTACCCAACACAAAAAGCGAAGTCAAAGCTATAAAGTGCTTGCTGTAGCTATTAGTTACCGCTTTCAAAATACAGCCCCTCTTTCCCCAATTCTATTCTCGGTAAAACAGCATTGTATTCATTGCTTATTACTTCAAAAAACCGATTTTTATATTGCTTATTTTGTTTGAGAAGCCCCATAATATCATATCCCACACAGGCAGATGACAACGGCTTTGCCGATAATAACTGCTGTGCATTTTTACTCTTAATGAAAAAAGCAGAGAGGGTTATGGGGTCGCTCGAATAGCAATAGCTTTTTATATCCGAAAACTGCTTTGTAGTAATACCGTCACCTATAATTATCACACCGCAGTGCGAAAGCAATAACGGCTGTGTGCATTGACGGTCAATTTCCTTTACCGCCTCGTCTATTGTTTTGCCCTTACCCTTTAGCACCTTTAGGGCTTGTTCGGTATTTTCGGAATTAATAATTATCGCTTCAAAGCTTACATTATATTCCGTGCCATCACTGTCAAAGCCTATGCTTGAAACTAAATATTCGGGACCTGTTTTTTCACAACCGCAAAGCAAACACACAACAAGAAACAGCAAAAAAATTCTTTTCATCTTTTTCTACCCTTTCGCACAAGGTTACGGTTAAAATCGGGGCGGTGGCGCATATCCCCCCAAGGCGCGCGGAAAACGGTATCCTTAAGGCTTTGAAGATTTGCTTTTTTAAGCGAAACCGTATAATCTGTAGCAAAGGACGAAAGCGAAAAAATGTGAAGCATTAAAAACACAAGTCCTGCAAAATAACCGTAAAGTCCCAATATTGCAGAAAGAAAAACAAAAGCTATTCTAAGATAAAAAACAGCAGTTTTAAGACGCGGCAGCATAAGCCCTGCTATACCCGAAAGCGCTACCGCTATAAGAATGGGCGAGCTTATAATGCGCGCTTCTACCGCCGCCTGTCCCACAACAAGACCTCCTACAATACTTAAAGCGTGACCGAGATTCTGGCTCATTCTGATACCCGCTTCTTTGAGTATTTCAAAAACAAGTATCATCACCACACATTCAGATACAGGTGTAAAAGGCACACCGCCGCGCAGCTGCATAACGGTTATGGCAAAGGGTGTAGGCAAAAGCTGACGGTGAAAGGTTGATAACGCTATAAAAACCGCAGGTATACTGATGCTTAAAAAGAAGCAAAAATACCTAAGCAGCCTCTCGGCAGAACTTAACAAAAAGCTTTGGTAATAATCCTCGTCAGACTGAAAATTTTCCGAAAATAAATACGGTACAGTTGCCACCATTGGTGTGCCGTCAACCACAATAGCAATTCTGCCCTCTAAAAGCCTTGCCGCCACTACATCGGGGCGCTCGGTAGAGCCGCTTGTCTTAAAGAAAGAACGCTTTCTGTCCCTTATCTGCTCTATAATGTAGTTGGTATCAAGAACACCGAAATATCAATTTTACCTATTCTTTTCTTTATTTCTTCTACTGTTTTTGGGTTTGCCAGTGTACCGAGATAACACACAAATACCGCTGTTGAGGTGCGTCTGCCCACGCGCAGCATTTCTATGCACAAATCGGGCGTTAGAAGCTTTCGTCGAAGCATTGCAAGGTTTAAAAGACCTGCCTCCTCAAACCCCTCGCGCGGACCCTGTAAAATACGCTCCTCCATAGGCTCAGAAATACCGCGTGTGCGAAAGCCTTTGACGTCCATCATAAGTGCTTTACGGCTTCCGTCTATAAGCAAAAGCGCTTCACCATACAGAATACCCTGTAAAATTTCGGCTACATTGTCAAGCTTTTTAACATCCCTCGCAAAAAGCAACTGTTTGCCTATATAATCGGCAATATCACTGTCTAAAGCGGTTGCATTTACAGTTATTAAAGGACGGATAATCGCCTCATTTATCTGGTCAGAATCGGTCATACCGTCCATATACACAAGCGCACAGTTAAGAGTAATCCCGTTATTAGAGCTAATCTCCTTAACCCTTAAAATTACGTCCTTTTTAAAAATATCCTTAAAAAGCGCAATATCCTTTTTTAAGCTTCCGCTTAGATACAAATTCTTGTAATCTGATATCTGTCCCGACATATTATCACCACACAATATTTTTAAATAGTGTGCGCAGAATTTATCCCATAATGCAAAAAACCTTCCTCTCGGAAGGTTTTTACTTTACTTTTTATATTCAATATATTCTTCAAGGCACATACCAAGGTCGTTAATTTCGTGTGCTACATTTATACCCACAAAACGCCAATGCCAAGATTCGTAAATAACGCCTGTTTTCTCCTGCTTTTCCTCGGCATAACGCATTATAAAGCCGTAGTCCTCAGCGTTTTCTTGAAGCCACTTAAACGCCTTAGTTTTCGCAAAAGAATGGTTAGCACAGTTTATATCAAGTGCCAAGCCTGTGTTGTGCTCACTAGTACCGGGACGCGCTACAATTGTTGCAGCCTTGTCTTCGGCTTCACTTTCAGGGACACCGTTAGCTATCTGCTTTTTAACCTGCTTTTCAAAAAGCCATTTTTGCGTAGCATAAGAGCGGTAGGGCGACCAAACGCCTATATCAATTCCCTCAGCCTTTGCATCGTCAAGCATAGCCTTTAAATACGGCCAGATATCCTTATCAATCTGTGTAAGCGAGCCTTTTATATACTTTTTAGGAATGGTTGTAAGATTACCCTCATAATCGTAATCTTTGGGCAACGGATTCCAACCGTTTACAAGCATTAGATTTTTATAATCGGGATCAAGCTTATGTTTAGTATTTTCTTTAGAGCTTGTCGCGTTACTTGCAGAAGACTCAACAGATGAAAGAGCCTCACTTGAAGATGGAGCCTCACTTGAATTTATTTCACTTGAAGTTACTTGTTGGGAAGAACTTTCAGTATTATTATCACTGCCTACAACCGAAATAATATAAACTATAAGGGCAATAACCGCAATTATAATAACTGCGCAGACAGCCAAAAATATATTTCTTTTTAAAATTGCTTTTTCACGCCTTGTCATACAATCACCTATTCGTCCAATTTAAGTACTGCCATAAATGCTTCCTGTGGAACCTCAACATTACCTAAGCGGCGCATACGCTTTTTACCCTCTTTTTGCTTTTCGAGAAGCTTTTTCTTACGGGTGATATCACCACCGTAGCACTTTGCAAGCACGTCCTTACGCATAGCCTTTACGGTTTCACGCGCGATAACCTTGCCCGAAACTGCAACCTGAACAGGAACTTCAAACAATTGGCGCGGTATAAATTCCTTAAGCTTTTCGGCAATTTTGCGAGCACGCGCATAGGAATTATCAGTATGAACTATGAAAGACAACGCATCCACCATGTCACCCGCAAGCAATACATCCAGTTTTACAAGCTTTGACTTTTCATAGCCTTTCATCTCATAATCATAGCTGGCATAACCCTTTGTTCGCGATTTTAAGGCATCAAAAAAGTCGTAAACAATCTCACCCATAGGCATAATATAATGAATATCTACGCGGTCGCCCATATACTTCATATCAGTATAAACACCGCGGCGTTCCTCGCAAAGCTGCATTATAGTACCTACGTAATCACTCGGCGAATAAATATGAACATCTGCTACCGGCTCAAGTGCCTCGGCAATTACTGCTGGGTCGGGGTAATTTGTGGGGTTGTCCACCGTAATGGTTTCACCATTGGTAAGGGTGAATTTGTACTCAACGCTCGGTGCAGTGGTTACAAGGTCAAGGTTATACTCCCTTTCCAGTCTTTCCTGAATAATTTCCATATGCAAAAGACCTAAAAATCCGCAACGGAAGCCAAAGCCTAAAGCGTTAGAGCTTTCAGGCTCAAAAAGTAGCGAAGCATCATTAAGCTGTAGCTTATCGAGTGCATCACGTAAATCGGGATATTTTGCGCCGTCAGCTGGGTAAATACCGCAGAAAACAACAGGGTTCACCTTGCGGTAGCCCTCAAGTGCTTGCGACACAGGATTATCCGCCAAGGTAATAGTATCACCTACACGTGCTTCGCTTACGGTTTTAATAGAAGCCGCAAGATAGCCTACTTCACCCACCTCTAAAACATCGCAAGGCTCCATAGAAGTAGCACGCTTTCTGCCCAACTCTACAATATCAAAGGTAGCACCCGTAGCCATCATTTTAATGGTATCGCCTGCTTTAATCTTACCGCTCATAACACGGAAATAAACTATTACGCCCTTATAAGGGTCATAGTAAGAGTCAAAAATAAGTGCCGAAAGAGGTGCATTAACTTCGCCCTTTGGTGCCGGAATTTCAGTAACGATTTTCTCAAGCACTTCCTCAATATTAACACCCGTCTTTGCCGAAATCAAAGGTGCATTATCGGCAGGGATACCTATAATATCCTCAATCTCTGCCTTTACACGCTCAGGCTCAGCCGAGGGTAAATCAATCTTATTAATAACAGGCAGAATTTCAAGCCCGTGGTCAACCGCCAAATAGGTGTTAGCCAAGGTCTGAGCCTCAATACCCTGTGAAGCGTCAACAATAAGCACTGCGCCCTCACAAGCGGCAAGCGAACGGGAAACCTCATAGTTAAAGTCCACATGACCGGGGGTGTCAATCAAATTAAGCTCATATCTTTCGCCGTCCTTGGCATCATAATAAAGCGTTACCGCGTGTGCCTTAATGGTAATACCGCGTTCCCTCTCCAAATCCATACTATCAAGAATTTGTTCTTCCATATCGCGACTCGCTACCGACTGTGTATGCTCAAGCAGACGGTCAGCCAAGGTAGACTTACCGTGGTCGATATGTGCCACAATACAAAAATTTCTTATCTTATCAAGCGGAAATGACACTTACATTTCTCCTCACAATTAAAAATATAATATATTTTATCATACTTTACCCGAATTTACAATTTATTTATTTAAAAAATATAAAGTAATATTCTTGACAATAACTTTAAGCTATGATAAAATATATAAAGTTAAAATATATCTTTAAACACGGTGCTGTGACGCCGGCAAGATTGTAATATGGTTTTAAAGCATAGCCCCAAGGGGTTATAGCGTTTTTTGTCATATTCACCTTGCCTACAGGCAGGGTGTTTTTTTGAAAGGTGGAGAGTTTATGAAACAGGCTATGGTTTATGAAAACGGTACATTTATTTCTAAAGACTTTCCGCTAACAGCTAGCGGTAGTGTTTCTAATTTTAATAATTTGTTTGTCTTCCCGGCTTTTTGTGACGTTCACGTTCACTTAAGAGAGCCGGGTTTTTCATATAAAGAAACTATAAAAAGCGGCACTTTAGCGTCTGCAAGAGGCGGTTACACCGACGTATGCGCTATGCCAAACCTAAACCCTGTACCCGACAGTGCCGAGCATTTAAAGGAACAATTAGATATTATAAAAAAGGATGCTGTGATTAACGTTCACCCCTACGCCTCAATAACCATAGGTCAACTGGGCGAAAAGCTGTCCGATTTTGAAAGCCTTAAAGACGCCTTTGCTTTCTCGGATGACGGAAAAGGTGTTCAGTCAGAAGCACTTATGCGAAAGGCTATGCTAAAAGCCAAAGAGCTTGACAAAATAATAGTAGCCCACTGTGAAGACAACAGCCTGCTTTTTAGCGGATACATCCATGACGGCGAATATGCCAAAAAGCACGGTCACAGAGGTATTTGCAGTGAAAGTGAATGGAAGCCTATAGAACGCGACCTGAAGCTTGCTAAGGAAACAGGCTGTAAATACCACGTTTGCCATATTTCCTGTAAGGAAAGTGTTGAGCTTATAAGAAAAGCCAAAGCAGAGGGTGTTGACGTTACCTGTGAAACCGCACCGCATTACTTGGTGCTTACCGATATGGACCTAAAGGAAGAGGGCAGGTTTAAAATGAACCCGCCGCTCAGAAGCGAAGCGGACCGACTTGCACTGATTGAGGGCATAAAGGACGGCACTATTGATATGATAGCTACCGACCACGCACCGCATAGCGCCGAAGAAAAATCAAAAGGCCTCGAAAAAAGTGCATTTGGCATAGTGGGTATAGAAACCGCTTTCCCTTTGATGTATACCTATATGGTAAAAACTGGTATAATAACCTTAGAAAAACTGATTGAACTTATGTCAACAAATCCCCGTAAGCGTTTCGGACTTAAAGAAAACGGATATACTGTATGGGATTTAGATAAAAAATTCACCGTGAATACTCGCGACTTTTTATCCAAAGGCAAAGCGACACCCTTTGAAAATTATGAGCTTTACGGCGAATGCAAAATGACAGTACAAAACGATATTATCAAATATATTAAGGAGTAAAAAGTATGGCAAAGAGAAAAGACTTAAAAAAGATTTTGATTATTGGATCAGGCCCTATTGTTATAGGTCAGGCGGCTGAGTTTGACTATGCAGGCACACAGGCTTGTTTAGCTTTGAAGGAAGAGGGCTATGAGGTTGTACTTTGTAACTCCAACCCGGCTACAATTATGACCGACACCACTATAGCAGACAAGGTTTATATGGAGCCGTTGACACTTGAATTTGTAGCAAAGGTTATCCGCTATGAAAGACCCGATGCTATTGTTCCGGGTATCGGCGGACAGACAGGCCTTAACCTTGCTATGCAGTTAGAAGAAAAGGGCATTTTAAAGGAATGCGGTGTTGAGCTTTTAGGTACTTCAAGCAAGAGTATTGAGCGCGCCGAGGATCGCGAAATGTTCAAAGAGCTTTGCGAATCTATAGGCGAGCCTACAATTCCGTCACAAATTACCTACTCTTTAGACGAGGCTAAAAAAGCGGCAAAAGAAATCGGCTACCCAGTTGTTTTGCGTCCTGCATTTACCTTAGGCGGTACAGGCGGCGGCTTTGCTTATAACGAAAAAGACCTTGTTGAAATCGGTCTTAACGCTTTCAAGCTTTCCCCTGTTCATCAGGTGCTTATTGAAAAGAGCGTTAAGGGCTATAAGGAAATTGAATTTGAGGTTATGCGCGACGGTAACGATAATGCCATTACCATCTGCGGTATGGAAAACATCGATCCCGTAGGTGTTCACACAGGCGACTCTATTGTTGTAGCCCCTATTATGACACTTAATGACCACGACCTTAAGATGCTCAATGACAGCGCTATTAAGCTTATCCGTGAATTAAAAATTGAGGGTGGCTGTAATGTTCAGTTTGCCCTTAACCCCGAAAGCTCAGAATACTATCTTATAGAAGTTAACCCCCGTGTTTCACGTTCGTCCGCTTTGGCTTCAAAGGCAAGCGGCTACCCGATAGCACGTGTAACCGCTAAAATTGCCGTTGGTATGACCTTGGACGAAATCGCTATTGCCAATACCACCGCTGCATTTGAGCCAAGACTTGATTATGTTATAACCAAATTCCCACGCTTCCCGTTTGATAAATTCACCACCGCTTCAAATATACTTGGCACACAGATGAAGGCTACCGGTGAGGTTATGGGTATAGGTACAACCTTGGAAGAAAGCTTACTTAAAGGTATCCGCTCTCTCGAAATCGGCATAACCCACCTTTATCACCACAAGTTTGACAATATGAGTGATGATGAGCTACGCGAATATATAAGCGAGCTTCGTGACGATAACCTTTTCGCTATTGCTGAGCTTATTTACCGTGGTGTTACCATAGAAGAAATTCACGAAATCACAAAAATTACTTCATTCTTCCTTGAAGCCATTAAACGTATTATTGAAATGGAGAATACCCTTAAAGCTAACCCATTTGACCTTGCAATTCTTAAAGACGCTAAGAAAATGGGCTTCTCGGATAAATATATTGCAAGAATGTGGGATTGCAGCGAGCTTAAGGTTTACGAATTCCGTAAAGACAACAAGGTTTATCCCGTTTACAAAATGGTTGATACCTGCCACACAAACGCTTATATCCCCTATTTCTATTCTTCATATCACGACGAAAATGCTTCAATTCTTACCGATAAAAAGAAAATTGTAGTTTTAGGTGCAGGTCCTATCCGTATAGGTCAGGGTGTTGAGTTTGACTATTCAACCGTTCACGCTGTTACCACCATTAAAAATTCGGGCTATGAAGCAATTATTATAAACAACAACCCCGAAACCGTTTCTACCGACTATACTACAGCGGACAAGCTCTACTTTGAGCCGCTCACTCCCGAAGATGTTATGAACATTATTGAGTTTGAAAAACCCGAGGGTGTTATCGCATCCTTAGGCGGTCAGACTGCTATTAACTTAGCAGAGCCGCTCCGTGACCGCGGTGTTAAAATTATCGGTACCGACTGTGATGCTATTGAGCGTGCAGAAAACCGCGACAGCTTTGAAAAAATCCTTCGTGAGCTTAATATTCCGCAACCGCAGGGTAAGGCTGTAACCAAGATTGAAGACGGTATTAAAGCCGCTAAAGAAATCGGCTACCCTGTACTTGTTCGCCCGTCATTCGTTCTCGGCGGACGTGCTATGCAGATTGTTGCTGACGAGGAGCAGTTAAAGCACTACCTCAAAACCGCAGTTGAAATTGACGAAGACCGCCCCGTGCTTGTTGACAAGTATATTCAGGGTAAAGAGGTTGAGGTTGACGCTATTTGCGACGGCAGAGATGTATTTATTCCCGGTATTATGGAGCTTGTTGAGCGCACAGGCGTTCACAGCGGTGACAGTATCAGCGTATATCCCGCTTTCAGTATTTCCAACAAGGTTAAGGGAACAATTTTACAGTACGCTAAAAAATTAGGTCTTGGCATCGGCATTGTAGGTCTTTACAATATTCAGTTTATTGTTGATAAGGACGAGAATGTATTTATTATCGAGGTTAACCCACGTTCTTCACGTACAGTACCCTTCCTTTCAAAATCTACAGGCTACAGCCTTGCTGATATCGCTACCGAAGTAATACTCGGTAAATCCTTAAAGGAACAAGGTATATTCGATATCTATCCGCAGGAAAAGAACCGTTGGTATGTAAAGGTACCGGTATTCTCATTCAATAAAATCCGCGGACTTGATGCTTATTTGTCACCCGAAATGAAGTCTACAGGTGAAGCAATCGGCTATGATGATAAGCTTAACCGCGCGCTTTCTAAGGCGTTACAGGCTTCGGGCATGCGTGTTCAGAACTATGGTACTGTTTTTGCGACCATTAGTGATAAAGACAAGGAAGAGGCGCTACCTCTTGTACGCCGTTTCTATAACCTAGGCTTTAACATTGAGGCAACCGCAGGTACCGCAAAATTCCTTAAAGAAAACGGTATTAATACAAGGGTACTCAAGAAGATTGAAGAAGACCCCGACCAAATCCGCGATGCGCTTCGTCAAGGCCATATTGCCTATGTAATAAACACACGCGATATTGAGTCGAGCGGTACCGCAACCGACGGTTTTAAAATCAGAAGCTACGCTACTGAAAACAATGTTACAATTTTTACAGCCCTTGATACAGTACGCGTACTTTTAGACGTACTCGAAGAAACAACCCTTACAATTTCTACTATAGATGCATAAAACACACTGCGTGTTTTAATGAAAAATTAATATTGAATAATGAATAATTATTGTGTCAAGCTTTGCTTGACGATATATAAAGTGTCGCAAAGCGACACACCGAAATTATTCATTCTTCATCATTCACTATTCATTATTAAATAGGTGATTTATTATGATGACACAAGGAATTTACGAAATTCTTTATAACTTCCAGATTGCCCCCAATGTTTACAGTATGGTGCTTGCAGGCGATACCTCTTCCCTTTTAGCACCGGGACAGTTCGTAAACATTAAGTTAGAGGGTAAATATCTTCGCCGTCCTATCTCAGTTTGTGACTACAACGAAGAAACCATAACTCTCATTTACAAGGTTGTAGGCGAGGGTACTGAGCAGATGTCCAAAATGAAAGCGGGCGAAAAGCTTGATATGCTTGTAGGCCTCGGCAATGGCTTCAACCCCGAAAAAGCGGGTGACAAACCGCTTCTTATAGGCGGAGGCGTAGGTATTCCGCCTATGTATAACCTTTGCAAAGAGCTTTTAAAAATGGGCAAAACCCCAACCGTTATCTTAGGCTTTAACACTAAGGAAGAAATATTTTACGAGGACGCCTTTAAAAACTTAGGCGTAGAAGTTATCATAACTACAGTTGACGGAAGCTATGGTGTTAAAGGCTATGTTACCGACGCTATGGACATTGATTACACCTACTTCTTCACCTGCGGACCTATGCCAATGTTCAGAGCTATTGAAAGCAAAGCCAATACTAGCGGTCAGTACAGCTTTGAGGAAAGAATGGGCTGTGGCTTTGGTGCATGTATGGGCTGCAGCTGTAAAACCAAGTACGGCAACAAGCGTATTTGCAAGGACGGCCCCGTGCTTTACAGGGAGGAAATCGTATGGTAGATACAAGCGTAATTTTAAGCGGAATTAAAATGGATAACCCCGTTATCCCCGCAAGCGGCACCTTTGGCTTTGGTTATGAATTTTCAAGTATTTATGACATTAACTGCTTAGGCACGTTCTCTTTCAAGGGCACAACCCGTGATGAACGTTTTGGCAACCCTACTCCGCGTATTGCAGAGTGCCCAGAGGGTATGCTCAATTCAGTAGGGCTTCAAAACCCCGGTGTTGAGAGGGTTATAAGTGAAAAATTACCCAAGCTTAAAGAATGCTTTAATAAAAAGGTTATGGCTAATGTAAGTGGATTTTCTATAGAAGATTACGCTTACACTTGTGAAAAACTTGATAGCGAAGACCAAATCGGCTGGTTTGAGGTTAATATCTCTTGCCCGAATGTTCACGGTGGCGGCTTGGCTTTTGGCACAAGTGCCAAAAATGCTGCCGAGGTTACAAAGGCGGTTAAAAAGGTTACAAGTAAGCCTGTATTTATAAAGCTGTCCCCCAATGTTACCGATATTGTAGAAATTGCAAAAGCTTGCGAAAGCGAGGGTGCTGACGGCGTAAGCCTAATAAACACCCTTTTGGGTATGCGAATTGATTTAAAACGCAGAAAGCCGATTTTAGCTAACAAAATGGGTGGCTTTTCGGGCCCTGCAATCAAGCCGGTTGCACTTCGTATGGTGTATCAGGTTTACGATGCAGTTAAAATACCAATTATCGGTATGGGTGGTATTTCTACCGCTGAGGACGTTATAGAAATGATGCTTGCAGGCGCTACTGCAGTACAGGTAGGTGCAGCAAACCTTGTAGACCCGTTTGCTTGCAAGAAAATCATTGAAAATCTACCAAAGGCAATGGAAAAATACGGAATAAACAGTTTAACTGAAATTATAGGAGGCGCTCATAATGGGTAAGGATGTAATTATCGCTTGCGATTTCGCAAGCAAAGAGGCAACTCTTGAATTTTTAGACAAGTTTACAGATGTAAAACCGTTTGTAAAAATTGGTATGGAGCTTTTTTATGCCGAAGGCCCCGCAATTGTTAAGGAAATTAAGAAAAGAGGCCACAAAATCTTTTTAGATTTAAAGCTTCACGATATTCCAAACACAGTTAAAAAATCAATGGCAGTGCTTTCCCGCCTTGATGTTGATATGACTAACCTCCACGCAGGCGGTACAATTTCTATGATGGAGGCAGCACTTGAAGGCTTAACCCGCGAAGACGGCACAAGACCTCTTCTTATAGCCGTAACACAGCTTACCTCTACCGACCAAGAGCGTATGGAAAACGACCTGCTTATAAAAGAGCCTATTGACAAGGTTGTTATGCACTATGCCAACAATGCAAAAATTGCAGGTCTTGACGGTGTTGTTTGCTCTCCTCTTGAAGCAGGCAAGGTTCACGATACTTGCGGCAAGGAATTCTTGACAGTTACCCCTGGTGTACGCTTCGCCGACGGCGACAAGGGCGACCAGAAGCGTGTTATGACACCCGCCGAGGCTAAGAAAATCGGTAGTGACTATATCGTAGTAGGCAGACCTATTACTGCAGCCGCTGACCCAGTTGCAGCATATAAGCGTTGCTGTGAAGAGTTTATTGGATAAACTCTTCACAGTGAAAAGTGAATAATGAATAATGAAAAATTATGGTGTGCCTTCGGCACGATTTATATTCGTCGGCTGCGCCGACACCGAAATTATTCACTATTCATTATTCATCATTCATTATTCGAACAAAGGAGAATTAAAATGGAAAGCTATAAAAGAGAGTTTATTGAATTTTTAGAGAGCGCAGGCGTTTTAAAATTCGGTGATTTTACGGCTAAAAGTGGTAGAAAAATCCCTTATTTCATTAACGCAGGCGATATAAAGACTGGCGAGCAAATTTGCAAATTAGGCGAATTTTATGCAAAAGCTTACTTTGAAAAGGTAGGCAACAAAAAGACCGTGCTTTACGGTCCTGCTTACAAGGGTATCCCGATTGCAGTATCTGTAGCAGTAGCTTTAGCTAAAAATGGCTTGGATGTTCCTTTCTTCTTTAACCGCAAGGAAGAAAAAGACCACGGCGAAGGCGGTGTGTTCGTAGGTTATAAACCACAGCAAGGCGAAGAAATTGTTATCGTAGAAGATGTTATCACCGCAGGCACCGCAATACGTGAAAGTATGGAAATTCTTTCTAAAATTGAGGGCACCAAGGTTGCCGCTACATTTGTTATGGTTGACCGCAAGGAAAAGGGTAAAACCGACAAGAGCGCTATGGCTGAGGTTGGCGAAGAATTTGGCTTCCCCGTATATTCGGTAGTAGATGTTTATGACATTATCGAATACCTTGAAGAAGATGAGAAAAACCGCGAAAATGTAGAGCGTATTAAAAATTATCTTGCTGTAAACGGCGCTAAGGAATAATTTTCAGTAAACCTGAAAATTATTCAGTGAATAGTTAAAAGTGAAGAGTGAATAGTTAACGTGTTTTCGGCAAAACGAAAACAAATATATATCGTGCCACAGAAGTGGCACACCAAAATTATTCACTATTCATTATTCATCATTCATTTTTAAAATTTCTATTTAATTCTAAACGAAAGGAATTATAAAATGAGAAGTTTAATTGATATTGCCGAGCTTTCTTTAGATGAAATCGACAGTCTGCTCGCAACTGCAAACGATATCATTGACAATCCTGAAAAATACAGCGAAAAGTGCAAGGGTAAAAAGCTTGCAACCTTATTTTTTGAGCCATCCACACGTACACGCTTAAGCTTTGAAGCAGCTATGTATGAGCTTGGCGGTAATGTATTAGGCTTTTCGGAAGCCACAAGCAGCTCTACCGCAAAGGGTGAAAGTGTTGCAGATACCGCAAAAACCGTTTCCTGCTATGCCGATATTATAGCTATGCGCCACCCAAAAGAGGGCGCGCCGCTCGTAGCAAGCATGAACGCAAGCATACCCGTTATCAATGCGGGGGACGGCGGTCACAACCACCCGACACAGACCTTGGCAGACCTGCTTACCATCAAACGCGAAAAGGGCGGCTTTGATAACTTAACTGTAGGACTTTGCGGTGACTTAAAGTTCGGCAGAACAGTACACTCACTTATAAATGCACTCCGCCGTTATAATAACGTTAAGTTTGTACTTATCTCCCCTAATGAGCTTAAATTGCCCGATTATATTAAAGAATCACTTAAAAAAGACAATTTTGAGGTATTTGAAACTACAGATTTAGAAGCCGCTATGCCAAAGCTCGATATTCTTTATATGACACGTGTTCAGCGCGAACGTTTCTTTAATGAAGAGGAGTATTTAAGACTTAAGGACAGTTATATTTTGACCCCTGAAAAGCTTAAAAACGCTAAGTCTGATTTGAGTATTCTTCATCCCCTACCGCGTGTTAATGAAATAAGCGTTGCAATAGACGACGACCCGCGTGCGTGCTATTTTAAGCAGGTTTTAAACGGCAAATATATGCGAATGGCGCTAATCCTAATGCTTTTGGGGGTAAAATAATGACTATTGACGAAATTAAGAACGGTATTGTTATTGACCATATCACTGCAGGAAAGGGTATGAAGATTTATTCACTTTTAAATCTTGATAATCTTGAATGCTCAGTAGCGTTTATCAAAAATGCCCCCAGCAGAAAGATGGGCAGAAAAGACATTATAAAAATAGATGCCGATATCACAGTTGATACCGACATTTTAGGCTATATCGACCCCGACATAACGGTAAATATTATAAAAGACGGCAAAAATGTTGAGAAAAAGCGCATAGCTTTACCTGAGAAGCTAACCAATGTAATCACCTGTAAAAATCCGCGTTGCATAAGCGGAACTGAACAGGAGCTACCTCAGATTTTCAAATTAACCGACAAAGAAAACCGCGTTTACCGTTGCCTTTACTGTGAAAGCAAGGCTAAATAAAGCAATCATCCCCTGTGGAAAATTCCACAGGGGATTTAATTTTAGTTGCCGTAATAAATTGTATGCTTAAGTGTTTTTTCTTCACTCGGTTCAAGTGATATTATACCCTCTTTTTCGGTTATATCATAGCCCGTAGCATCCTTTGCAGGACAAATGCCAGCCCAAGGCTCAATGCAGATATACTCAGCGCCCTTAACGTGCCATAAAAGAAGATAATCAAAACCTGCAAACTCTACCGAAACCTCTTTGCCTGTTTTACGGTTTCTAAGTGTTACAAAACGGGATTTATGGTCTTTAAGTACAACACAGTCCGCATCGAAATATTTTTCATAAAGGGGTAAAACATTACTATCCTTAAGAATCAAAAATTCTTCGGGTGCGACATCATACATATGATTATAAAGGGTTTCCTTACGCTCAAAAACCACATCGTAATTTTCAATTCCACCCTCACAGTAATACGCTTCGTGTGAGCCCACCGAATAATACATTATGCTTTGCGAGGTGTTCTTTGTAGCATAAGAAACCTCAATAGCGGTAGCCCTTAGGGTATATGTAATTCTAAACTCAAAATGCCAAGGATATTGCTTCAAGGTTTCCTCATTATCTCTTAATAAAAATGTAGCCGATATAGGCGTTTTCTTTTCAAGCACAAATAACTGGTCTTTTGCAAAGCCGTGCTTACCCATAGAGTATTCCTTACCGTCTATGGTATACTTATCATTTAGAAAGCTACTGCACATTGGAAACATTACAGGCGCTACCTTACCCCAATACTCAGGGTTGCCTGTCCACATACGGCTTTCGCCCTCACAGATAACCTTGCGGATTTCGGCGCCTAATTCTTCAATTTCAACATATAAAAATTCATTCTTAAGTGTTACCATAAAATCTCTCCTTTCTTAAATTATACCATCTGAAACCCATTTTTCAACCACTTTTTTCACCTTTTAAAACATTTTTTCATAAAATAATAAGAGGTGATTTTTTTGGATAAAAATCTGATAGAAAAATACAAAGAAGAAATGCTTAAAATGTATAGCTCCAAAGCAAAAAGCATTCCAGCTGCAGCACCCTTGCCCGAAAGCAGTAACCCCACACAAAACACCGCTTCGGGTAATCTTATAGGCATTGTTACAGCTGTCCGCGCGCTATATCCTGTTAAAAATGCAAGGGTTACGGTTTTCACAGGCGATTATGAAAATATGAACATAATCGACACCGATTTAACCGATGAAAGCGGAAGGACAAAAACCTTTGCTTTGCCAACACCACAGAAATCGCTATCGCTTGACGAAAATAACACCGTACTGCCTTATGCGCTTTACAATATGCTTATTGAAGCCGATGGATATATTAAAAACATTCATCTTAATATACCTGTATTCAGCACTGTAACCTCTCTACAGCAATCAAATTTGCTTTTAGAAGAAACTGCAGGTACTGATAGCGGACCGCAAATCTTCAACGAATCCCAAAAATACGATTTGTGAGGTGATTTTTTTGGCGGAGATACTTTTACCGACGATTCCCGAAACCATAACGGTGCATTTAGGAACACCCGATTCAAACGCTAAAAACGTAACCGTTCCGTTTACCGAATATGTAAAGAATGTGGCTTCAAGCGAAATTTATCCCACTTGGCCCGAAGCGGCACTCAGGGCTAATATTTACGCAATAATATCCTTTGCGCTTAACCGCGTTTATACCGAATGGTACCGCTCGCGCGGGTATGATTTTGATATTACAAACACAACCCAATTTGACCAAGCCTTTAAGGAAGACCGCGAAATTTTTGAAAATATAGGTTACATAGTAGACGAGATTTTTAACGATTACATTGTACGTCAAGGCAATGTAGAGCCACTATTTGCCACCTTCTGCAACGGCACCACTTCAACCTGTGCGGGACTTTCACAATGGGGTACTGTAAACCTTGCCAATGAGGGACGCACACCCTTTTCAATTTTGCAAAACTACTACGGCAATGATATAGGCATAGTAAACGACGCCCCTGTAGGCTTTACAGAAGAATCTTATCCAGGTGTGCCCTTGCGTGTGGGAGATGCGGGCAATAATGTGCAAATAATTCAAACCCAGCTTAACCGAATAGCACAAAATTATCCTGCTATACCCAAAATTGCAGAAGTAAATGGCATTTTTGGTGTAGATACAGAAGAAGCCGTTCGCAAGTTTCAAGAGATTTTCAACCTTAATGTGACAGGTGAAGTGGATAAAGCTACTTGGTACAGAATAAAGCAGTACTATAACGGTGTAAAGGGACTTGCTGACCTTGTAAGCGAGGGCATTTCTACCGCAGAAGCAACCGTTCCCTTTGATACCGAAATTTCGGAGGGTATGAGCGGTATTCCTGTAACCACACTTCAATACTATTTAAGCATTATTGCCTACTTTAACGGTGCTTTAGAGCCTATACCCCGCAGCGGATACTTCGGCAGTGAAACCGTAGCTGCAGTCGAACGCTTTCAGGAATTTTACGGTCTTCCTGTTACGGGTATAGTTGACAACGAAACCTGGAACACCATTTCACGTATTTATACCGATACAGTTGCCTCCTTACCCGAGGGCTACGAGGGCACCAACGCCAAATTATACCCCGGTTTTTTCTTAACCGAGGGTATGCGAAGTGACAATGTACGCGATTTACAGACCTATTTATCAGTAATATCGCAAAACATACCCGAAATCCCTACCGTTTCGGTTACGGGATATTTTGGCGAACAGACCGAAAATTCCGTCAGAGAATTTCAACGCCTTTTTTCTTTACCCGTTTCGGGCGCGGTCGGACCTGTAACCTGGTCGGCTATTGCAAATCAATACGATTTCTTCAATAATCAATAAAATTTCATTTTACTGCCTTGCATTTTTAAAATTTAGCGGTATAATATTATTGTTATATTATTACTTTAGGAGTTTTTGAAATGGCAGACACAAAAAGCACAGGCTGTTCAGGCAATTGCAGCTCCTGCTCGCAAAACTGCAGCGACAGAAAGCAGGAAAGCTTATTAGAACCTACAGGCGAATACAATAATATTAAACACGTTATTGGTGTTGTAAGCGGTAAAGGCGGTGTTGGTAAATCGCTGGTTACCTCTTCCCTTGCAGTACTCATGCAACAAATGGGTTATAAGGTAGGTATCCTTGACGCCGATATTACAGGCCCGTCTATACCTAAAACCTTTGGCATAAACTCACGCGCTATGCAAAACGAAATAGGCATTTTGCCGGCTGAGACCAAGACCGGTATTAAGCTTATGTCGATAAACCTTTTGCTCGAAGACAAGGAATCCCCTGTTTTATGGCGCGGTCCTGTTATCGCAGGCGCTGTAAAGCAGTTCTGGCACGACGTTGTATGGGGCGACCTTGACTATCTGTTTGTGGACTGCCCTCCAGGCACGGGCGATGTTCCGCTTACCGTTTTCCAAAGCCTGCCGCTTGACGGCATTGTTATAGTTACCTCTCCGCAGGATTTAGTTTCTATGATAGTTAAAAAGGCTTACAATATGGCTGAAATGATGAAAATTCCCGTACTCGGCTTGGTTGAGAATATGAGCTACGTTGTATGCCCCGAATGCGGTGAAGAGTTCAAGATTTTCGGCAGCGGCAGTGAAAGCATTGCCGAGGAATTAAACATTGACCTTTTAGGCAAAATGCCAATTGACGTAAATGTTGCCCGTATGGTAGATAACGGTAATTTTGAAATGTATGAAAACCGCTACCTCAAAGCCGCAGCAGAAGCTATTGACAATAGAATTAACAACTGACAAAAAATGCAAAGGTGTAGCCTTTGCATTTTTATTTTAACATTTTTTCAATATTTTCATTAATCTCTGCGACTAATGTATGTTCGCCTATCATATGGTCGACACCCTTATAAAAATCGCTTGGCAGCCTTGTTATAGATGGCGAAGAGAAAATTTTAATACTGTTTTGTTTTATTTGCTTTAGAAATTCCAAAAAGGTTATATTAAGATACTTAAACTCTTCAAAAATTTGTGCTAAGGCGCTTTTCTTTATTGGCTTTTTCAAAGAAGACAGTTCAAAATTAATGCGGTTAAAGGAATTGCAAATTTCAGTAAGAAGTTCCTTTGCGTAACCGTTTATCGCATTATAAAAGGCATTGTTACCCATAATAAGCGATGGGTGCATTGCACCTATTATACTCCAGAAATACATCTGGTTGTAAAAGCAATTTATACTTTGATTTAAAAATGGCAAAAAATATGCCGTAATAAGCACATTGCCCGCCATATTTTTATTGCCGAAAACTGCATTTATATACCTTTGCTCGTATATGTAATGAAAAACCGACTGCTGTAGTACCGGATAGCCCGAAAAGCCCTCAAATTTAATTCTTTCAAGCAGGTTTATAAAGCCTTGATTAAGCCTTAAAAATCCCACATAGCTTGAATTGGGCATATTTTTTTCTTTAAAGGCTTGATTTATAGCAACAAAGCTTTCGTAAAAGCCTTTTAACTGCTCTCTAAAAAAGGGCTGCAAAACCGCGGTAGTGCCGTTTGTTGATTTTAATAATGATGAAATATGCTGATAACTGTTCTCGCTCCAGAAAATAACCGTTTTTCGCAAAAGCTCAGGCGATGAATTACCGCCGCAATTTATAAAATTCATACTAATCCCCCATATCAATCTTATGCAAAAAAAGGCGGTAAAATTATATTTTTTGTTGATTTCTACAGTTGTTATAGCGCGGAATATTTAGTATAATAATTTTATCTGCAAATTTAGGAGAAAATAATGAAAAAAATCATATATTTATGCATAGCTTTAAGCTTGATTTTCACCCTAACGGGCTGTTCGTACATTGGGGATTTTTTGGAAGATACTTCTGCCTTTGCACCGAGTGAATATGAAACAACCTCAAAAGAAGAAGTACTGTCTTCCCAAGCCGTAAGCGAAAGTCTGCCGCAACAAACGGTTACACAAGAGATTTCAAGCCAAGAAGAGCCCGAAACCTTTGACATAACCCTTTCGTTTGTGGGTGACGTGATGCTCGCGTGCCTTAAAAATGAAACCACAAAAGGAAGCTTTAACGAATACGCCCAAAAAAATAAACCTGAATACTTCTTAAAAGAGGTTCAATCGGTCTTTGCGAATGACGATTTTACAACAATAAATCTTGAAAATGTTTTAACCGACGAGGAGCTCGAAGAAAGCGAAAAGGACCACGACCCTGCTTACTGGTTTTACTCTAAAACCGATAACACTAAAATTTTACTTGCGGGCAGTGTTGAGGGTGTGTCACTTGCCAACAACCATACCTATGACTACGGCTATACGGGTTATAAACACACCGCTGCCGCTGTAAAGAATGCAGGGCTTAATTTCGGTAATTATGAGAATATAATGTATTACCAAAAGGAAGGCTTTAAAATTGCCGTAATCTGCTACGGACTTTGGCGACCTAACGGCGTTCCCATACTTAAAAACCTTATTAAAAAAGCCGAAAAACAGTCCGACTATCAGATTATATACTTCCACGGCGGTAAAGAGCGCATTTATGAGCCTGAGGAATGGAAAGTAGAAGCCTGCCACAATCTTGTAGACGCAGGCGCCGACCTTATTATTGGCAATCATCCTCACGTATTACAGCCAAGGGAAATTTATAACGGTACTGAAATTATTTATTCGCTCGGTAACTTCTGCTTCGGCGGTAACAAAAAGCCGGGCAAAAACACCGTTATCTACCAAATGAAGCTTACCGTCCTTAAAGAAAGCCTTGAATTAAAGCAGGAAAGCTCTGAATTTATCCCTTGCTATGTTTATGACGGCAAATGGAACAACTACCAGCCCTGTCTTATAAAAGACAAAGAAGAAAAGGCAAGGATTATAGATTTTATGAACGGTAAAGCAAAAACTCCATATTTAGATTAAAAACCGTTGATATTTTTTCCTATTTTAAGTATAATATAAAGATAAGGTATAAATAAAATATTGGGGGCAGTTATTTTGGATTGCATACAATTTTTTGAACAGATAAAGGGTAAAAAAATCGCAATGTGCGGTATCGGGGTTAGTAACACTCCGCTTATTATGAATTTTTTAAGCAAGGGCGCAAAGGTTTATGCCTGTGACCGCAGAAGCCGAGAGATGCTTGGTGAAATTGCAGACACCCTCGAAAAAGCGGGTGCAGAGCTTCGCCTAGGTGAACAGTACCTCGAAAATTTAGAGGTTGATATGATTTTCCGCACCCCAGGTATGAATTTCCACCTGCCTGAGCTTGATGACGCGCGCAAAAAAGGCATTGCCGTTACAAGCGAAATGGAAGTGTTTTTTGATTTGTGCCCTGCCACTGTTTTTGCAATAACAGGCTCTGACGGTAAGACCACCACAACCACCCTTATTGCCAAAATGCTTGAGGCTGAGGGCAAGCGTGTTTTTGTGGGCGGTAATATCGGCACACCTCTTTTGCCCGAAATTGAAAATATAACCAAGGATGACTTTGTTGTGGTTGAGCTTTCGTCCTTCCAACTTATTTCAATGCGCAAAAGCCCCGATATTGCGGTGGTTACAAATGTTGCGCCAAATCACCTTGATGTGCATAAGGATATGGACGAATATGTTGAAGCCAAGAAAAACATCATTCTCCACCAGAATGCTTTTTCTCGCACAGTACTTAATAAGGATAACGAAATAACAAACAGCTTCAAACCCTTTGTTCGCGGACAGTCGCTTTCATTCAGTATGGAAACCCCCCTTAAAAACGGTGCTTGGCTTGACGCAAACGGTATTATTCATATGTCCTACCGCGGTATTGATGCACCAATTATGCACCGCGATGAAATTGCCATCTTGGGCGACCATAATGTTGAAAACTATTTATCAGCCATAACTGCCGTATGGGGTTATGTAGGGGTTGATTCGATTAAAAGGGTAGCACGTGAGTTTAAGGGTGTAGAGCACCGCATTGAGTTTGTACGCGAAGTTAACGGTGTAAAATATTATAACGATTCTATTGCCTCAAGCCCGACAAGAACTATTGCAGGGCTCAAGGCTTTTCCGAAAAAGGTATGGCTTATTGCAGGCGGTTATGATAAGCATATCCCCTACGAGCCTATGGTGCCGTATGTACTCCAAAAGGTAGAAAAGCTTTTACTTTGCGGCGATACCGCCGAAAAGATTGAAAATGCAGTAAGAACAGATAAAAATTATAACGGCAAACCCGAAATAATAAGGGTTGAGGATATTGCCGAGGCGGTAAATTATGCATATAAAACTGCAAAAAGCGGCGATATTGTAACCCTTTCCCCTGCATCTGCAAGCTTTGATAAATTCCCCAACTTTGTAGCCCGCGGCAACTATTTTAAAGAACAGGTAAATAAACTGTAATGGAAATAAAAGACTTATTATTCACGCTTTCGGGTAAAACAGGTATTGGAAGTATAACCGAGGCGCAGAAAACAGCATACGAAATTTTGGGAGAATATTTAGAACCCCAAATCACAGATGATTTTAATGTAATCGGCTTTCTTTCGGGGAAGTCCGATTATGCTATTATGCTTGATGCCCACATTGACCAAATAGGCTTTGTGGTAACCGATATTGACGAAAACGGATTTCTGACCGTAAGTAATGCGGGCGGTATTGATATACGCGCTTTGCCTTCAAGGGCGGTTACTGTTCACGGCAAGCAAAAAATCACAGCAGTTTTCTGTTCAACCCCTCCACACCTTGCAAACGGCGATACCGAATATACCGATATTACAGAAATTAAGCTTGATACCGCTTTAGGCGAAAAAGCCAAAGAAATTGTGTCAATAGGTGACTATGTAACCTTTACGGGCGACTGCTTCCCAATTGCAAACGGCCGTGTTTGCGGGCCCTCGTTTGATGACCGCGCAGGTGTTGCCTGTGTTTTAGAGCTTGCAAAGAGACTTAGCGGGAAAGAACTGCCCGTAAATGTTGTTTTTTGTTTGAGTAACGGCGAAGAATTAGGGCTTCGCGGTGTGCGTACCGCTGCCTTTTCGGTAGAGCCGAATGAAGCAATTGCAATAGACGTAACCTTTGGTGACGGCCTTAATATTTCGGCAGACGAAGCTTGTGGCTTAGGCGAGGGCGGTATGATAGGAATATCACCCGTTTTGGATAAAAAGGTAAGCCAAAAGCTTATAAGCGTTGCAAAGGAAAACAATATCCCCTACGGCTTAGAGGTTATGGGCAGTAAAACAGGCACCAATGCGGATATGCTTGGTATTTCGCGCAAGGGTGTCAAAGCCGCAACCCTTTCAATTCCGCTTCGTAATATGCATACAGCAGTAGAGATACTTGATTTGGGCGACCTTTCGGCTGTTTGCGATTTGTTGGAAAGCTATATCTTATCGGGAGGTGTTTCAAATGACTGATTTATTAAAACACCTTTGCCTTATAGACGGTACTTCGGGTGATGAGGACAGCGTGCGCGAGTTTGTAATCTCACAAATCAAGGATTACTGCGAATATAAAACCGATAACTTAGGCAATATTATTTGCTTTAAAAAGGGTAAAAAAAGACCGCTTAAAAAGGTTATGGTTGACGCACATTTGGATGAAGTAGGTATTATAATCACTTCTGTTACCGAGAATGGATTTTTAAAATTCTCGGTTGTGGGCGGCATCGATACCACTGCGTTAATGTTCAGAAAGGTTAAAATTTGTGACAGAGTAAACGGTGTTATAAGCGGAAAGCCTTATCACCTTTTAAGCGGTGAAAGCCGTAAAAAAGCGCCCCAAACTGACAGCCTTTATATTGATATCGGTGCTAAGAGCAAAAGCGAAGCCTTAGAGCTTGTAAATATTGGTGACCGCGCAGTTTTAACAAGTGATTTTGAAGTTTTAGGCGATAATATTAAATCAAAAGCACTTGATGACCGCATAGGCTGCCTCGTGCTTATAAGCCTTTTAAAAGAGGATAGCGAGTATGACTTTTATGCAACCTTTACCGTACAGGAGGAGGTTGGTCTTCGCGGTGCCAAAACTGCCACTTACGCTATAGAGCCTGACGCGGCAATAGCCTTAGAGGCTACCACCGCCGCAGATATCCCCTCTTCTGCCGACGATAAAAAGGTGTGCTGTGTGGGTAAGGGTGTAGCAGTTTCGTTTATGGATAAAGCAACCGTTTACGATAAGGAATACTATAAAGCCGCTATTGGTAGTGGCATCCCCTGTCAGCCAAAGGCGGCAGTTGCAGGCGGTAATAACTCAGGCTCAATCCACCTAAGCGGTAAAGGTGTGCGCACTATTGCACTCTCTGCACCGTGCAGGTATATACACACTTCAAGCAGCATTGCTTCGCTTACAGATATTGAAAATATGCTATCTCTCGCACGTTATATGCTAAACGGTATTGCAGGCGGTAGTATTAAATGATTACCCTTACAGAGAAAATACCCTTTTTAGACTTCCTCTCAGCCGAGGCTGTAAAGCTCAACTGCCTTTATGAGAGCTATAAGGATGACCGTTCGGTTCTTTTTTGGACGCAGGACAATGATAAGGCATATATCTCACTTACCGACGGCAATATGATAATATTCAACCAAAACGCCGACATCGAGGAATTAAAAAATTTTGTGGCAGTAATTAACCCCGTTTGTATTTTCAGTGACTATGAAACACTTGAAAAAATTGGCAAAACTCCGCCCGAAAATATTAATATTATGTACCGAAGCGCTGATATTTTAGGACAAGCAGAGTGTGACATCCTTTCAAGCAGAGAAATCTATGACCTGCTTGATGTAAAAGGACTTTCTCTGCCTGAGTATCCTTACTTTGCGGTGGATTACTGCCGACGGCTGAATAAAGGCTATGCAAATTATTTTGCCTTGAAAGACAAATGCGCGGCGGTAACCTTTAACTGCGGCAATTACGCCATTATAAACGGGCTTGCAAGCCATGAAAAAGGCTATGGCAGTGTTGCGCTTAAAGGTATTTTACAAAAAAATCACGGCAAGCAGTTTTTAGTATGCTGTCGCGATTCTGTCAAAGGATTTTACCAAAAAAACGGATTTAAAAAACTATACAATGCAGGATATTGGGTGAAAAACAATGAACGTAAATGAATTTTTTAATATAAACCAAAATCTTTTAGAGCTTGATAAAATTGCTTTAGACAAATGCACGGAGCAGTTTTCTCATATAGAAAGCACTACCGAATACAATCAGTTAAAGGTTTTAAAGGCTTTTATCGATAACGGGGTAAGCGAATCCTATTTTACCGCCTCAACAGGCTACGGATATGATGACCGCGGACGCGAAATTTTAGAAAGCGTAATGGCGCAGTGTATGGGCGCCGAAGACTCACTCATAAGACATAATTTTGTTTCAGGTACACATACCCTTACCGTTGCCCTTTTCGGTGTTTTAAGACCCGATGACAAGGTGTTAGTCCTCACAGGCAGACCTTACGATACTATAACGGGTGTTTTCGGTATAGACGGAAAAACCGACGGCTCGCTTAGTGACTTTGGCGTAAAATATGCTCAGGTAGACCTACTGGCAGACGGCACACCCGACCTTAAGGAAATCAGAAAACGCCTGTCAAGTGATAAATATAAAATGGCTTATATTCAGCGTTCACGCGGCTACAGCACAAGACCTACGCTTACCATTGACGATATTGAGGTGCTTTGCAATATAGTAAAGGAAGCTTCACCCGAAACCGTAATAATGGTTGATAACTGCTACGGAGAATTTGTGGAAAAGAAGGAGCCTTGCGAAGTAGGTGCAGACCTCATTGCAGGCTCACTTATTAAAAACCCAGGCGGCGGAATTGCGCCCACAGGCGGATATATTGCAGGCAGAAAAGACTTGGTTGAAAAGTGCTCATACCGTTTAACCTGTGCAGGTGTAGGTAAAGAGGTGGGTGCTACTCTCGGTCACTCGCGTGAATTGTATTTAGGTCTTTTCTCGGCTCCCCACGTTGTAGGCGAAGCCCTTAAAACTGCCGTTTATACCTCGGCTTTATTCTCTCAGTTAGGATTTGAGGTATCCCCCCGTACAGACGAAAAACGCGGTGATATTATACAGTGCATCACCTTAAACACCGCCGAAAATTTGGTAGCTTTCTGCCAAGGTATGCAAAGCGGTGCTCCTGTAGACTCTTTCGTAGTGCCTGAGCCTTGGGATATGCCCGGTTATACCGACCCAGTAATTATGGCGGCGGGTGCCTTTACACTAGGCGCTTCTATTGAGCTTTCGGCAGACGGACCTCTTCGTCCGCCTTTTGCTGCTTGGATGCAAGGCGGTCTTAACTTCCACAGCGCCCATGCAGGTGTACTTTTAGCTGCCCAAAAAATGCTATCAAAAATCAAAGGAGAGTAAATATGAAACAGATTTTCGAGGGTGAGGTCTACGAAATTTTACCTTTATCTAACGGAATAATTTTTTCATATTGCAAAGAAACCACTGACGATAACAAGCTTGTAATTGCTTATAAAATGATTTCATTTGATAACGGACGTTTCAGCGACGTTGCTAAAAACATTTACTTAATGGCTAAATTCGGCAACAATTATCAGGCTATCGTAAAGCATTGCGATAACTATATTACAGTAAAATCAATAGTTCTGCCAAGCGGCAAGGTTTTGCTTTTATTAAAGGACGGCACAGTAAAGCTTATTGACACCGACTCAACAATTATCTGGCAAGGCAACCTTAACTACCGCACATTTACCGCGTCGGATATTGTTATTTACAAAAACAGCCTATGGGCTTGCTTTAGCGAATGTAATGTTTTACTTAGGTATAACCTTAACACTATGCGCGAGGAACTGCGTATAGGCGGTAAAAAATCCCCCTTTGATAAGCCATCTCGTATGTTTTTGGACGGTGAGAACGTTACTGTTTGTAACAAAGGCTCAAAACAGCTTACTACAGTAAATCTTGAAAGCTACACTGTCCTTACAGACGAAAGCTTTGAAGAAGAGGTTTCGCAGTATATAAAATCCGATATTTATAAATTTGTTATACTTAGTACAGGACTATATATGTTATAGTTATATAAAAAATTAAACGGCACTTATGTGCCGTTTTTTAATATCCGTTTAAGTATTATTTTTGAAATATAGAAAGCAAACGCTGTTAAAAAAACATCCTTTATAAAAACGCCTATAAACATTAAAAGCGCAACTAAAAGCGATTTTGTATCGGTAATAAACATAAAATGAATAATACCAAGGGTAAACATTATTGCAACACCCAGAATACCCATTAAAATTTTTTGAATATTCCCTTTAAATTTATAAGAAAGTGCACAAAATAACACCAAAAGCGGAAAACCTAAAACAAAGCCGCCTGCAGGACCTGAAATATGATGAAAGCCGCCGCAAAATCCCGAAAAAACAGGCGCGCCTGCAACACCTAAAAGCATATACGCAATAACCGAAAAAAGCGAATACTTTATGCCTAAAGTGTAGCCGCAGACAGCTATCGCAAAGGTTTGCAGGGTTATGGGGAAAAACGGGGTGGGAATTTGTATTTGAGCAAAAACTGCCATTAATGCAGTGAAAAGCGCCGCCAAAATCATATAAAGCGGTTTGCTTTTTTTCATATCTACCCCACCCTTCGCAATATTACTTTTAAATTATACCAAAGCTTTTAAGTTTTTTCAATTAAAATATATTTCTAATTGAAAAAAACCTTAATTTATGGTATACTTTTTAAGTATGTTATAAAAAGGAGAATTTTATGCTAAATTTAGCGGATTTAAACCTTACACCGCAAGCCCAAAGGGTTTTTGAAATCTTTGAAGAGATTAGCGCTATACCGCGCGGCTCAGGCAATAGGTCTAAAATTGCTGATTACTGCGAAAGCTTTGCTAAAAAGCACGGTCTTAGATATGTGCACGATAATGAAGAAAATATCATTATTTTTAAAAAAGCAACTGAGAATAAGCCTGCAGAGCCTATAATACTGCAAGGCCATCTTGATATTGTCTTCCAAAAAACCGCTGAATGTGAACTTGATTTTTTAAATGACGGTTTAAAAATCTACCGCGACGGTGATTTCATAAAAGCTGACGGCACAACCTTAGGCGCCGATAACGGAATTGCTGTAGCCTCTATTTTAGCAATTCTCGAATCGGATAATATCCCCCACCCACCGATTGAGGCGGTTTTCACTGCCGATGAGGAAATAGGTCTTTTGGGTGCTGCCGCTCTCGATAAAAGCTTGCTTTCAGCTAAACAGATGATAAATCTCGACTCAGAAGAGGATGACACGCTCACCGTTTCCTGTGCAGGCGGTAACGATGTTATATTGGATATCCCCCTTTGCCGCGAAACTGTAGACGGATATTTAATCAACTTAAGTATTAAAGGTCTTATGGGCGGTCACTCGGGCGTGGAAATAAACAAAGGCAGAACTAATGCTAATGTATTAATGAGCAAAATCTTAAAGCATCTTAAAGAGGAATGCTTTGTTAATATAATTTCCGTAAACGGCGGTACAAAGCCAAATGCTATACCGAATAACTGCACGGCTTCGATTTGTGTAAAGGACAAGGAAAAGGTTTTATTGTGGCTTCAAAATATTGAAACTATGTACCTTGATGCTATCAGGCAAAACGAACCGGATTTTTGCTTAGAAGTGCAAAAAGGCGACGATAGAGATTATCTTTGCTTTGATAGTAAATCAACCGAAAAAATAATAAACCTTTTAACCACCGCACCAAACGGTGTTGTTAAAATGAGTGAGGAAATTGACGGTTTGGTTGAAACCTCGCTCAATTTAGGTATTATTACTACCTATGACGATAAGCTTACAGCGCATTACTCACTTAGAAGCAGTAAGGAAACCGAGCTTAAAAATTTAACCCAACAAATTTTGCAGGCAGGCAAAAATGCCAATGCCAACACTTCTGTTGTAGGCTTTTATCCACCTTGGGAATATAATGCCGTATCCCCTTTGCGTGAGCTTTACAAACACTGCTATAAAGAACTTTACGGCAAGGAAATTAAGGTGGAAGCAATTCACGCAGGTCTCGAATGTGCAGTTTTTGCCTCGGCAGTTAAAAATCTTGATTGCATTTCGGTAGGACCTAATATTTTTGATGTTCATACAACTAATGAACGGCTTAGTATTTCTTCAACAGTTAACTTTTTCGGACTGTTATTAAACGTTCTTAAAAAATGCTGTGAAATATAAAAATTTTATATAAGTAGGAGAGATTATGGAAAACAAAACTGAATTTAAACCCTATGTTCCGGCAAGTAAAATCACTCCCGAAATTACTGTAACCTCAATTATTATGGGTGTTTTACTTTCAGTAATATTCGGTGCGGCTAATGCCTATTTAGGCTTACGCGTTGGTATGACTGTGTCGGCATCAATCCCAGCCGCTGTTATTTCTATGGGTGTTATCCGCATTCTTTTGCGCCGTAACTCCATTTTAGAAAGCAACATTGTACAAACTGTAGGCTCTGCAGGTGAATCACTTGCGGCAGGCGCAATTTTCACACTTCCCGCTCTGTTTTTGTGGGCTTCTGAAGGCAAGATGGACAAGCCCGACATTATAGAAATTACACTTATTGCCCTTATCGGCGGTCTTTTGGGTGTATTCTTTATGGTGCCGCTTCGCAACGCATTAATCGTTAAAGAACACGGCATACTTCCTTATCCCGAGGGTACTGCTTGCGCCGAAGTTCTTTTAGCAGGCGAAAAGGGCGGTGCAAATGCTTCTACCGTTTTTGCAGGTATGGGCTTTGCTGCTTTATTCAAATTTATTATTGACGGACTTAAGGTAGTTTCGGGCGAGGTTTCGGGCAGAGTCAAAGGCTTTGCAGGTGAAATCGGTACACAGATTTATCCCGCTGTAATGAGCGTTGGCTACATTTGCGGTGCGAGAATTTCCTCATATATGTTTGCCGGCGGTGTTTTAAGCTGGTTAGTACTTATTCCGCTTATTGTTCTGTTTGGTGAAAATAGCATCCTCTACCCCAGTGTTGACGCTACTATCGGTCAGCTCTACGCCGAGGGTGGTGCAGGTGCTATCTGGGGCTCGTATATACGTTATATCGGTGCGGGTGCATTAGCCGCAGGTGGTATTATAAGCCTTATAAAATCCTTACCGCTTATTGTGAAAACCTTCTCAGGCGCATTAAAAAGTATGTCGGGCGTCGGTGCTTCGACCGGTGAGCGCACAGCAAAAGAAATAAACATTAAGGTTGTGCTTATTGTTATTGCAGTGCTTACACTTCTTATCTGGCTTATCCCTGCTATTCCCGTAAACCCCATAGGCGCAATTATTATTGTAGTATTCGGCTTCTTCTTTGCTACCGTTTCTTCACGTATGGTAGGCCTTGTAGGAAGCTCTAACAACCCTGTTTCCGGTATGGCTATTGCCACAGTTTTAATCGCTACACTTATTCTTAAATTCACAGGCTCTACAGGTATCAAGGGTATGATAAGCGCTATCGCTATCGGCTCAATTATATGCATTGTTTCTGCTATTGCAGGCGATACCTCGCAGGACCTTAAAACAGGTTATATTTTAGGCGCTACACCGAGAAAACAGCAGTACGGTGAAATCATCGGTGTTGTAGCAGCTGCTCTTGCTATTGGCGGCACACTCTTCTTGCTTGATAAAGCTTGGGGCTTTGGCAGTGATGCATTAGCAGCACCGCAAGCAACCCTTATGAAGCTTATTATTGAGGGCGTTATGGGCGGTAATCTGCCTTGGGCACTTGTATTTACAGGCGTATTTATTGCGGTTGTGGTTGAGCTTATAGGCATACCTGTTCTTCCCTTTGCTATTGGTGTATATCTGCCTGTACAGCTTAACGCTTGCATTATGGTGGGCGGTATTATCCGTTTAGTTCTTGACAAGCTCAAAAAAGACAAGGAAGAAAAGGACGCCATTGTAAACGACGGCATACTATTCTGCTCAGGTATGATAGCGGGCGAAGGCCTTGTAGGTATTGTTTTGGCGCTCTTTGCGATTATGGGCATTGATAAGCTTATAAACCTTTCGGGCTTTGTTTCCCCTGCTGTTTCAAACATCGGCGGATTGGTACTCTTCGGTATTATTATACTGACACTTCTCAAATTCACCGTTTGGAAAAAGCGTAACAAAAGCTAATGAAAAAACAAACTGAAAACTATTTGGATAAAATCCCACAGCGTAAAGAGGGTATTAACTGGTCTGTAGCCGAAGACGGTGCAGTAACCCTTGAAATTGAAAACAAAGGCATTTATAACAAAATAGCGCAAAAGCTTTTTAAAAAGCCCAAAATCAGCTTTATACACCTTGAAGCAATAGGAAGCTTTGTATGGCCTATAATTGACGGTATGAAAGATATTGCCGCAATAGGCGTTGAGGTTAAGGAGCATTTTGGTGACGAGGCCCAGCCGTTATATCCGCGCCTTGCAAAGTATTTTCAAATTCTTGAAACTTACGGATTTATAACATTTAAGTGATACAAAAAACTGACTTATGCAAAGCATAAGTCAGTTTTTATTTTACAATAAATTTTATTATTGTGCTACTTCAGCCTGAGCTTCTTCGGGAATTTCAGGCACTTGCGCAACATCGGTTTCTTCGGGGATTTCCTCCTCAAATAATGAGGGGTTAATCTCTTCAGATTTCATACCTGTACCTGCAGGTACGAGCTTACCGATAATAACATTTTCCTTAAGACCAAAGAGCGGGTCAACCTTACCCTTAATAGCAGCTTCGGTAAGAACACGTGTGGTTTCTTGGAAAGAAGCAGCCGACAGGAAGGATTCAGTAGCCAACGAAGCCTTAGTAATACCGAGAAGTGTTACCTTGTAGGTAGCCTTTGTAAGTCCCTCTTCACCTGCAGCAATACGTGCTTCAATAGCAGCGTTTGCATCGGCAATTTCCTTATATTCGTAGCTTGAATTCTGGATAAGGTCGGTAGAGCCCGAATCAACAATACGAAGCTTCTTCATCATCTGACGAATGATAACCTCGATATGCTTATCGTTGATATCAACACCTTGTGTACGGTAAGCGTTCTGAATCTCAGCAATGATATATTCCTGAACAGCCTCAGGTCCCTGTGCTTCAAGAATATCCTGCGGATACTTAGAGCCGGGGATTAACATATCGCCTGCTTTTACATAGTCGCCTTCACTAACAAGCTGTCTTACACCGTAAGGAATAGTTACCTTTTCCTCTTCCATGGTTTCTTCGTTTGTAATAACAATTACATTGCTCTTCTTTTCTTCGGTAATACGTACCCTACCGTCAATCTTAGCAATAAGACCGCAACGCTTGGGACGTCTTGCTTCAAAGAGCTCTTCAACACGTGGAAGACCCTGTGTAATATCTTCAGTAGAAGCGATACCACCGGTATGGAAGGTACGCATTGTAAGCTGTGTACCAGGCTCACCGATAGACTGAGCCGCAACGATACCAACAGCCTCACCTGTAGTAACAGGCTTAGCAGTAGCAAGGTTTTTACCGTAGCACTTCTTACATACGCCGTGGTGGCTGTGGCAAGTAAGCACTGAACGGATAGTAACCGAGGTTACACCTGCGTCAACAATCTTCTTAGCACCGTCGGAGGTAATCATATCCTCCTTAGACCAGATAAGCTTACCGTCAACATAAAGGTCGTCCATAAGATAACGGCCTTCAAGACGTTCTTCTAACGGCTCAAGAATATGGTTGCCGTCCTTAATATCAGAAATAGTGAGACCTTCTTCAGTGCCGCAATCATCCTCGCGAACGATTACGTCCTGAGCAACGTCAACAAGACGGCGGGTAAGATAACCCGAGTCAGCAGTACGAAGCGCGGTATCGGCAAGACCTTTACGAGCACCACGTGAGGAAATAAAGTATTCCAAAACGTTAAGACCTTCACGGTAGTTAGCACGAATCGGAACTTCAATAACCTTACCTGCGGTATTAGCAATAAGACCACGCATACCTGCGAGCTGACGAATCTGGCTCATAGAACCACGCGCACCTGAGTCAGCCATCATAAAGATGGGGTTAAACTCATCAAGGTTGCCCTTAAGTGCATCAGCAACATCTTCTGTAGCCTTGTTCCAAATTTCAATAATATGACGGCTTCTTTCATCATCATTGATAAGACCGCGGCGGTAGTTCTTTGTAACCTTATCAATCTGCTCTTCTGCAGCGGCTAAGATTTCTTTCTTAGCAGGCGGAATTACAGCATCGATAACCGCAACAGTGATAGCACCCTTAGTAGAATACTTAAAGCCGGTCTGCTTAACATTATCAAGAACGATTGCAGATTCGCTTGTGCCGTGGATTTCGATACATTTATCTATAATCTTTCCAAGCTGTTTCTTGCCAACCTTGTTCTGAATAATATCGTCATTGCTTTCAACAAAGTTTTTGCTTGCATCCTTAAACTTAAAGCACCATTCAAGGTCAAACGCATTTTCAGGATTGCTTCTGTCAACAAAGCCTAAATCCTGCGGAATGGCTTCATTGAAGATGATGAAGCCTACGGTACACCATATAAGCTTATGCTCGCCTGCTTCATTGGTCATTCTAACGCGGATAGGCGCATGAAGACCGATTACACCGTCGTTATAAGCCATAATAGCTTCATTTTTATCGCGGAATACCTTGTTTGTACCCTTTTCTTCAGCCTTAACAAGTGTTAAATAGTAAGAACCGAGTACCATATCCTGTGTAGGAACAGTTACAGGCTTACCGTCAGAAGGCTTCAAAAGGTTATTAGCCGCAAGCATAAGGAAGCGTGCCTCTGCCTGTGCTTCTGCAGAAAGGGGTACGTGAACAGCCATCTGGTCGCCGTCAAAGTCAGCATTGTAGGCTGTACATACAAGCGGATGGAGCTTAAGTGCCTTACCCTCAACAAGTACAGGCTCAAACGCCTGAATACCTAAACGGTGAAGTGTAGGAGCACGGTTTAAAAGAACGGGATGTTCTTTAATAACAAGCTCTAACGCATCCCATACTTCAGCTGAAGCACGGTCTACCATCTTTCTTGCAGTTTTAATATTAGTAACAATCTTGGTTTCAACAAGACGTTTCATTACAAAAGGCTTAAAGAGCTCAAGTGCCATTTCCTTAGGAAGACCGCACTGATACATCTTAAGCTCAGGACCTACTACGATAACCGAACGTCCCGAATAGTCAACACGCTTACCGAGAAGATTTTGACGGAAGCGTCCCTGCTTACCCTTAAGCATATCTGACAAAGACTTAAGCGGACGGTTGTTAGGGCCGGTTACAGGCTTACCGCGTCTGCCGTTATCGATAAGAGCGTCAACAGCTTCCTGTAGCATTCTCTTTTCGTTACGTACAATTATATCGGGAGCGTGAAGCTCTAAAAGTCTCTTAAGGCGGTTATTACGGTTGATAACACGTCTATAAAGGTCATTAAGGTCACTTGTTGCAAAACGGCCGCCGTCAAGCTGTACCATAGGACGTAAATCGGGCGGAATTACCGGAATTACATCAAGAATCATCCATTCAGGACGGTTGCCCGACTGTCTGAATGCTTCTAAAACCTCAAGTCTTCTTAAAATACGGGTGCGCTTTTGACCAACACTGTCTTCAAGCTCTGCACGAAGCTCTTCGCAAAGCTTATCAAGGTCAATTTCCGAAAGCAATTCCTTAATTGCCTCGGCACCCATACCTGCCTTAAAGTCATCCTCATATTTTTCGCGCATATCGGTATATTGCTTTTCGTTGAGAAGCTGTTTCTTCTCAAGGGGTGTTGTACCTGGGTCGATTACAATATACTGAGAGAAGTAAAGTACCTGTTCAAGCGCTTTAGGTGTAACGTCAAGCACCAAGCCCATCTTTGACGGGATAGTCTTAAAGTACCAGATATGAGATACAGGAGCTGCAAGCTCAATTGTACCCATACGCTCACGGCGTACTTTAGCACGGGTAACCTCAACGCCGCAGCGTTCACAGACCTTACCCTTATAACGAATACGCTTATATTTTCCGCAGTGACATTCCCAGTCCTTCTGAGGTCCAAAAATGCGTTCGCAGAAAAGACCGCCCTGCTCGGGCTTTAAGGTACGGTAGTTAATGGTTTCGGGCTTTGTTACTTCCCCGTGTGACCAACTTCTGATTTGTTCGGGAGATGCAAGTCCTATTTTTATGGATTCAAATTCAATTTCTGCCATTATATGCCCCTCCTTAATTATTGGTCATAAGACTCATCTGAGTTTTGTGTTTCTTCGATTGCATCGCCGTTTTCGTCCTGAAGAGTGTAACCCTCCAAGCCGTCAACAACGGTTTCTTCCTGGAATTCGCTCGGCTCAGGTAAAGCAGGTGTGCCTATACCTAAATCGTCATCGTCAAAGGTCTGCTTTAAGTCGATTTCTTCATCAAACTTATCAAGCACCTTAACGTCAAGACCTAACGACTGCAATTCCTTAATAAGAACCTTAAATGATTCCGGAACGCCGGGGGCAGGAATATTCTGTCCCTTAACGATAGACTCATAGGTCTTAACACGTCCAACAACATCGTCCGACTTAACAGTAAGGATTTCCTGCAAGGTGTAAGCCGCACCGTAAGCCTCAAGTGCCCAAACTTCCATTTCACCGAAACGCTGACCGCCGAACTGTGCTTTACCACCGAGCGGCTGCTGTGTTACAAGTGAGTACGGGCCTGTAGAACGTGCGTGAATCTTATCGTCAACCAAGTGGTGAAGCTTAAGATAATACATATAACCAACGGTTACAGGGTTGTCAAACGGCTCACCTGTACGTCCGTCATAAAGCTGAGTTTTAGCATCCTCTGTAAGAGGGATACGTGAGAAATCGAGAGCGGCAGAGTTCTTATACTTATAATCGTCTGCCTTGGTTTCATTTTCAGCCATTCTAAAGCATTCGCGGATGTCGCCCTCGTGCGCACCGTCAAATACAGGTGTGCAGATGTGCCAGCCGAGAGCCTTAGCAGCATAGCCTAAGTGAACTTCAAGTACCTGACCGATGTTCATACGTGAAGGTACGCCCAACGGATTGAGTACGATATCAAGCGGAGTACCATCGGGTAAGAAAGGCATATCCTCGCTCGGTAAAATGCGGGAAACAACGCCCTTGTTACCGTGGCGGCCTGCCATCTTATCGCCGACAGAGATCTTACGCTTCTGTGCGATATAGCAACGTACAACAACGTTAACGCCTGGTGAAAGCTCCGAAGAATTTTCTCTTGTGAATACCTTTACGTCAACGATTGTACCATATTCACCGTGAGGTACACGCAATGAGGTATCCCTTACCTCGCGTGCCTTTTCGCCGAAGATAGCACGTAAAAGTCTTTCTTCAGCAGTAAGCTCAGTTTCACCCTTAGGTGTAACCTTACCTACAAGGATATCACCCGAAGTCACCTCTGCACCAATACGGATAATACCGCGCTCATCCAAATCCTTAAGCGCGTCATCACCAACGTTTGGAATATCGCGGGTAATTTCTTCAGGTCCTAATTTAGTATCACGGCATTCAATTTCATATTCTTCAATATGAATAGAAGTATAAATATCTTCACGAACAAGACGCTCATTAATAAGAACAGCGTCCTCGTAGTTGTAGCCTTCCCAAGTCATAAAGCCGATAAGGGCATTACGTCCAAGAGAAATTTCACCGCCCGAAGTTGCAGGGCCGTCAGCAATAACCTGTTTTTCGGTTACCTGTTCGCCAACCTCAACGATAGGCTTCTGGTTAATACAGGTGCCGTGGTTTGAACGTAAGAACTTGATAAGATTATACTCATCAATTTCACCGTTCTTAGCGCGGATTTTAATAGTATCAGCCGAAACGAAGGTAACCTCACCTGCGCGTTTTGCCAATACAACAACGCCGGAGTCAACCGCAGCCTTATATTCCATACCTGTAGCAACGAACGGATTTTCGGGCTTTAAGAGCGGTACTGCCTGCTTCTGCATGTTCGAGCCCATGAGCGCACGGTTAGTATCGTCGTTTTCAAGGAACGGAATCATAGCAGTAGCAACAGAAACTACCATCTTAGGCGAAACGTCAATAAACTCAGCATTTTTGGCTTCAACTTCCATAAAGCTGTCACGGAAGCGGGCATTAACCTTTTTATTAACAAAGTAGCCGTTTTCGTCTAAAGGCTCATTAGCCTGAGCTACAATATAATCGTCCTCTTCGTCAGCGGTCATATAAACCACTTCATCCAATACCTTGCCGTTTTCAATCTTACGGAAAGGAGTTTCAATAAAGCCGTACTTGTTTATTTTAGCAAAGGTTGCCAAATACGAAATAAGACCGATGTTAGGACCTTCTGGTGTTTCAATCGGACACATACGGCCGTAGTGTGTATAGTGAACGTCACGAACCTCGAATGAAGCGCGGTCACGCGACAAACCACCGGGGCCGAGCGCTGACAAGCGGCGCTTGTGGGTAAGCTCGGAAAGTGGGTTAGTCTGGTCCATAAACTGTGAAAGCGGTGAAGAACCGAAAAATTCTTTAATAGCAGCCACAACAGGACGGATATTTATAAGGAACTGAGGTGTGATATTCTCAGCATCCTGAGCCTGTAAGGTCATCTTTTCACGAACAACTCTTTCCATACGGGAAATACCGATACGGAACTGGTTCTGTAAAAGCTCACCTACAGAGCGGATACGACGGTTGCCCAAGTGGTCGATATCATCTACCGAGCCTACGTTATGGGGCAAGCCTAAGAAATAGCTTATTGAAGCGAAAATATCATCAATACAAATGCTCTTCGGAATAAGGTCATCTGCATTTTCGAGAATAGCCTCACGTAAGGCTTCCTTAGAATCGCTGTTTTCAATCAATTCCTTGAGTACGCCAAAAGAAACCTGCTCGTTAATTCCAAGTTCGTCAAGCTCAGCCAATTCTTCAGCAGTGAAATCGGTAAAGTCACCTAAATTTACCATTCCGTTTGAGAGAACCTTAACCTCGCTTACGTTACCCTCATTATCCATTACGTTAACATAAACGCTGTTTACACCCTTGGTTTCAATAAGCTGTGCGAGCTCTTTATTAACAGTGGTTTCAGCATCTGCCAAAATTTCGCCTGTGAGAGGATCAATAACAGGGCGTGACAAAACTGCACCAGCGATACGGGCGCCAATGCTTAACTTTTTATTGTATTTATATCTGCCCACGCGTGAGATATCATAACGGTGTGGGTCAAAGAACAACTGCTCAATATAGTTCTTAGCGCCCTCTACAGTTACAGGCTCACTCGGACGGAGCTTTTTATAAACCTCAATAAGTGCTTCCTCAACCGACTTTGTATCGTCAACCTCTAAGGTAGCGGCAAGACGCTCGTCCTCACCGAAAAGCTCTCTAATTTGCTCATTAGTAGCAATACCTAAAGAACGGATAAAGGTAGTGAGCGGAAGCTTACGGTTTTTATCAATACGAACAGAAAGCACATCATTAACCGAGGTCTCATACTCAAGCCATGCACCGCGGTTTGGAATAATAGTAGAGGAATATAATCTCTTACCTGTTTTTTCGTCAATCTTTTCAGCATAATAAACGCCGGGAGAACGAACAAGCTGAGAAACAACAGCACGCTCAGCACCGTTGATAACAAAGGTGCCTGATTCGGTCATAATCGGGAAATCACCCATTGAAACTTCGCTTTCTTTAATTTCGCCGGTTTCATTATTTACAAGACGGGCTGTTACGCGTAAGGGTGCTGCGTATGTTGCATCACGTGCCTTACATTCTGTAACGTCGTACTTCGGTTTTTCATCAAACCGATAGTCAACAAAGCTTAACTGAAGATTACCGCTATAGTCGGTTATAGCCGACATATCTCTGAAAACTTCCTTTAAGCCTTCGGTTACAAACCACTTGTACGAATCCTTTTGGATTTCAATAAGGTTGGGCATATCAATTACTTCATTGATTTTGGAAAATGTCTGTCTTACATTTTTACCCAACGCAACCGGTTTTACCATTGAAGTTGATTCCATAGGTTTTAAATCACTCCTCTGAAAATTTTACGGCTTTAAACACCGCAAGAGAAACATAAATGACGGGTTTTTGTTACATTTTTTTAGTCAAAAAATACATTAATTTTTTGAAAAGAACGCACAATCCCCCATCATCATTAGTAATTTACAATTATATACCAAAAAAAATCAATAGTCAAGCACTTTTTCTAAATAATTGTTAATTTTTTGAAAAAAATAAAAAACCGGTAGATTTTTATCGTTTTTGGTCATCACAGTATCTTTTGCCTCTTATCTGAAACAAAAAACTCCGCCGAAGCGCAATGTCATTAAGTTAAGATATTGCGCCGCAGCGGAGCTTTTACAATTTTAAATAATTTTAATTTGACAAGCTTTCAGTATTTTTTCGATATGAAAGATAAAGCACAAGCAATAGTGCTAAAGGAATGATTACTACTGCTATAGTTGCAAGTATCATTAACATATCATTCGCGGCGGCAATATTAATTCTCGCCACGCCACCTGCCGCAATAAGCGAAGATATGTCACGCCAAGTCTTAAGTCCCTCGTTATATACAACGCCGTTACTGCTGCACCATATACCTCTTATCACACCTATAGCATAAAAAGAGGTCAACACGAAAAAGATACCGATTATCAGGTTTTTTGCGCGTAGCTTTTGACCGTTAAAAACAAGCCTTACTGCAAGATACACCACAAAAACAGTCGTCCAAAGCGTAATACTCGATAAAAATTTAACCATATAAGCCGAATAAGTATCAAGCATTCCAAGTTGACTTATAGTTAAGTAGCCGCCTACAAATAAGAATGGTACAAAGCAAAGTAAAAGTAGCCTTTGCTTTGTAGATACATTAAATAATCCAAAGCCTACGCCCGACGGAAGCACAACCAAATAATATACTATTGTTAAGGCAAGCGGAATAGCAACCAAGCTATTAATTAATATTTGTGAAAATGGCGCCTCACTGCCTAACATTTGGAACAAATTAGAAAAATTTTCAAACGTAGGTTTCTTTGGTAAAAAACCATTTGGCAGGGTGAATAATTCATCAAGCGGCACAAACGCTTTTAACAAATAATTTACAGCGTAATACGAAGCCACAATAGTCAAAAACATAGAAAGCGCAAAGGTTACAAGGCCAAGCACCTTAAATACGCGGTGCTCTGAGCTGACATTTTTGCAAATAGCCCAAGCCCCGAAAGCAATAGCACAAGCTATCAAGCACCAAACCGAAAGCATTATAAGTCCTACAACCAAAATAGCATAAGCAAAGCCAACATCATACCTTACCATAAGGTAATCGTTAAATATTGTATAAAGCCAATCTGCAGAATAATCCAATGACGGTGCACCCACAACGCCTGTCACAATATTGCCGCCGCTATACATTAAAACTGGGATTAAACAAACAGCAATCGCGGTACCTAAAAAGCTATGCTTCATTCTTGCAGCAATATATGTAACCGAAAACACAGGTGCCAAGCAATAAAGCCACATTATAATTATCGCAAGCTCCATTGTGTATACTTCTTTAAATGCTATCGGCTCGGTTATAATACCGCCGCTTAAAAGTATAGAATTAATCATACCGTAGCTATCGCCGCTAAAAATCATATTAAAAAGATTAGGAAGCATAGCACAAAGGCTTACAAGCCAAAATGCACCCATAACACCAAGTCCAAACGGAAGCTTAAGCCTTGCCGTAAAAAGTGCAGGCAAAATCGCAGAAAATAAAAGCAATACCGCCACAACACAAACCATACTTGCCGTATTGCTAAGGCATATTCCGATTACATCGTCTTTAAAAATATTTGAATAATTTTGAAGCCCGACAAACGACGGAGCTTCTATCATATTAAACTTAGTAAGGCTATAATAAAGCATTTCAATTAACTTATACACGCCAAAGGTAGCCACCAAGAACACAGGTATTTGAAAAAGTATTCCAAAGCGTGAGTTTATTTGTCCTTTTTTTAATACTTTATCCATATAAAAGCCTCCAATCATTTTCTAAAAAAAGCCAATAAAACAAGCGTTTTATTGGCTTTTTAATAAGTTTATTCAAATTCTATTGTACCAACGGGTTTAGGTGTGATATCCATAAGCACACGGCTTATGCCCTTAACCTCGCTTGTGATACGAGCGGTAATGTGGTGCAAAAGCGCATACGGAATTTCTTCAATAGTAGCGGTCATAGCGTCGGTTGTATTGACCGCGCGGATGATTGCGCACCAACCGTCAAGACGCTTTCCGTCAATAACACCTACTGCGGTCATATCAGGAATAGCAATAAAATACTGCCAAACCTTGCCTGCAAGACCGTTTTTATCAAACTCTTCACGCAAGACGGCATCCGCCTCACGCAAAGCCTCAAGTCTGTCACGTGTGATAGCACCAAGACAGCGTACACCAAGACCTGGGCCTGGGAATGGCTGACGGTAAACCATCTCATGCGGGAGACCTAAAGCCTCACCTACAACGCGTACCTCGTCCTTGTAAAGCAGCTTTACAGGCTCTACAAGCTCCATTTCCATATCCTCAGGAAGACCGCCTACGTTGTGGTGTGCCTTAACGCCGTCAGATTCCAATATATCGGGATAAATTGTACCCTGTGCCAAGAAAGAAATGTCGTCAAGCTTGCTTGCTTCCTCGTCGAATACCTTTATAAACTCACCGCCGATAATCTTTCGCTTTTTCTCGGGATCGCTTACACCCTTAAGCAAATCAAGAAAACGGTCGGTAGCATCAATATAAATAAGGTTAGCATCAAGTCCGTTTTTAAACACCTCAATAACCTGCTCGCTCTCACCCTTACGCATAAGGCCGTGGTTAACGTGAACACAAACAAGCTGTTTGCCGATAGCCTTAATAAGAAGTGCGGCTACAACCGATGAATCAACACCGCCTGAAAGAGCCAATAAAACCTTTTTATCGCCAACCTGAGCGCGCACCTCTTTAACCTGTTCTTCAATAAAAGCATCTGCTAAAGCCTTGGTTGTGATGCGCTCCATACTTTCGGGACGTACATTACTGTTTGCCATTTTAAAATCCCCCTTAGTTAGTATAGTTATCGAAATAGCCCTGAACGAGTATTACAGGTGTACCCTTATCGCCCGAGCCGGAAGTTAAGTCACAAAGTGAGCCGATAAGGTCGGTAAGCTGACGGGGCGTTGTACCCTGTGCTGCCATATTACCAACAAGGTCGCTTCCTTTTTCTTTAATACTCTTAGAAATAGCAGCCTTTAATTCTTCACCCGATAAATCCTTAAAATCATTATCAGCCAAATATTTAAGCTTTAATTCGTTAGGTGTACCAACAAGACCGTCGGTAAATGCGGGGGAAACACAGGGGTCTGCCAATTCCCAAATTTTGCCCTGTGGGTCCTTGAAAGCGCCATCGCCGTAAACCATTACTTCAATTTTCTTGCCTGTTTTCTCAAGCAAAAGCTTCTGCACCTCTAAAACAAGACCTTTACACTCATTCGGGAAGAGCTTTATAGATTCCTCTGTAGCTTTATTGGAGCCTAAAAGACCGAATTTAGAGTTATAGCCGCTGCCGTCAACCGAAGAGGTGAGAATTTCATCAAGACCGTAAACAATTTTAGCACCGCCCTCTTTCAAAAGACGCTTTGTACGGGCGCGGGTATGAATATCGCAAGCGAGTACGCAGTCGGTATAGTTTAAAATTGCCTTTGCCTGATTAGCAAAAATAATTTCTACCTCGGCACCGCATTCTTCAATAAGGTCCTTATAATACTGAACATAGTCAACACCCGTAAATTTAAGCGGATGCACACCGAAAACCTCTCGATAGCGTTCTAAAGACAGAACGTCAGCGTAAGGGTTGATACCTGCGGCATCAAGCTTATCCCAATCTGCAAGCTCATTACCAACCTCATCCGAAGGATACGCAAGCATTAAAACAATTTTCTTAGCACCCTTTGCAATACCCTTTAAGCAGATTGCAAAACGGTTACGCGATAAAATCGGGAAAATAACACCGACTGTGTTATCGCCGAATTTAGCCTTAATGTCCTTAGCGATTGCATCAACCGAAGCATAATTGCCTTGTGAGCGGGCAACTATAGACTCGGTCATAGCAACAACATCGCGGTCACGAAGTGAGAAGCCCTCCCACTCGGCAGCCTCTAAAACGCTGTCTGCTACGATTTTCGCCAAATCGTCTCCCTCACGGATAATGGGGCAACGAATACCCCTTGAAACAGTACCAACTTTTCTTTCCATTTAAAGTCCCTCTTATCTAAAATTAAGATTACATAATATTTTACCACAAAAACACTGTAAAATCTACTTTTTTTTATAACTTTTTGAATTTTTTGCAATATGCACAAAAATATATAAACCCTTGACAAAAATGTTTTATTATGCTAAAGTATATTGGTAAGATAGAGGCGCGGTATGTTAATAGTAAGTTTTGGATGCTAATCACGGCGGTGAGAAGCCAAAACCCAAAGGAGCAGCCGCCGAAGAGGGTTGCCGGCAGGCGCTACTCTGGTAAGACGGAATAATATTCGGCTTACTGTCGCATTTGCGGAGTGCTATCAGCTTTGGGAACGCTATATTGTTTTCTTAATGTTTGGTAGCCGAGCAATCGGCTATTTTTTATTGTATATCGGAGGAAAAATTATGAAAAAGACAATTTTTGAAGGCATTGCTACCGCCCTTATTACCCCAATTACCGAAAATGGTATTGACTATGAGGCTTTTAAAAGACTTATCGACTGGCAGATTGAAGAGGGTGTTAACGCACTTGTTGTTGCAGGTACTACAGGCGAGGCCTCAACCTTTAGTGATGACGAGCACCGCGAGGCTATTGATTTTGCGGTAAAATACGTAAATGGCAGAGTTCCCGTAATTGCAGGTACAGGCTCTAACGATACCGCTTACGCTTTAGACCTGACCCGCTGCGCCTGCCGTTCAGGTGCGGATGCAGTTTTGGTGGTTACACCCTACTACAACAAAGCCACCCAAAAGGGACTTATTAAAATGTTTACCGCTATTGCGGATGAATCTACCGTTCCGGTAATTCTTTATGACGTACCCTCAAGAACAGGTATGGCTATTGAGCCTGAGACGGTTGCCGTTTTGGCAGAGCATCCCAATATTGTAGCCTTAAAGGCGGCAAGCGGTAATATTTCAAAAATTGCTAAAACCGCTCAGCTTTGCGGTGATAAGATTGATATTTACTCGGGCAACGATGACCAAATCGTACCTATTATGTCATTGGGCGGTAAGGGTTGTATTTCGGTGCTTTCCAACCTTTTACCCAAGGAAACTGTAAAAATGGCAGATACATTTTTTAAGGGTGACGTTAAGGCTGCCGCTAAAATGCAGCTAGACTTCATCCCCCTTGTTGATGCACTTTTCTGCGAGGTTAACCCCATTCCCGTAAAGGCGGCAATGGCTAAGATGGGCTTCTGTGAAGATTATTTGCGTCTACCCCTTACTCCTATGGAGGATGAGCACCGCGCAGTTTTATATGAAGAAATGAGAAAGAACGGAATAGATATTTAATGATTTGTGATAATATCAGCATAAACAGTAAAGGGCATTTGACCTTTGCGGGCTTTGATACAGTTGATTTAGCAAAAAAATACGGCACACCTCTTTACCTTATGGATGAAAATAAAATCCGCGAGCATATAAGGGAATATAAAACGGCTTTCAGCAAATATTTCCCCGAGGGCTCTTGTCCCGAATTTGCTTCTAAAGCCCTTTCGTGCAAGCAGATTTACCGTATTTTAGCCGAAGAAAAAATGAATATTGACGTGGTGTCCTGCGGTGAAATTTATACCGCCGTTTCGGTTGATTTTCCAATGGAGCACTGCTTTTTCCACGGCAACAACAAGACCGACAGCGATATTGCCTTTGCTATGGAAAACGGTGTAGGCTACTTTGTTGCCGACAGCGAGGATGAGCTTTTTGCAATAAACCAAATTGCAAAAGAAAAGGGCATTACACAGAAAATCCTGCTTCGTGTAACACCCGGTATTGACACCCACACCCACCAAAAAATTTCAACAGGTAATGTTGATTCTAAATTCGGCATTGCTATTAGCACCGGTCAGGCAAAAGAAACAGTCGAAAATATCTTAAAGCTTAGCAATATTAAGCTTTGCGGTTTTCACTGTCATATCGGCTCTCAGATTTTTGAGAGCGAGCCGTTTGCCACCGCGTCCGAGCTTATGCTTTCCTTTATTGCCGAGGTGCAAAAAGATTTAAAGCTTGAAACCGAAATTTTAAACTTAGGCGGCGGCTTTGGTGTGAGATATTTAGAAAGCCACCCCGAAATAAACTATACCGAAAAAATTGAAGAGATCTCAAAAATACTTAAAATTCAGTGCGATTTCTTGGGTATTGCAATCCCGAAAATCGCAATGGAGCCGGGCAGAAGCATTGTAGCCGATGCAGGTATGACACTTTACACCGTAGGCTCGGTTAAAGAAATTACGGGCTATAAGAATTATGTTTCGGTAGACGGTGGTATGACCGATAATCCGCGCTATACCCTCTATGAAGCGCCCTATACCGTAATGCTCGCCTCTCGCGCAAATGAAGAAAAGAACTTTTGCGCCACAATTGCCGGCAGATGCTGTGAATCGGGCGATATTTTACAGGAAAATGTAATGCTACCCAAACCCCAACGAAATGATATTTTAGCGGTGCTTACAACTGGTGCTTATAACTATTCAATGGCGTCTAATTATAACCGTGTTCCCCGCCCGCCGATAATTATGCTAAACGATAACGGCGACTATTTAGCCGTAAAACGCGAAACTTACCAAGACGTTTGCTCTCTTGATGTATGACAATATTCAGTTGTGTGTGGTATGACGAACCCACCCTTGATTACAAGGGTGGGTTCGTTAATTAATCTTAATTATTTATATTTTGCAACCAATTGCATTTAATTTGTCATTTCAAAACACAAGGAACTACCACTTGCGTTTTCTAGAATATTAGCTTGCTCTAATATTTCTTCAACTTGCAATTTGTTAATACCATCTAAAATATCATCAATATTATTAACTGACATATTAGGTAATAATACAGTCCATTTTGTATTATAAATCAATATATCATCTTTTGTAAGGCTTTGTAAAAACTTTAATGTATTACCTTTTGTTCTACAAGCGCAAATATACAAATCACAGTTTCCTAATTTTTTAAAATCCTCAGTCAAAGCAGCATCGGTATCTCCACGTGTAGTAATACCGATAATTCTGCCATTAATTATTACTTTTGCAACTCTATCTCTTCCAATATGATTCAAAACCGTAACATTATTATTTTGACTTAGTTTATCAATCAATAAATTGAGCGTTGTTGTTTTACCATATCCACTATGTCCTCGTAAAGCAATAATTTTCATTTTAATACTCCTTAAACTTTCTACTTGATTATAATATAAAACCATAATTTATTCAGTGCGAGACCACACCTTGTTATAAAAGATTACATCTCTATAAGAATATGTACTACTTCCCCAACTTTTATGATATCGTACAGAAACAGGTTCAATAAATGCTTTAGCCGCATTCTCCGCATTAGAAAGTCCATATTTTGCTGTGTATTCTTTGTTACCAGCAGTTCCCCCTTGCTCAACAGTATATGTATAAGTCAAATCCCAACCTGAAGATTTTTCAAAAATAGCAGATGTTAAATTTGTTCTGTAAAAAGCATATTCACCTATAGAAGTGACATTAGCCGGTATAGTAATTTCTGTTAAAGATGTTCCGCAAAATGATGATTTTCCTATTTTAGTTAATGTTGAGGGCAATGTAACCTTTTGCAAACTTACACAATTATAAAAAGTATGATTATCTATCTCAGTTATTCCTTCAGGTATATTAGCCTCTGTTAATAATATTCCATTAATAAATAATTGCCCATTATTTATACACGGATTGGAATTGCCATCACCAAAATTGATTTTACACCAATCTGTTAAATCGCCGCTAAAATATGCTGTAATTAAATCTTCACAATTCAAAAAAGCATCTGTTCCAATCTCATTAATCGTTTTTGGAAGAGTTATTTGAATTAAATCTACACAGGTAGTAAAGCCTTCATCTAAAATTTTTGTTACTGTAATTCCATTATATGTTTCAGGTATCTCTAACACAGTACACAAGGGGGCTGCTTCTCCTGCAGATACAGCATATGTACCATCAGGTAGTAACGAATAAATAAGATAATCTGTTGTTACAACATTTTCTGCATTAGCATCAATTTTTATTGTTTGAGTCGTTCCATCATCAAAAATAATAGTAATTACACCATTACTATAGGTTATATTTGAAATTCCTCTGCCATCAGCGCCATCTTTACCTGCGGCACCAGTGTCGCCCTTGTCACCTTTATCGCCCTTCGGACCTTGAGAACCGGTATCACCTTTGTCGCCTTTCGGTCCCTTAACAGAGCCGAGATTCTTTGTATTACCATTAGTATAGGTGATAACAAGTTCGCCATTGGCATCAATTTCAGTATTTTCAATACCGACACCATCTTCACCGTCTTGACCTTTAATGTTGCCAAGAGGAATGGTTTCACCAGAGGAGAATGTCATAGAAAGGTCGCCATCAACTGTAAGAGTAACTGCAGTAATACTTACACCTTGTTCGCCTTGTTCGCCTTTTTCACCCTTGGCACCCTTAATATTGCCAAGGTTAATAACAGTAGTATCAGAAAGGGTTATTACAAGCTTATCTTCAATAATTTCAACCATGGAGACACCTGTGCCCGTATCGCCCTTCTCACCTTGGGCACCTTGTTGACCGGTAGCACCGGTTTCACCTTTATCCCCCTTTTGGCCTTGGGGACCCTGAATTCCCTGTGCACCTTGGGGTCCAATAATTTTGCCAAGATTTACAGGCTCACCCTCGGTATAGGTAATAATAAGCTCGCCATCGTTATTGATATCAATAGAAGCAACACCTACACCAGTGTCACCTTTATCGCCTTTATCTCCCTTGTTACCTTGAATACCTTGCTCACCCTGTGCACCTGCAGAACCTGTCGCACCGGTTTCGCCCTTGGCTCCCACAACTTTGCCAAGGTTGATTTTATCGCCATTGGTATAAAGAATAACAAGTTCGCCGAGTTCGTTTATAGTAGTGGATGAAATACCGTTACCGGTTTCACCCTGAACGCCTTGCTCACCTTGTACACCGGTAGCACCCGTTGCACCAATATCGCCTTTGTCACCCTTTTCACCCTTGATATTACCAAGGTTAAGAGTTGTTCCGGTAGTAAGGGTTATTTTAAGGTTGCCGTTTTCTATAACGATGGTTTCAATACCCGTACCGTCTTTACCAACTTTACCATCTTGACCTGCAGCACCAGCTTCACCTTTTTCGCCCTTGTCGCCTTTTTCACCTTTGGCTCCAACTACAACACCAAGGTTTGAAACAGTATTATCTGAAAGGGTAATAACTAGTTCGCCCTTGTTGTTGATTTCGGTCTTGGTTACACTTACACCGTCTTGACCCGCGGCACCTTTGTCACCTTTGGCTCCTATCACATCGCCGAGTTCATCTCTTTGACCGTTGGAAAAATAAATTACCAAATTGCCGCTAGAGTTAATCTCGGCACCGGTTACGCTAATGCCTCGCTCACCTTGAACGCCTTGAATGCCTTGGATACCTTGTTCACCTTGGTCTCCCTTATCGCCCTTGTCACCTTTATCGCCCTTTGCTCCAACTACGACACCAAGGTTTGAAACAGTATTATCTGAAAGGGTAATAACAAGTTCACCCTTGTTGTTAATTTCAGTCTTGGTTACACTTACACCGTGTTGACCTGCGGCACCAGTGTCGCCCTTATCTCCCTTTTCGCCTTGGACACCTTGAATTCCTTGTGCGCCAATGTCACCCTTATCACCTTTAACACCAACTACAACACCAAGATTTGCGGTTTGACCGTTTGTATATGTAATAACGAGCTCGCCGTCTGTATTGATGTTTGCGGATGAAACGCCAATTCCGTCTTTACCGTTCATACCTACAACTTTATCGAGGTTGACAGTCTTACCATCGGAGAAAGACAGCACAAGCTGACCGTCGGCATTAATATTTGCCGCGGTTATTCCTACTCCATCATTACCCTTTTCGCCCTGAGCACCATCCTGTCCGTCAACTCCGTTGGTACCATCTTTACCGTTATTACCATCTACACCGTCAGCGCCGTCTTTACCTTTAGCAACACCCAAATTCAATACGCTACCGTCAGTTAAGGTTATCAACAACTCATTTTTATCAGAAAAAGCTGCGGTTTTTATTCCAACTCCATCTTTGCCTGCGCTAGCCTTAAGCGAAGCCAACCAATCCGACTGAGTACCTGAATATCCATTTTCAACCGCTATTTCATAAGCAGATTTTCCGCCAAGGCTTTGTAACCATTCCTGTACAGTACCTTCATAACCATACTTTACAGCAAGCTCATAAGCAGAAAGTCCGTTTTCAACTTTTACAGCAGCAGGTTTTGTCTCATTTTTGTGGATATATACAGACACTCCTACCGAAATGCCAAGCAACAGAACTATACAAACAACCACTGCGAGTATTTTCTTGAAAATTTTCATTTGATATGCCTCCGTATTTTTAGCAAACAATCTTTAATTTAAAAAACTATATTCATATTATACATCCCAAAAATTATAAAGTCTTATGCTTTGAGCATAGTTGAAAAATTTTGTCGAATATAGTATACTTATATCATAAGTTTCAAGGGGATGGTTAACTTGGCAAAGGATACTTCGAAAATAGTTGAAGAATTAGAACTTTGCGATAATTTTAAAACCTTTTATAACGAAAATCGCAATTATATGATAACTGATTCCTTGTCGGTACTGCTAAATCGATTTATAACCGAAAAAGGACTTGGAAAATCACAAGTTATAAAAAACAGCGAATTATCTGAGGTTTATGCTTACCAGATTTTTTCAGGGCTTCGCACACCCGACCGCAAAAAGCTTTTATGCCTTGCAATAGGTATGAAGCTTAATCTTGATGAAGTACAAACCTTGCTAAAATGCGCAGGCTACCCTACTCTTTATGTAAAGCACCCATTTGACAGTGTTATAACCTACGGTATTTGCAAAAAACTTTCGGTTGTGGAAATTAACGAGTTGCTTTTTAACTACGATTTGGAAACCTTGGGGTAGTAAAATATGAAAACCTGTCCGTTTTGTAAGGCGGAAATTGCTGAAAACGCGCGCTTTTGCCTTCACTGTATGACAACACTTGAAGAAAAAGAAAAAATTCAAATCCCAACAAATAACAAACGGTGGATATTTCACTTATCCACCGCTTTGGTCTTTATATCTATTTTAACTATAGTCCTTGTAATTGTTGACAAAAATTCACACCCTAACATGCCACCAAAGACAGTCAGTACAGTTCAAAGCACTTATGAAAATGTATCCTCTCACACAAACACAAGCCACACATTAGTATCAAATTCTTCTGCCACAAATTCCGAAATAACCAGTAGCGAAAATTCCGAAAGTTCAGTAACAAAGAAACCAAAAAAGGCAAATAGCAGTTCCTCCAAAGCATCAAGCTCTAAAAAAACAAATAGTAGTTCTTCTAAGGCTTCAAGCTCAAGCTCTTCTTCAGAAGCTCCTGCTCCCCCTTTTACTTATACACTTACGGACAATGAAATTCACATCGTTAAAGGAAACGAAAACTTAAGCGGTGCCATAAATATACCAAATACTATTGATGGGTACCCCGTGACACAGATCTTAGCAGGTGCTTTTTTAGAAAACACAAATATCACATCTGTAACCATACCTGAAAACATAAAAAGTATTGAGCAATACGCCTTTATGGATTGCAAAAATCTTGCTGTTGTAAATTTTTCAGAAGGATTGAATTTTATTGGTGCCGATGCTTTCAACGGTTGTAATATTAAAACCTTAACCCTACCCAACAGTATCATTAGTATTAATAATAATGCTTTTGATAATTGCCGAAATTTAACCAATGTAATTCTACCAAACAATCTAGAAAGAATAGAACTTGAATTATTTGCAGGGTGTACCAACCTTACTACAATAACACTGCCTAAAGAATTAAAATTAGTTGTTGAATGCGCTTTTACGGGTTGTAATAACATCACCGCAGTTTATTATCCGGGCAATGAAGCCGATAGAGAAAAAATTGTATGGGGATGTAATGACTACCCATTAGATCACGCCACTTGGTATTATGGAATTGAAAGATAAAGTTGGACGAAAATATTATGACAAAGGAACAATTTTTTAAGAACTTATTGAATGAATATTCCTTAGTATCAGTACTAAGCGACAAAAACAATTGTACGGTTTACAGAGTAAGAAACAAAAAACTTAAAAAAGATATGATAGTACGCTTTCTGCCGTTGGGTATTAACGCTTACGAAGAGCTTTGCAATATAAGCTGTGATAATTTGCCTCTTATTTATGATGTAATTGCACTTGATGATGGGCAAATTGTTTTAGAAGAATTTATAGACGGTATAAATTTAGCACAAGCAATGGAATGTAAAAAATTCACCTACAAAACCGCAAAGCCAATCATTTACTCTGTTTGTAACGCCTTAAGTGTGTTACATAAAATGGGTTTTGTACACCGAGATGTCAAACCCGAAAATATCATGATAGACAAAAACGGACGGGTTGTGCTAATCGACTTTAATGCCTCAAGAAAAATCTCTAATGCAAGTAAGGATACTGTTATAATCGGTACGGTAGGCTACGCTTCACCCGAGCAATTAGGTATCCGTGAAAGCGATTCACGTACAGACATTTATGCACTTAGTATTATGCTAAACGTAATGATAACAGGAAAGCACCCAAGTGAAAAAATCGCCAACGGAAAAGCAGGTAGGATTGTGCGAAAATGCACAAACGTAAATCCTGACGAACGTTATCAAACTATTAAAAAATTAAGCGATGCACTTTAATCCCACCGATTTTGACAGCACATTATCACTTTTAACTATTAACTAATAAAAGCGCCCAAAGGGTTACTCTTTGTGAGAAAGAAAACTCTTTGGGCGCTTTTTAAATAAGCTTATTATCCTTGAATATTTTGATTTTTCATAATTCTTTCAATAGCTTTACGATTAACTTTCATTCTAACGAAATTGATTATAAAGAAAATTGGAGAAACAACGCCAAAAATAACGTTAAAAACAAGCATACCAATATTTCCGCAACGTTTATAAGAAATGGAGAAATCGGTGTAAACAGTGTTTATGTATTGTGGAAGCCTTTGTGCTGCCTTTTTATTTACTATACCAAAGCCAATAAACGTGCCGCCACAAAATAATGCGAAAACAATTCCAAATCCTGTGAAAAATCCGCCAACAAAGTGATTTTCCACAGACATTGCCATTCCAATAAGAGCGTAAAGCGAAAAAATAACCGCATAGACTATACCCATAACAATCCAGAACTTAGAAGCAATACTCCAAGCCTTAAGCTCCCAACGAAGAAGCTTATGCGTATTATCAAGAAACTCACGTTCTTCCGTGTTAAATTCCTCATTAAAAGTCTGAGGCTTTGCGGAAACGGCAAGAGCTTCATTCTGTTCAGAGGCAGTAGGGATTTCTTTTTCTACGGGTGCTCCGCATTCAATACAAAAAGCAGCACCCTCTTTTATTTCTTTTCCACATTTAATGCAATAACTCATAACTATATACCACCTTTTAAGTTTACAACACTATATTAACATATATTACTTAAAAATTCAATAAGCCACGCAAAAAACTCCGCTCTCGCGGAGTTTTTTGTTTTTTATTTCGTCTTTTTATACTTATAGCTTGACCAATCCGAATAATACTTCTCACCGTCAACAGTCTTATAGGTACGAACACGTACATAATAGGTTTTTTTAGCTTTTAACGACTTGATTGTGTAAGAAGTAGTCTTATAGCTCTTAATTGTTTTTGTCTTTGCCGACTTAAACTTCTTAGAGGTTGAATACTCTATCTGGTATCCTGTTGTCTGCGAAGACTGCTTTTTAATCTTAACCCTTAAGCTTTTCTTAGCGGCAGTCACCTTAGAAACATTTGTTTCTTTTGGATTGATTTTAAAGTATAGTGTTTTAGTGCCTGAATAATTACCCTTAAATGTGATTGTTACTTTATATTTGCCAACTTTTTTTCTGCCACTTGCATACTTGACAGTATAATCAACATCATTTTTAAGTTTCTTGCCTTTAGCGTCATACACCGTTACACTTGGCTTTTTTGCTTTTCCGTTATATGTATACTCATTAGCAGATAACTTAACTGATTTTATCTTGTTAACAGTAGCCGTGCTTGCAATTTTGCCGCAAACTGTGCACTTCTTAGCAATTATGCCACTTTTGGAAGTAGTCGCTTTTTCAGTAGTGGTTTTATATGAATGAGTTATAGTTCTTGACTTGCCACAAACATTACAGGTACTATCACATTTATTGCTGTAGGTATGGTCATTTGTGGCTAGAATAGTCGTTATAGAAGTTTTTGAACCACAACGTGAACAATGCTTTGATTTAATTCCATCTTTACCACAAGTAGCATTCGTATCAACAGTATAAGCAGAAGAATAATTATGACCTAATGCAGTTATTGTTTTTGTTTCTGTTTTAGAACAACCTTTACATTTGCGGGATTGTTTACCTGCTACAGTACAACTTGCCGATTTTGTAACCGACCACGCTCCATAAGAATGAGAGCCGCCAGTAGTGAACGAAGCTTCTTTACTCCAATATTCCGTTCCGTTTACAATTGCAAAAAACTTATAATAGTATTTTGTCGAGTGAATAAGGGTTAAATTTAATTCCGTATTCATATTGTAATACGGCAGCATATAAGTATGCCCTGCATACGATTGACTGGGTGCTTCATATTTTGACCATCCGTCAGAATAAGTGCCTCCATCCTTTCGGATTTTAATACCTATTTTAGTAACCGTATAACTTGAAGGCTTATCGACTCTACCATAAAGAATTGCATTAGTTTCAGTAATTGTATTTCTGCTTGACTCGATAGATAAGCTAACTGAACTAGAAGCATTTTCTGTAAGATAAATAAAACCTACCAAAACACTCGATGAATAGCTTGATTTATTACTACCAACTGTACTATTGCAAGTAGATCCATTTATAATTCCATCTCCATTGTAAGCCGTACCATTCGTATTTAGCATTCCGCCTTCATTTACAGTCATTTTTGCGCCGTTAACACTTACAACATACCCTACGTGACCGTATCCGCTGTTTGTCCATACTGCAATCGACTTTGCCGTTGGGGTAGTTCCTACAGAATAACCTGCATTTTGAGCTGATGTATACCAATTCTTTGCGTTACCAAAATTAGGTAAAGCAACACCCGTATTATCATATGCCTGTTGCCAAGCATAATAAGTACATCTTACAGTAGTTACTCCGCTGATTGTTTGCCATTTTCCATAAGGATTTGTTTCAGCATTAACAATCACTCCAAATGGGACTATTGCAATTATCAAAATTATCGACAAAATGAGTGCGGTTATTTTTCTAATCTTTTTCATACTTATCTCCTCCAAAACGAAAATGTAACAATTCGTTACATAATTATTGTAACAAAATGTTACAATAAAGTCAAGAGATTATTGGAGAAGATTCGCCTATGAATAAAAATTCTGGTTTAATCGGTTTGAAAATAATTCGGAAACAAAAGCATCTTAATCAGCAGAAAGTTGCAATGGATTTAAACATAAGCCGTGAAGTTATATCTTACTATGAAAACGGCAAACGCAATCCTGATATAGATATGCTTAGAACACTATCAAAATATTTTAATGTATCAATTGATTTTTTGGTAAATGGTGAAGAATATAAAAAATAAATTTTTATATCCCTCGGCTTTGCCGACACATTAACTCTTCACTATTCACTATTATCTATTCACTAAAAAACTCCCTTTCGGGAGTTTTTTCATTTTGCCAGTGTTCCGCCGTCGCCTTTAAGAAGAATTAAAATTTCCTCTTCTTCAAGTGTTAACACATTTATATAAACCAAAACCTCGGTGTCGCCGTCTATACAGGTAAACTCATAGCAACGCTCTTCTGTACCCTTTTCTGTGGGGATAAGCGCCACCGCAGTTTTATTTACCTTTAAATCACGGTCTACCTTATCTTTGGCTTGGTCGGGTGTATAAACGGCGGTTTCAAACGCTCTCTTTTTATGGTTGGATAAATATCCGCTTGCCTCATAAAGCATAACCTCGCCGTTATCCATAGCAATACCCACTTTCAAAAGGTCGGTATAGCATATAGTTTCACCGTCAAGGAAAGCAAAATTTATAACGCAAACACCCTCGTCTATAAAATAATAGGTTTCTAAAAAATTATTAAGGCTGTTTTTGTCTAAAAATCTTTTCGCCTTTTCGAGTGCTTGGTTGTAAGAAATTATATGCTGTTCGATTTCTCTGCTTTTGCGCATATATACAACCTGACCGCCCGCTTTACTAACCGTGATATCGGTATTTTTATTTGAAAAACGGTAGGTTTCAAGTCTGCCCTTTTCTTCGGCGGCAAACTGAAGCTGCGACTCGTTATAATCTAAAAATGCACAAGCAATGCTCTTTGCCTCGGTTTCGGTAACGGTATCGGCGTCCGCTAACATTGTAGGCTCCTTTTTGAGCAAATGGTCGGAATACGGGCCGTCATAAACCAAGGTGGGATAATCGCCGAATTCCCCCTCAAGCTCCTGCAAAGAGGCGGTAAGATTATCATCTATACCAATATCAATTTTCTGCTCTATTTCCTTTACCCAGTAATCAGGGTTATCGTAGCTTATCTGCGCGGTGCTTACTATTTGTGAAACCTTTTCGGCAGTTTTACTTAAGGATGCAATATTATTTGAAAAATCACGAGGAAGCTGCTCCCCCTTATAAAGCTTACCCGATACCGCAAAGGCGTAATTACCCGCCTGTGACAAAAAGCGGTTAAGCCCGTCAAGATGAGCACTTGACGGAAGCTGTGATAATGCTGTTTTTGACATTTCGGCTTCGGTAAGCAGCTCGGCGGCGTATCGACTTAACTGATTAGGACTTGTAACATACTGCGCCTTTTTAAGTATTAATGAAATATTATTAAGCGAAGCCGAAAAATCATTAAGGCTTCGGGAATAGTTGTTTTCAAGCTGAAGCTTTAAGCCCTCATTCTTTTGCCACATTTTAACGCACACGCCCGAAACCACAACTATAGCCGCACTCAAAAAAGAAATGAGCCTTACAATATTTCGTCTTTTCATAAACATCACCCGAAGGTATTATTTACAAAATTTAACAAAATATTTGTAAGGCACGAAAAAATCTAATCCTCTTTTTTGCGAAGCTCTTTAATAATAAGCACAGCCGCTACCGCCGCAGCACAGCCGAAAATCACAACACCCACAATTACAAAAGGCTTGTAATTTATATCCGCTTTAAACTGTTCTTTTACAATACTGTCAATATAATCACGCTCAGTACCGACATTTGTATAAAAGCTTAAGGTGATTCTTTTAGAATTTTTAACCGTTATATAGGTTGTAAGATAATATTCATTATCCTCGGTTTTTAATTCATACTTAAGCAGCTTAAAGCCGTCAAGACTCACCACTCTGCCTTTGGCATCACTAAAATGCGAAAGCTCATACGAGAGTGTCTGAATATTCTCATCACTTAAAACCGATAAATCTACAATACGTTTAGAAAAATCGTCAGTTATTTCAACCCTTTTTACAAGCTTTGTGTTATCGGGGTTAACTGCAAGATATGTTACATTATTCTGCTTGCAATAATCTGCTATATCACAGTCGTTCATATCTAAGGCATTGCAAATACCCTCTATATCATCCTCGCCGTAAACCAACAAATCATCCACAGCAGAAACCGAAAGCGAAAATATAACCGTAAGCACCGCTATAAGACAAATAATCCTTTTAAGCACTAAAATCACCTTTTGTTTTGTTTTTTAGCGGCGGTAAGAGTGTTTTGCATAAGCATAGCAATAGTCATAGGTCCTACACCGCCGGGAACGGGGGTAATAGCCTCGCACTTGTCCTTAACACCCTCAAAATCAACATCGCCTACAAGCTTACCGTCTACGCGGTTAATACCAACATCTATTACAACTGCGCCGTCCTTAACCATATCGGCAGTGACAAACCTCGGTTTGCCAACAGCGGCAACCAGAATATCTGCATTTTTGCAGACCTCTTTTAAATCCTTTGTTCTTGAATGGCAGATAGTAACTGTACCGTTTTTATGAAGCAGTAGCATACCCATAGGCTTGCCTACAATATTCGACCTACCGATTACAACACAGGTTTTACCCGTAATATCAATATTCTCATATTCGAGCATTTCCATAATACCCGCAGGGGTACAGGGAACAAAATCATAATCGCCGAGCATAATTTTACCCACATTCTGCGGATGAAAAGCATCAACATCCTTTTCGGGTAAAATTGCATTTATAACAGCCTGTTCGTCAAGATGCTTCGGTAGTGGCAGCTGACACAAAATACCGTTTATGCTTTCTTTATTATTAAGCTCATCAATAAGAGCTAAAAGCTCCTCTTGAGTGGTGCTTTCGGGCAAAGCGTATTCCTCCGAAATAATACCCAAAGCCTCGCAAGCCTTTTTCTTATTTGCAACATAAACCTTTGATGCGGGGTCTTCGCCCACAATAATAACCGCAAGGCCTGTGGTTATACCCTCACGCTTTAGTAAAGCTACCTCGTTTTTAACGCGTTCCTTAACGCTTGCCGAAATTACCTTTCCGTCAATCAGCCTCATTTTCTTCTTCCTCCGCATTCTCACTAAAAACAGCAACATATTCTTCTTCGGGTTTTAATTTTCTTCTTATAAGCATTATTGCAGCAACGCTTGCGACACACAGCAAAAAGGCTAAAAGGCAAGAAACCTTAACACTACCCCACATAAGACTGTCAGTTCTTAAAATTTCAATAAAGCCTCTGCCGAAGCCGTACCAAGCGCAGTACATTAAAAATACTTCACCGCTGAAACGGCGTTTTTTGCTTAAAAAGTGGATTAAGAAAAAGCCCGCAATACACCAAACCGATTCATACAAAAAGCACGGGTGCACAAGTCCCTCGCCCATTTCGGCAATGGTTTTATTGCTCTGCATACCCCAAAAGCTGCTACCCGTAAAAGCACCGTAAGCCTCTTGATTGACAAAGTTGCCCCAACGGCCTATACCTTGTCCTATAAGGAAGCCGAGCGCGCCCAAGTCGAACATATCAGTTATTTTTATCTTGCGTAATTTACACATTATACCGCCCGAAACAAAGGCACCTATAACTGCGCCGTAAATAGCAATACCCGCAAAGCCCGAAGACTGCCCGAAGCCAAAGAAATCGGCAATGCTTTCGCACTTTTCACCGTCAAATATAACATAATAAGCGCGAGCGCAAAGTATTGCAACAGGGGTTGCTACAAGTACAACATCAAGCATACGGTCCTTGTCAATATTAAAACGCTTAGCATTTCTTATACCATATATTATTGCAAACATAAAGCCTGTTGCAATAAGGATACCGTACCAATAAACATCCCACGTTCTGCTACCTAAGGCTAAGCTAAAAGCAATCGGCTTTAGGGTTATATCTATACCAAAAATTGTAACATCATAAGTCATTTTTTATCTTCCTTTAACGGATTTATTACCGATAACACCGTTTTTTCATTGCAGAATAACTGCAGTCTTTTAAAAACATCATCAGTTGTGACCGACTTTAAATACTTAATTTCATCAAAAATATTGGTATCATTCATAGCGCAGTCAACAAACTGCATTGCAATGCTTTCCACACTGTTAAAGCTCCTTACAGCGTTACCGTAAAGACCGCTTCTGACAGCAGCAAAAAGCTTTTTATTAATACCGTCTTGCTGTAGGCGGGTAATCTCAGCCTTAATTTCATCGGCTACCTTTTTGGGATTTTCCGACTCACCCTCAAAAATCACAGCACTATAGCCGTCACCGCAGAAGTATTCACTCGAAAAATCATCATTTATAAGACCGTCATCCATAAGCTTTTTATAAAGGGGTGAGCAATCCCCGGCTATGATTTCAAGCAAAATATCCATACACACCTTATCCTTAACGGTAGGTGCTTTATCGGCATTATGCTTATAACCGAAACAGAACATCGGCTGTGCTACCGCCAACGACTGTTCCACCAAAGGCTTTATTACCTCTTGCGGTTCTTCGGGTTTAATACGCTCTATCTCAAGCGGATTACTTTGCTTAATGCCGCTCTCAACCATTTTTAGTATCTTATCGGTTTCAACATTACCCGCAATACACAAAAACATATTTGACGGATTGTAAAATGTATTATAGCAGCGATAAAGTAAATCAGCATTGATTTTTGCGATACTGTCGGTAGTACCTGCAATATCAATTCTTACAGGATGGTTTTTATACATACAAAGCAGCATATTAAACATAACGCGCCAAGCAGGACTGTCGTCATACATACGTATTTCCTGACCGATTATGCCTTGCTCCTTTTGTACGGTAGCCTCAGTAAAATAGGGCGACTGTACGAAGTTAAGCAAAATTTCCAAATTCTCGTAAAATAAATTTGAGCAAGAGAACAAATAACAGGTTTTATCAAAAGAAGTAAAGGCATTAGCATAAGCACCTGTCTTTGCATATTTTGAAAAAGCGTCACCGTCTTCGCTTTCAAATAACTTATGCTCTAAAAAGTGGGCAATACCCTCAGGCACCTGTGTGGTTTCACCGTCAACCGAAAAGCAGGTGTCTATAGAGCCGTATTTTGTACCGAAAATTGCATAACAGGAATTATACTGCGGTTTTTCGAGAATATAAACCTTAAGCCCCGAAGAGTGTACCGCTTTTACATAGCTTTCGCCAATGTCGCTTGTAATTGTTTCCTTTAGCATATTACACCCTCCTTTGGTAAAAGCTTGTAAACCGTGTGCAATTTTACACCCTTTGCGGCGTAAATGACATCTTCTTTTGTCACAGCCTTGATTTTTTCTATAATATCCTCAGGCGAATAAAGATTTTGGTTATTTATCTTTAACGCATACCACAAATCAAGCGAATTTTGGCTGTCATAGTAGGTCTTAAGCGAATCACAGATGCTCTTTATAGAAGACTGGAATTCACTGTCAGAAAACTCACCGTTTTGCATTATTTTAAGCTGATTCATAATTTCATCAATTGCCTTGTCGGCATTTTCACATTCAACACCCGAATCAACCGTTAAAAGCCCCTTATAGCGAACTGACGAGGCTGAACAATAGTAGCAAAGACTCATTTTTTCGCGTACATTAGTGAATAGACGGGAATACGGTCCGCCGCCGAAAATATCACACATAACCATAAGCGGAAGTGATAAATCGTCATCGCCGTACACATCACTCGTAAAGCCCATAACAAGCTTACCTTGTTTTACATCCATTTTCTCAAAAACAGTATTGACCTTATCTGTTGCCAAAGCGGGCTTACATATTTTGCAGTCGGTAATATTATGGCGGTCTATTACCGCAAATTTTTCATCAATCTCCTCAAAAAGCTTTGAGGGTACAGCCGCGCCCACCACGTGTATACGCACAAAGGCAGTCCTTAGCATATTCTGCCACGCCTTATAAAGACTTTGCGGTGTGACTGCATTGACATCCTCTACAGTGCCGCATTTGGGTATTCCGTAAGCGGTGCCCTTAAACATTTCACTTATAAGACGGGTTTTAGCATAGATACGCTTTTCGGCAATCTCACCCTTGATATGCTCAATAGCCTTACGCTTTTCCCTGTCAACATCCTTCTGCAAAAAGGCTTCTTCCTCAACATTGGGGCTGAAAATCAGCTTTAAAAGCAGTTCGCTTGCCTGCTTCACAAGCGAATCACTGTCAAAAGAAAAATTATCGTTAATAACCGAAACGGTCATACGAAGCAGCTGGCAGTCACCGTATTTTTCACAGCTTGCATCAAGCCTTGCACCGTAAAGCTTGTTAAGTTTAAGGTTAAGAAGTGAAAAATCGGGATAATCCTTACTGCAGGAAGTTAAAATAAATGGCAGTAAAGCATTATTGGCTACCGTTTCAGCCTTAAGCGGTAAATAAAAATTGAACGATACTGAGGTTGTATTAAACCTGTGGTTTGCAATAAAAAGGCCCTCTACACCCTCGCTTGAGAGCATTATCTTTTTCGACATTTTGCTACCTCTCTAAAAGTTTATTCAATAAAAGTATACCATATAAATCATATTTTTTCTACTACTAATTGAAAAATTGAGATAAATATGGTAAAATATATTCTAACTTATATAATTTTAACCGTAAAAGGAGGGCAAAGTATGAAAAAACAGCACAACCGACGCATAAGAATGCAAAACAGAATTATAGTTTCTGCTTTGCTTTTGGTGTTACAGTTAGCCTTTTTATTCTTCATTATTTACGATTCAAGCCTTTATTCTGTTTGGGGCTTCACTACATCTATGTTTATAGGTGTTATAACCGCTATTTTTATAATTAACAAGCGCGGAAATGCCGACCATAAGATTGGCTGGATAATATTTATTCTTATTTTCCCTATTTTCGGTATATCGGTATATATTTTATGGGGCGGCGGAAGAGTTCTACCCCATCTACGCAAAAAAATGGCAATTTGCGAGTCGCACTACACGCCATATCTAAGTGACGGCGAGGCCGCTTTACAAAGCATAAAATACTTTGATTTGCCGCACTCCCGCCAAGCCGATTATTTAACTAACGAATCGGAGTTTCCGCTATACAACAACACCTCTGCTGAATATTTGCCAAGCGGTGAAAAATTTCAAGCCCGTCTTTTAGAGGAGCTTGAAAACGCAAAGGAATATATTTACCTTGAATTTTTTATAGTTGCAGAGGGCTATATGTGGGAGCAGATACACTCTGTTTTAAAGAAAAAGGTACGTGAGGGCGTTGAAGTTAAAATTATTTTTGATGACTTTGGCTCAATCAAGCGTCAGCACCGCGACTTTATAAGCCGACTGCGAAAAGAAGGTATTGAAATTTCGGTATTCAACCCCATATATCCGCTTTTCAATAACTTTTTAAACAACCGCAACCACCGAAAAATTGTGGTTATAGACGGTCTCTTGGCATTTACAGGCGGTATTAATATCGGAGATGAATATATTAACCATCAAGAGCGGTTCGGTCATTGGATGGACAGCGGTGTTATTATTAAAGGTGAAGCGGTAAACAGCTTTTTGTGTATGTTCTGCACTATGTGGGAATTTATTACAGGCAATGGCATTGATATGAAGCCCCGTATGAAGCAGCACGAGATTGTAGACGACGGTTTTGCACTGCCTTATAGCGACGGTCCGCTCAACGAACGCAACCCAGCCGAAGGCATATATATGCAGATTATAAACTCCGCGCAGAAATATGTATATATTATGACGCCCTACCTTGTAATTGACGATATGATGACCTCCGCACTTTGTATGGCGGCAAAGGCAGGCATTGAGGTTTGTATTGTGACACCGCATATCCCTGATAAATGGTATGTTCACAATGTTACGCAATATAACTATCTTGAGCTTTTACAGGCAGGCGTAAGGATTTATGAATATACCCCAGGCTTTTTACATTCAAAGATATTTTTATCGGACGACTGTATTTCAACCGTGGGCTCTGTCAATATGGACTACCGCAGCTTTGTTTTCCATTTTGAATGCGGTGTATGGCTTTCAAACAAGGAAGCCGCACTTGATATAAAACAGCACTTCCGCGAGGTTTTGGCGGTATCAAAGGAAATAAAATTAAGCTGGTGGAAAAAACGCCCACTAGGCAAAAGAATAAAACAAGGTATTTTGCACATTTTCGGACCATTAATGTAATTGACATTTTAAAAAACAATTGGTATAATAATTATAATATAAATTTTGTGAAAGGCGGTACACGTTATGAAGAGTTTTTTGAAAATGATTGTTTCTTTATTGGCAGTTTTCGGTGCCTTAGTCGGAGCACTTGCAATTTTTGACAAGGTGCAAAATAAAAACCGCATTAAAGGCGATTATTTAGAGTGTGATACCGAAGAAACCGAATAAATAACTTAAACCCCGAAGTTCTGGACTTCGGGGTTTTGTTTATAACTTATTCAATAATATAATCTTCACATTTTCACAATATACACAGTTTACTTTTTCACATTAAATCTGCTTTTTTTCCGCTCAGTCTCTCCTATGATTCCTTTCTTCCAAAATTCGTTCAAGCACTTTTTAATTTTAAAAGACAAAGGTAAAATCAAGCTCGTTCTAATAACTCTTTCTTTATAAGGTCTATCATAAAAAACTTCATACCCCATTATTTTTCTATATCCAATAAAGCGCAAAAAATTATGCTTAACTATTTTTGAAACATAAAACCAAGGCAAGCGCTTTTTATAGCCCCAAAAATGCACAAAATAAATTTCTTCTTTAGTAAATATATAAAAAAACGCATCTAAAATCAACAACGCACCAAAAACAACAGAAAGAAATAGTAAAATCCAAGAAAATTTATTTTCTTCTGAAAACAAATAATTATTTCCCCATATAGTAATACCTAAACCCACTAGCCATAATATATAATTAGTATTAAATGCTATGGCGCTTTTAAAATTCTTTTGCTCTTGCTTTTTCTTTGTTTTTCCCATTGCATACTTACTCCTGATTTTCCTTTAATAAAAGTATAGCACAAATCACACATCATTGCAAATCAAAACATATTATAACAAAAATTTTGCTAATAAAAAATACCCTGAGTACTCAGGGTATTTTAATTTACTACTATTTTATTGGATATGTCCAACCGAATGTATCTTCAAGCTTACCCCACTGGATACCTGTTAAGGTATCGTAAAGCATTTGGGTAACCTCACCGATTTCACCATTGTTTACAGGGTATTTAACACCCTTGTAGCAAAGCTCACCTATAGGAGAAACAACAGCCGCTGTGCCGCAGCCCCAAGCTTCTTCAAGCTTGCCGTTCTCTAAAGCGTCTGCCAGCTCGTCAATGCTTAAAAGACGTTCTTCTACATCATAGCCCTTTTCTTTAAGCACTGCAATACATGACATACGGGTAATACCGGGTAAAATTGAGCCGGAAAGCATAGGCGTTACGATTTTGCCGTCAATTTTGAACATTACGTTCATAGCGCCAACTTCTTCGATATACTTACGTTCTACACCGTCAAGCCATAATACCTGTGAATAGCCCTGCTTAGCCGCACGCTCACCTGCACGGTTAGAAGCGGCATAGTTACCGCCACATTTAGCGTAACCTGTACCGCCGCGTACTGCACGAACGTCCTCGTCCTCAATCATAATTCTAACAGGGTTAATACCCTCTGCATAATAACTTCCAACAGGGGAAGCAATTATTACATAAGTAGCATTATGAACAGCGTGAACGCCTAATGACTCGTCATTGCCGAACATAAAGGGACGAAGATAGAGCGATGTGCCTTCTGCAGAAGGTGTCCAATCCTGCTCAAGCTCGACAAACTTTTCAAGCACCTCTAAAGCCATATCTTCGGGAATTTCGGGAAGGCATAAACGCTCAGCCGAGCGGTTCATTCTTCTGATATTCTCAATCGGGCGGAACAACTGCACCTTGCCGTCTTTACGGCGGTAAGCCTTTAAGCCCTCGAAAATTTCACTGCCGTAATGCAAAACAGTTGATGCGGGGTGGATTGAAAGATTCTCAAAAGGAACTATGCGGGCATTGTACCAGCCCTTTTCGCTGTTCCAATCCATCATAAACATATGGTCAGTGAAAATTTTACCGAAGCCTAATGTACTGCTATCAGGCTTTTCCTTTAAAGCGGAAGCCTTTGTGATTTTTATTTCCATAATAACATCTCCTAATTATTAGCACCGATACTCATTGCTTTTTTGTTGATTTCAAGCATATCAGCACGTTTAGCAGAAATAACCTTTGAGAGTGCGGCGTTAACAGTTTCCTCATTATAACCGCCAAGCTCTTTTAAAATCTTACCAACAATAATCATATTAGCCAAGGTAGGCATACCGTTGTCGCTTGCAAGACGTGTTGCAGGAATATAATGAACGGTAACGTCGTCTCTCTTAACCTTGCGTTCAATTAAAGCTGAATCTACAAAAATTGTACCGCCCGAAACAACGCTGTCTTCATATTTGTCAAGTGACGGAAGATTCATAGCAACCAAAACATCAGGCTTAGAAACGATAGGTGAGCCTACGGGAGTATCACTTAAAATAACACTGCAGCTTGCGGTACCGCCGCGCATTTCGGGGCCGTAGGACGGAAGCCAGCTTACCTGTTTATCCTCGGTAAGTCCCTTATAAGCCAAGAATTTACCCGAAAAGAGTATACCCTGACCGCCAAAGCCTGCAAATAAATACTGTGTAGTAGCCATTATTCTGCCTCCTTTGCGCTACGGTCCTTATAAACACCTAAGGGATAATAAGGAATCATCTTTTCGTCTATCCATTCGAGCGCTTTTTTGGGAGTAAGTCCCCAGTTAGTAGGACAGCTTGAAATAACCTCAACAAGAGAGAAGCCCTTGCCGTCTATCTGATTCTGGAATGCCTTTTTAATAGCCTTTTTAGCATTTTTAACATTCTTTACATTGTTAACAGCTACACGCTCTAAATACTCGGCGCCGTCAACCTCAGAGAGCATTTCGCAAACCTTAATCGGAAAACCGCAATGGTCGGTATCTCTGCCGTAAGGTGAAGTCTGGGTAATCTGACCGGGGAGAGATGTAGGAGCCATCTGACCGCCTGTCATACCGTAAATTGCGTTATTGATAAAGATGATTGTGATATTTTCGTTTCTAGCAGCAGCGTGCACAGTTTCAGCCATACCGATTGATGCTAAGTCGCCATCACCCTGATATGTAAATACAATATTTTCGGGGAGGGCGCGTTTAACACCTGTAGCAACAGCAGGTGCTCTACCGTGAGCCGCCTCAATCATATCACAGTTAAAATAGTTATAAGCCATAACCGAGCAACCAACAGGTGCAATACCTACAGTTTTACCCTCTATGCCTAATTCATCCATAACCTCGGCAACAAGGCGGTGTACTATACCATGGGTACAGCCGGGGCAGTAATGAAGCGGTACATCGGTTAATGCGTGGGGTTTTTCAAAAACTACCATTATTTGTTACCTCCGTTTGCTTTTTCTATAGCGGCAAGTACCTCTTCTGGTGACGGAATCATACCGCCAACACGGTTGCAAAGTACATATTCACCGCTGCATTTGGTAGCAAGCTTAACATCGTCAATCATCTGACCCATTGAAAGCTCTACTGAAATATAAGTTTTAATCTTGCCGATTGTCTTTTCAAACGGCTTATTGGGGAACGGCCACAGGGTGATAGGTCTAATCATACCAACCTTTATACCCTTTTTACGAGCTTCAACAATAGCGTTTTTAGCAACACGTGAAGCAATACCAAAAGCGGTGATGCAAATTTCTGCATCGTCCATCATATATTCTTCATACATAGCTTCGTTTTCTTCTATGTACTTATAACGCTCAAAGCGCTCGTTGTTTGATTTTTCAAGCTCGTCAGGCTGTAAGAAAAGTGAGTTTACGATATTATGCTCTCTCTCCATCTTAGTGCCTGTGGTAGCCCAAGGCTTTTCGGGTGCCTTTGCAATTTCATAATCTAAGGATACGGGCTCCATCATCTGTCCCATAGTACCGTCTGCCAAAATCATAGATGTCATACGGTATTTATCAGCAAGCTCAAAGCCCTTTACAGTAAGGTCAGCCATTTCCTGAACAGAAGCGGGTGCTAAAACTAGCATTCTAAAGTCACCGTGACCGCCAGCCTTTGTAGCTTGATAATAGTCAGACTGTGAGGGCTGAATACCGCCAAGGCCCGGACCGCCTCTTTGTACATTGATTACAAGTGACGGTAAATCCGCACCTGCAAGGTACGAAAGTCCCTCACCCTTTAAGGATATACCAGGGCTTGAAGACGAGGTCATAACTCTATAACCTGTAGAAGCCACGCCGTAAACCATATTTATTGCGGCAACTTCACTTTCAGCCTGTAAAAAGCAACCGCCGATTTTGGGCATTCTCTTTGCCATATAAGCGGCAATCTCAGTCTGAGGGGTAATAGGATAACCGAAGTAATGACGGCAGCCTGCAATAATAGCGGCTTCGGCAATAGCTTCGTTACCTTTCATTAAAACTTTATCTGCCATTTTTAACTTCCTACCTTTCTACTGTAATTATACAATCCGGACACATAGTAGCACAGAATGCACAAGCAATGCAGTCGTCGGGATTTACTGCTTCTACGGGGTGGTGTCCCTTAGCGTTGATTTTATCAGCACTTAGAGCCAAAACTTTCTTAGGGCATACATCTACACAAAGACCACAGCCCTTGCATTTGTCTGTTTTAAAGGTTAATTTTGCCATTTTTTACACTCCTTTAATTAATCTTACTCTGTAAATTAAGAGGAAATACATCTTTGATTTTTGATTTTACGCTCTCATAAATTTCACCGTAAACACAGGTGCATTTTATGGGAAGTCCCGTAATTTTTGATACCTCATTTGCATAAGGCACCGAATTTATAACATCCTCCGCCGTGGTTTCATTACCAAGGTTAGAGTTATTAACAATAGCAGTGAATTTGCACTTACACGCCTGCTCAATCTCACGCATAACCTCAAGTGTAGACTCGGCGTCACGTGTTAAGGGACGGTAGCAGTTGATTACAAAAAGCATTTCGTAATCATTTTCCTCCATAATAGCGGGCGCAATGCGACCTAGCGCCAAAGCGCCGCGGTCATCACCGCCAACGTCTATTACAGCGTGCAAATTCTTATTGTCGGTTATCATATACATTTGCTGCGGCATTGCAGGGATATCAACATTTGTACCCGCATACTCGGACGAGATAAGAGTTATTCCTCTCTGCTCTAGGTCATCCTTACTGTCCTTAGTGCGAAAATATGGATTTACGATATCCAAATCGGCAATAACAACATCGCTGTACTGACTTTTAAGATCATACGCCATATTTACAGCAACGTTTGTTTTGCCGCTTCCGTAATGGCCGCACAAAAGTGTTACTCTTTTATATATCATAATTTATTTCTCTGGATTTTACCGCTTGTAGTCTTAGGTAAGCTATCACGGAATTCCACAATTCGCGGATACTTATAAGGTGCGGTTCTTTCCTTAACATAGGTTTGGATTTGCTTTTTAAGTTCTTCTGTAGGCTCGGTGCCATTTACCAGCACAATGCTTGCCTTTACAACCTGACCGCGAACCTCATCGGGAGCGGCAGAAACACCACATTCTAAAACGTAAGGAAGCTCCATAATAACGCTCTCAATTTCAAACGGTCCTATGCGGTAGCCCGAAGACTTGATAACGTCATCAATTCTGCCAACATACCAATAAAAGCCGTCCTCATCGCACCAAGCGGTATCGCCTGTGTGGTAGTATTTCTCTCCCCAGGTTTCACGGGTTTTCTCCTCGTCACCATAGTAGCCAATAGCAAGACCGCAGGGTGTGCCGTTACTGATATCAATAACAATTTCGCCTGTTTCACCCACTGGGACATCATTGCCGTCGGGGTCAACAATATGAACATCGTAAATAGGCGCCGGCTTACCCATTGAGCCGATTTTATGAGGAGCGCCTATCATATTACCGATTATCATTGTACTTTCGGTCTGACCAAAGCCTTCCAAAATCTGAAGACCTGTAATCTTTTCAAATTGACGGTAAACTTCAGGGTTTAATGCTTCGCCCGCAGTAGTCATATGCTTAACCGAAGATAAATCATATTTCGAAATATCCTGTTTGATAAGCATACGAAGCATTGTAGGCGGTGCGCAGAAGGTTGTAATGCCGTATTTGTGGAACATCGGCAAAATATCTGCCGCATCAAAACGGTCAAAGTCGTAAACAAAAATTGCCGCCTCTGCCAACCATTGTCCGTAAAGCTTACCCCACATAGCCTTTGCCCAGCCTGTATCGGAAATGGTGAAATGAAGTCCCTCAGGGTCAACATCGTGCCAATACTTAGCTGTGTGGAAGTGGCCTAACGGATATTTATATGTATGGGTTGCAATCTTAGGATATCCGCTTGTACCCGAAGTGAAGTACATAAGCATTAAATCATCACCGCAGGGTGAATCTTCAGTACGCTTAAAGTGGGTTGAATAAAGTGGGTATTCGCTGTCAAAATCACGCCAACCGTCACGCTTACCATTAACTATAAGCTTATGCTTTAAGCAATCGCACTTTTGAGCGGCTAAATCAACCTGAGCGGCAGTGTCGCCATCGGCAGTACAAACAATAGCCGTAACACCCGCCGATTTAAAGCGGTATTCAAAATCGTGCTCTTGAAGCTGGTTAGTAGCAGGAATAACAACCGCACCAAGCTTATTAAGAGCCATCATACAATACCAGAACTGATAGTGCCTTTTAAGAACAAGCATTACCCTGTCGCCCTTTTTAATACCTAAAGACTTAAAATAGTTAGCGCACTGATTTGAAGCCTTTTTAATATCCTTAAAGGTAAGGCGACGTTCGGTGCCGTCCTTAGAAATATGTAGCATTGCTAATTTCTCAGGCTCTTTTTCAGCCAGAGCATCTACCAAATCGTAAGCAAAGTTAAACCCTTCGGTATTCTTAAAGGTAATCGAAAGGGGTGTGCCCTTGTCATTCTCAACTATATCAATATACTTGCTGTAAATACGCTCCTTACGGTCTTTGCGGACACGGGTTGAAATCTTACCGTCAACCGTTTTGTCGGGCTCCAATTCAGGAATAGGCTCACCCGTAGGATTAAGAACAATAGCATAGAAAGTGCAATCCTCGCCGCCAACAGCAATCATACCGTGAGGTGTGTTAGAGTCAAAATAAATACTGTCCCCAGGTCCTAATACCTCGCTGTGATTACCTATTTGAACCTTTAAATGACCTGAAATGATGAGGTCGCATTCCTGACCCGAGTGGGTAGTACATTCAATAGGTTTATTCTGAAGCTCCTCACTGTATACGCTCTTAACATAAAGCGGCTCGGCAATTCTGTTCTTAAAGGCAGAAGCCAAATTATAATAGGTCATACCGTGTGCTTTTTCAATACGCTGACCTTCGCCGCGACGTGTTACCGTAAAGGATTTAAGCTTAGGACTATAACCCTCAATAATATCAGTAACATCAACATTGAAAGCATTGGCACAACGGTAAATAAAGGCAAAGTGTAAATCACTCTCACCCTTTTCGCAAGCAAGATATTCCTCCTCGCTTACACCCGTTTTTTCTGCCATTACAGCAACTGATAAATTTTCAATTTCACGCAGTTCCTTAATACGTCCTGCTATTTCCTTGATTTTAAAATCAAGCTCCTTAATCTGTTCCATGATTTTCCTCCGTCAACCTCTTTTAATAGAGCTTAGTGGGACGAAATAACAAAACCCGTCCCAAAGTTATGACTTTGAGACGAGCATTGATTTATAATCTATACCCGCGGTACCACTCAAATTGCGGTTTTATCCGCCACTCTTGGAATCAAACAATCCCTATGCCTTTACGCAGCAATCACGAAGGGGTTCTACTGACTTTCGCTTTCTTCCCCTTTGCTCAGAAGTTACAACGTAAAACCCGCATAAATGACTCGCACCGACCGTCACTTCTCTGATACACGAAAAATTACGCACTCTTCGTCAAAGCTTTTTAACTCATTTAGTATATCACAACATTGGAAAATTGTCAATAATTATAATTTATTTCTTTGTATTTTTCCACTGATTGTTTTGGGCAGCTCATCGCGGAAAACAATCACACGCGGATACTTGTAAGGCGCTGTATGGGTTTTAACATAGTTCTGAATCTCTTTTTTAAGCTCTTCAGTACCCTCAGTCCCCTTAGTAAGCACAATGCTTGCCTTTACAACCTGACCGCGAACCTCGTCCGGAGCGGCAGAAACACCGCACTCGAGAACATAGGGCAATTCCATTATAACACTTTCGATTTCAAACGGTCCTATACGGTAGCCCGAAGACTTAATAACGTCATCTATACGGCTTACATACCAGAAATAACCGTCCTCATCACGCCAAGCGGTATCGCCTGTATGGTACATATCGTCATACCAAGCTTCATTAGTCTTTTCTTGGTCGCGGTAATATTCATTAAACAATCCGCAAGGAACGCCGTCCTTTGTTCTTATAACAATTTCTCCAACCTCGCCGTCTGCTACCGAGTTTCCGTCAAGGTCAACTATATCCACATCATACTGTGGAGAAGCCTTACCCATAGCACCAATCTTAGGCACTGTACCCCAAAGGTTTGCTATTGTAAGGGTGGTTTCGGTCTGACCGAAGCCCTCCATTATCTGAAGGCCTGTAGCCTCCTCGAACTGACGGAAAACTTCGGGATTGAGCGCTTCGCCCGCGGTAGTCATATGATGAATTGAAGACAAATCAAACTTAGAAAGGTCACTCTTTACAAGCATACGGAGCATTGTAGGCGGTGCACAGAATGTGGTTATATTGTACTTTGCAAACATAGGCAAAATATCATCCGCATCAAATTTATCAAAGTCGTAAACGAACACCGCGCCCTCACACAGCCACTGACCGTAAAGCTTACCCCAAAGTGATTTACCCCAGCCTGTATCGGAGATTGTAAGGTGCAAGCCGTCACGCTCGCAGCAGTGCCAGTACTTAGCGGTAACAAAATGACCTAAAGCGTAAGTATGCTTATGAGCCGCCATTTTAGGATTACCTGTTGTACCCGAGGTAAAGAACATGAGCGCATTTTCGTCACCCGCAGAAGCATCTTCGGGACGGTCAAATTTACCTGAAAACAGCTTATATTCGTTATCAAAATCGCGCCAACCGTCACGCTTGCCGCCAACCATAATAAGCTCTTTAACGCAGTCACAATTCTTTGCGGCACGCTGTGCTATTTCAGCAGTATCGCCGTCAGCCGTACAGATTATAGCGCTAACACCTGCAGCATTGTATCTGTACTCAAAATCGTGCTCCTTGAGCTGATTTGTAGCAGGGATTGCCACCGCACCGATTTTATGAAGTGCTACCATACTGAACCAGAACTGATAATGGCGTTTAAGCACAAGCATTACCCTATCACCACGCTTTATACCCAAGGATGTAAAGTAATTAGCACACTGGTTTGAAGCACGTTTAATATCCTTAAAGGTAAAACGGCGTTCGGTTTTGTTTTTATCAATATGAAGCATAGCAAGCTTTTCTGGGTATTTATCTGCTATACCGTCAACAACGTCAAAGCCAAAGTTGAAAACATCGGTATTTTTAAACTTAATATCCTGTAATGCGCCGTTTTCATCCTCCACAGTTTCAACAAACTTTTCGCAAACAAGCTTTTCGGAAGCCTTTGCCGATGCAATACTGCGGCGAACAGTTTCTTCCTTTACCTCTTCTCCTGGGAGAACTACCGCACAGAAAACGCAGTCCTCACCCTCAACCGCTATCATACCGTGGGGCACTGAGGAATTATAATAAATGCTGTCACCCTCATGCAAAATTTCGGTATGCTCACCTACTTGCACCTTTAACGAGCCGCTCAACACATAGTCAAACTCCTGTCCGGAGTGGGTAGAAAGGTGTATAGGCTTATTCTGCTGCGAAGCCGAATATTCATAGCGTACAAAATAAGGCTCTGCAATCTTGTCACGGAACTTAGGTGCTAAATTGGTAATATCAATTCCGTCTTCCTTAGCGGTTTTTTGTCCTTTACCCTTACGGGTAACAGTATAGGTAGAAAGCTTTGCTGTTCTGCCCTCTAAAAGCTCGGTCATTTCAACATCAAACGCTACAGCGCATTTGTGAATAAATGAAAAGGGAATATCAGCATTTGCGCTCTCGAATGTAATATATTTTTCTTCGCTCACTTCGGTCTTCTCTGCCATCTCAGCTACAGTCCAACCCATAATTTCGCGTAACTCCTTTATTCGAGACGCAATCTCCATTAACTGTTCTTTTGCGGTGTTGGTAGTCATCTTGGTTACTCCCTTTCATTTAATAATTTTCAAAATAAAAAACACCCATCTCAAACTTCTTTGAGACGGGTGATAATAAACACTCGCGGTACCACTCAAATTGCAGTAAAACTGCCACTCTTGGAATCCAACAATTCCTATGCCTTTACGCAGCAATCACGGAAAAGCCTACTGTTATTTCAGCCTTTCAGCTCAGAAGGGATGGGTTATACGGACTCTCGCTATCGGCTCACAGCAACCGCCGACTCTCTGAAAACAAGCATTCCAAACCGTCTTCGTCAAAGCTTTTATAATTTGGTTATTGGTTATTATAGCACTCTATTTTTTGTTTGTCAACAATTTTATTGATTTTTCAAAAAAAAATTTGTATAATTACATTATATTATACGGACGGAGGAATAAATCGTGCAAAAATTAGGTATAAATATTGATGCACTAGAAGATTTTGCTTTAGCTCCACTAAAGCTGCCTAATTATGAGAACACTGTAAAAATGATTGCCGATTTAGGCTTCGGTGCAGTCTTTAGCGATATATCCTTTGGCGCTAAGACCGAAAAAATTGCTGAGCTTTGCAGTCAATATGCGCTCGAATATCAATTTGTTCACACTGTGTATAAGGGCATTAATAATATGTGGCTTGACAATATAGACGGCCAGCAAATGTTTGAAACCTTATTATCCAATATTGACAGCTGCAGCCGCGCAAATGTACCCATCGCGGTTGTGCATATTTCCTCGGGATTTACTCCGCCGCCAATTACACAACTCGGCATTGCCCGCTTTACAGCACTTGTAGAGCACGCACAAAATAAAAACGTAAAAATCGCATTTGAAAACCTGCGTGTTCCTAAATATTTAAAATGGGCTATGGACAACTTTAAGGAAAACGACTTTGTGGGTTTTTGTTGGGATATAGGCCACGAAAACTGCTTTACTAAGGGTATAGAATATATGTCACTTTACGGTGACAGACTGCTTTGCACCCATATTCACGATAATTATAAAAAGCTCGGCGGGGACCTGCATCTTATACCCTTTGACGGCAAAATTGATTACAAAAAAGCCGCCTTACACCTTAAAAAAAGCGATTATAACGGACCCCTAATGCTTGAGGTTTTTTCAAAAAACGAAATTTATAAAGACGTAACCGATATAGAATTTTTAACCAAAGCGTACAACGCGATTAAAAAATTCCAAAAACTAATACTTGACTGAAGGCGCAATTAATGCTTAAAAAAACAATTAAAAACATATTAATAGTTATAGCTTTTTTTCTCAGCTTTACTGCCTTTTTCTCAGCAAAATGGTACATAGACGTATACGGTGATATTGGCTTTAGGTCTATTCTTTTTACCCTGTTTTCCTCTATGCAAGGCACCGCGGCTGAGCTTATTTACGATTGGCTTTTAAAGGGACTTTTGCCGTCGGTACTGTGTACCGCGCTATTATCTGTGTTTTATTATTTAAACCTGAATATAAAAAAGGTTTTAAAAAAGGCAACCTGTATTTTACTGTGTATAAGTCTGTGGGCTTACGGTATTTTTGTAACGGGTATTCCCTACTTTTTAATAGGCAACTTTTCTAAGACCGATATTTACGACAATTATTACGTCGCACCCGAAAACACCAAAATAACCTTTCCAAAGCAAAAGCAAAACCTTGTATATATTTTGCTTGAATCGATGGAAACCACATATTTTTCGGAAGCTGAGGGCGGCGGACTTGAGGAGAATGTTATACCAAGGCTTTATGATTTAGCAAAGGATAATACCAACTTTTCACATAATGACGGTATCGGCGGTTGGCAATTTATAACCAACACAAGCTGGACCTCTGCCGCAATTGTAGCGCAAACCTCGGGCGTTCCGCTTACAATGCCGATTAGAAAAACCGTTCCTAAAGCTAATAGCAATTTTCTGCCATCTATTACCACCTTAAGCGATATACTTCACCAAAACGGTTACACACAAACAGTTATGTTTGGCTCGATAGCCTCCTACGGAGGAAGACAAAACTACTTCGCACAGCACGGCACTGACAAAATCCTCGATTACTCTACAGCTAAAAAGGAAGGCTTAATCCCCGAAGATTATTTCGTATGGTGGGGAATGGAGGATGAAAAGCTGTTTTCTTATGCCAAGCAGGAAATCACACAACTCGCAAACGGCGACAAGCCTTTCAGCTTCACTATGCTAACCGCTGATACTCACCACATTGCAGGCTACACCTGCCCCGACTGTGAGAGCAAATTCGATTCAAAATATAAAAATGTGCTTTCGTGCTCGTCAAATAAGGTTTGCGAATTTGTAGAATGGATAAAAACGCAACCGTTTTATGAAAACACCACTATTGTTGTAATAGGCGACCATTTAAGTATGGATGCACAGTTTTTTAAAGAAAATATGAAAAGCGGATACACAAGACGGGTTTATAACTGCTTTATAAATCCAAAAGCCACCGCCAAAAATCCTAAAAACAGGTGCTTTACTCCTATGGATATAATGCCTACAACACTGGCAGCTCTCGGCTGTGAAATTGAGGGCGAGCGCTTAGGTCTTGGCACAAACCTTTTTTCAAAAAGCCCCACCCTTGCCGAAAAATTAAGCCTTAAAAAGCTTAAAAAAGAAATTAATAAAAGCTCCGACTACTATATTGAAAACTTTATTAAATAGCAAAAGGCAGACTCGAACGAGTCTGCCTTTCAAATTCCCTTATACTTTTTTCTAGTTGCCATACCACCGCGGATATGACGCTCCTGCTTGTTTTTTTCGAGTACCTCTTTCACCTGTCGGTACAACTGCGGATTATCATGCGATAGCCGCTCGGTGACATCCTTATGTGTAGTTGTCATGTATTAGAACTGTTGAATCTAAACCAAGATCTCCAAATAACCGCAAATATATTTCTACATTGCCTTCTTTATCGACCTCTATTTTCTGAATAATCTTTTTAAGTTGCGCATTATTCATCTGTCGGACATCTGCAATATCAGCAACTTCTTTGAAAGTATTATTTAAAATAGATTCCAACTGCTCGCCTTTAGTCAAATGATAAGATACCATTTTAAGTTCATTTTCAAGTCTTTGAATTTCTTTTTTGCTTCCGCCTATCTTTTCATTCAGTTCTTCTCTTGTAATCAAATCATCGGTATACATATCCATATACTTCTGTCGCACATTTTGTAATTTCGCAAGTTGTATTTTCAAATCCTTTTCATAAGAAATATTCTCGTCCTTTGCCTTATACACCTTTTGAAATTCATCTACAACATATTTTATAACATTCTTTTTCTGTGTTAAAAGTTGCGAAAAGTAATTCTGCAACACTTCAATAAGCTCATTTTCGTCTACAGTCACAGCATTAGGACAACTATCCGCACCCTTACCGTTATGACCCGAGCATACCCATTTAACATATGTATTCTTATATTGTCTGACACTTCGTCTGAAAGACCATCCACAATCCTTACACTTAATAATTGTAGAAAACAGATGCAGATTGCTATGACGAGTTTTATCTAATTTAAATTTCTTTCCCCGTTCTTTCATTATTTGCTGTACCTTTTCAAACAATTCGGGTTCTATTATTCGAAGTTCCGGCTTTTCAACTACCATCCATTCGGTTTCATCTCGCTCTGCCCGTCTGCCCGTAAGAAAATCTGCCACTTCTTCCTTACCATTAATAATTTTTCCTGTATATAACTCATTAGTAAGAATTCGACAAATGGCGTTCTGGCTCCAATTACAATCACGCTTTGTCTTTATTTTTTGTTCATTAAGCATATTAGAAATTTTAGCGGCGCCATACCCATCATTCGCATACCAACTAAATATTTTTCTTACAACATCTGCTTCCGATTCATTTATTGTCAAATTGAAATAATCTCCCAATATTTTATCATACCCGAACACAATATTAGGTACTCGACCCTTTTCGGCATTTATCTTTTTGCCAAATTTAACCCTTTTTGAAGTATTCGCACTTTCTTCCTGTGCTAATGCTCCAAAAATAGTAAGCACAAACTCACTGTTACCCATACTTGTCATATTAGCAGTTAAAAACTGTGTTTCAATACCTAACGATTTTAACTTGCGTATATTTTGAAGCAGGTCAACAGTATTACGTGCAAAACGGGAAATATCTTTAACCACAACCATATCAAAAATACCCGACTCCGCATCAGACATCATTTGTAAAAATTGTTTGCGGTTTTTTATCTTAGTTCCAGATAACCCTTCGTCTGCATATAACCGTACAAGTGTATCGCCTGTTCTCTTAGTATATTCAGAAAAAAATTGTTTCTGCGCCTCTAACGAATTTAGTTGGTCTTCCTTGTCAGTTGAAACTCTGCAATAAGCTGCTATATTCATTTTTTCTCCTTATGTTACTTCATTATTGTCTGTTACTACTATCTTATAATAAGTAACTGTTTTAGTCAAGAAAAATTTTCATAACACCATTAAACAGCCGTCCGAAAATTCGGACGGCTGTATTTATACGCTATTCTCTTTATGCACGGCTGTTTCTTTAATTGCTTCTTCCACTTTTGACAAACCCGAATCTATAAAAACTTTGAGTATGTAATCTGCTGATTTTTCGGGTGTATTTGGATTATGAAAAGTATATTTTAATTTCGGTTGTTTCACAACTTCTTACACCCACCTTTCCTAAAAATTTCTTACAGTCAATTATATGAAACATATTATCAAAATAGACCTATCTTATTTTCATAGCAAGATATCTTCTTGTAGTGCTTCTACGGTTATGTCCAAGGTTGCGCGACACCTTTGCTTCTGCATCAAAGCCTTGGGCTTTATAATAGTTGTAGCACCACTGTGCATAGGAATAGCGAAGTCCATGCCAAGTAAGTTCTTTGCTGTGTGGTTTAAATCCCTTTGCGTTGATATTCTCTCTATCAGGCGTAGTGAACTTGTGCCTATGGTTACGAAGCCAATGCTCCATTCTTTTCTCGGTATCGGCAGGACCGTATTTACGGCTCTCGCTAATAACAAACTCACCAGGCTGCATACCTTTCTTTTCGCACTTAGCAACAAGATCTACGAGCACCTTCCTTTGACCTTCTAAATCTATAGGAATATGTCTCGGTCTGCCGCCCTTGCCACTTCTTATATGAAGCTCGCCTGCAAAGATTGCTTTTTTAACATCCTCCAGTCTTAGACTACAAGCCTCGCTGATTCTAAGACCAAAGTTCAAAGCAATATCAACAAAATCACAAATGTAAAACTTTCCTTGCTTTTTAGCCTCGGCTTTACACCCTTCAATATCAGTCGGATATATCCAACCGCGATTAACAGTTCCATTTGTACGCTTATCTAAACTTAGTTTAGAATTTTCAGGCAGTTTATTTTTACTGCCTGATAGGTTGTGTGCAAACCTTATAGCAGAAATACGGGATATAATTGTAGCCGGTGCCAAATCTCTCGACTGCATATACTCCACATAATCCACAAGGTGCTTTGCTCTTACGTTGGCAATACTTTGTATTCCGTAATTATCGGATACATAATAATAAAATTGCCGTACATTACATTCATAGGTGTGCCGTGTGGATGCACCGTTGTGGTTAGTTGTTCTAAACACCTTGTCAATTTGCGGATCAATATTTCGCCTGTTATTAATTTGCTTTTCTGTTAAATGTTCTTCATATTTCATGATAAATTCTCCTCTAAGTTTTTACCGTCGAATGTACGGTATATAAAACTTGTAGAAAATTAAAATCATTTCCAAGAAAACAATATTTTTTGAAAAAGCACTAATCAAATAACAAAGATCAAGAAAATCGACTATATTTATGAGTGCGCTTTTAGTATTAGAGTAATAACTTCACTCAATCGCGTTTTCCCAACTACTTTATTAATATTATAAATTTTTTATATTTTAAATTCTTGATATTATCATTCAAAAGGAATATAATGTAATAAAAGAAAATTTATAGAAAGGATAACGATAAATGCTAGACTTTTCAAATCTGAATAAATACCGCGAAAACAATCGTATAGAAGTTAAAAAAGCTCAGGGCGGACTCCCCCAAAGCATTTGGGAAACTTATTCTGCATTTGCAAATACTCTCGGTGGCATAATCCTTTTAGGTGTTGAAGAACTTTCTGACAAAACATTTAATCCTATCGGTCTTTCAAACCCCGAAAAAATTGAAAAGGAATTTTGGGATATCATAAACAATTCTAAAAAAGTTAACACAAATATCCTAACTTCAAAAAATGTTTATATAAAAAATATTAATAATAAGAATATTCTTATAATTGAAGTTCCCAAAGCAAAACGCTATGATAAACCTATTTATATAGACGGCAATCCCATAACAGGAAGCTACCGAAGAAACGGTGAGGGTGACTATCACTGTTCTGAAAATGAAGTCAAATCAATGACACGTGATGCATCCTACAAAACACAGGATATGCTGGTCTTGAACGAAATGACAACCGATGTTTTTAATTTTGAAAGTGTACGTAATTATCGTATGCGCATGAAAAATCTTAGACCAGGTCATGTTTGGGAAGCGCTCGAAGATTTAGATTTTCTTTATCGTCTCGGCGCTGCTGACAAAGGCGAAGACGGAAAACTCCATCCTACTGCTGCAGGACTTCTGATGTTCGGCAACGAATATGAAATCGTAAAAGAATTTCCCCACTTTTTTCTTGATTACCAAGAACAATATAGTAATAACACAGATATTCGCTGGACTGACCGTATCTTCTCTTCATCAGGCGATTGGAGTGGAAACTTACACGACTTCTTTTTCCACACATATAACAAACTGACATTTGATTTAAAGAAACCGTTTAAAATAGAAAACGGTACACGTGTTGACGAAACACCCATCCATACCGCTTTAAGAGAAGCACCTGCAAACAGTTTAATAAATGCCGATTATTACGGTTCGCGTGGATTAGTTGTAATTAAAACACCCGATGCTATAACTATCTCAAACCCCGGAAGTTTTAGAATTGAGTTAGATGAAGCAAAAAGTGGTGGCATCTCCGACCCAAGGAATGCTTCTCTAATGAAAATGTTCAATCTTATAAATATTGGCGAACGAGCAGGAAGCGGTATCCCTACAATTTATCATACATGGATAGAACACGGTTGGTCTGAACCTATTATATCAGAAGAATTCGACCCTGCACGCACAACACTAACATTGTTTATCCAAAATACTATTGTCACAAAACCGCCGATAAAAACCGCCGATAAAAAACCGCCGATAAAAACCGCCGATAAAATCATCCATTCAAAAACAGCAATGCAATATGAGCTTATCGTAAGCCACTTGACAACTAATGTGACGGCAACTTCATCAGAACTTGCTGAATTAATAAATGTAAAAAATTCTCGTATAAAAGAAATTTTACGAGAACTTATTGCAAAAGAAATTATTATTGCAAATGGTTCAAACCGCAACAGAACGTATTCGCTCAAAAGTTAATCTAAAACCGCCTTTAATAAGGCGGTTTTTAGTATAAATTTAGTATTATAGTATTGCGTATTACTCAACCGAATGTTAAAATAAATATAGGGAGTGATTTATGTGGAAAAACAAGTAATGATTGCACTTGACCATAATATTTATAATCATCTGCAAACCGTACTAAAAGCTACCGGTGAAAATGTTAATACGGTTATGGAAAATCTTATCAAAGTATATTTAAAGGAATATTTTGAAGAAGCTGCCAAGGAATGTGAAACAGATATTAAGCTCACTAAAAACAATATTGGTGGAAAGGCGGCTCGCAAATTGCCTCGTTGGGCTGAAAGCAAAGACCTTAATACACATAAAATTATTCGTGCCTTCCTGCTATTAGAGGATAAACATAAGAATGTAACTCTGGGTATGCTCAAAGATGCTTGTAACGATAAGACTCGTACTGATATTTATGTGCCAAAATTTAATATAAATTTTGCTCAAATGAAATTAGATACTGAAAAAAGTCTCGGTAAAGTATTTATCGAAAAAGACGGTTATGTTCGCATATCGCCCGATATTCGCAAACATATAACTAAGCTTAAGGACAAATTTGCGCCTGAATTGACTGAGAAGGAAAATAATATAGATTTTTCGTCATTAACTGTTCCTGAGCTTGTGAAAGGTCATTTCATTCAAATACTGCAGTCTGACAAGGTAACCCAAGATGAAATCGACTGGCTATGCACAAAAGGGGCTGCAGAACACTTTAATATTGATTCAACAATATTAGTCAAAGCAGATAAAAGCCAACCCGACAACTACTATTCAAAGAAAATTTCTAAATACGGTCAGGAATATTATCTTGCTGCAAACTGGACAAAGCGTTCTCGCAAACAGCTTATTGAGTGGATTGACAAATACATTTAATTTATTGACGAAAATTATATTTTTAGCCGTAAATAAATTTGGCGGATTTATTTACGAAAATTTTTAATTATAAAAAAATTTTGGCTCCCACAGACTGATTCCAGTCTATGGGAGCCGTTCTATAAATGATAGTCATCTTTCCCGCGCTCATTTCGAAACGATAGTCATCAATCATATCAAAAAGATAGGATAGATTCTTTATGGGATTATTGCAGATGTGGGTACATCCACTTTATATATCTTTGATTACTCTTATAAGATTCTGTTAGGAGCATTTCAAAAAGATAATCATATTTTCATACTAAGCACCGACAGTTAATTTCAAAAAGAATTTCGAAACGAGTTCTCTCAAAATGAACATCATATTTCTTTCAAAACGAGTATCATACTTATTTAGTTTTAGCAGTGGTTAGTCCGATGAGCTTAACATAAATTTTTATGTTATCTCCAGCGCATACCTTCATTGA